>NZ_JMPL01000161.1 GCF_000735365.1 Kluyvera ascorbata ATCC 33433 | reverse complement strand
AAATCACGAACGATGTAGTGCATCTCCGCGCGATCCACTGAGCCTTTGATGCTGGTGAGATGGTAGAAACCTTCGTAGCCTTCGGTGGTTTCCGGACTCTCATCGGCCGGTACTTCCGCATGAATGCGGGTCGCCAGCGACAGCGCGTTGACCATCACCCCTTTCGCAGTCCCCGGATGCACGTTGTTGCCGACAATTTTGATAGTGATAGAGGCAGCGTTGAAGTTTTCAAACTCCAGTTCGCCCACGCCACCGCCGTCAACGGTATAGGCCCACTGCGCGTTAAAGGCTTCGACATCAAAGTGCTTCGCCCCTTTCCCGACCTCTTCATCCGGGGTAAACGCCACGCGAATATCACCGTGCGGGATATTCTTTTCTTTCAGCACCGCCAGCGCGGTCATGATTTCGGCAATACCGGCTTTGTCATCAGCACCCAGCAGCGTTTTACCGTCGGTGGTGATAAGCGTTTGCCCCAGCAACTGATGCAGCACCGGGAACATCACCGATACCCAGGGCGATATCGCCGCCACGATAGTTTTCAACAATTTGCGGATTGACATTTTTACCGCTGAAATCCGGTGCGGTATCCACATGGGAGATAAAACCGATCGCCGGAATATCGCCGCTGACGTTCGCCGGGAGGGTGCCCATCACCGTACCCTTCTCGCTCAGCGTGACGTTAACCAGCCCCATTGTTTCCAATTGCTCTTTGAGCAGATGTAATAGTTTCCACTGCCCTTCGGTACTCGGCACCTGACGCACGCCGGGCTTCGACTGTGTGTCCAGTGAAACGTACTGCAAAAAACGCTCAAGCAATTTATCCATGTAGCCACCCTCACTTTTTGTGACAACATTATCAATAAGCCCGAAAACACAAATATTGCGTCAGGTCACTTTTAGTCCGGCAAAGGCCATTTTTTTCATCAATCCGTCGCTAATCATCAGATATACCTAAGGTAGCTTAGACAAGGATTGGCGATTGGGTATCGTTTGCCGTAGAATGCCAGCCCTTATTAATAAATATCAGACCTCTAAACGTCTAAAGGTGGATAACCACAAACCCCGCATCGGTAAGCCATCCGGTGTGTTGACATGGGACAGAGTAAGAAATTGAATACTAAATCGCGTTCGCTTTCACCGCTGGTGCAACTGGCGGGAATTCGCAAAGATTTCGATGGAAAAACGGTCATCTCCGATCTGAACCTGACCATCAATAACGGCGAGTTCCTCACGCTGCTTGGCCCCTCTGGCTGCGGTAAAACAACCGTTCTTCGCCTTATCGCTGGGCTGGAAAACGTCGATGCCGGGAAAATCCATCTGGAAGGTCAGGACATCACCAACGTCCCTGCCGAAGACCGTCACGTCAATACCGTGTTCCAGAGCTACGCGCTATTCCCGCATATGACCGTTTTCGATAACGTCGCCTTCGGCCTGCGGATGCAGAAAACGCCGGCAAGCGATATCACCCCGCGGGTTCACGATGCGCTGCGTATGGTGCAGCTTGAAGAGTTTGCCCAGCGTAAACCGCACCAGCTCTCCGGCGGGCAGCAACAGCGCGTTGCTATTGCTCGCGCCGTGGTCAACAAGCCGAGCCTGCTGCTGCTCGATGAATCCCTCTCCGCCCTCGACTACAAGCTGCGTAAGCAGATGCAAAACGAACTCAAAGCGTTGCAGCGCAAGCTTGGGATCACCTTCGTGTTCGTCACTCACGACCAGGAAGAAGCTCTGACCATGTCTGACCGTATTGTGGTAATGCGCGACGGCAAAATTGAGCAGGACGGCACGCCGCGTGAAATCTACGAAGAGCCGAAGAATCTGTTTGTGGCGAGCTTTATTGGCGAAATCAACATCTTCAACGCTACCGTCATTGAACGTCTCGACTCGCTGCGGGTTCGCGCCAGCGTCGAAGGCCGCGAGTGCAATATTGACGTTAAATTCCCGGTCACGCCTGGTCAAAAGCTCAATGTCCTGCTGCGCCCGGAAGATCTGCGCGTCGATGAAATCCACGACGGCACCGACGTCGACGGCCTGATTGGCTACGTGCGCGAGCGTAACTATAAAGGTATGACGCTGGAGTCGGTGGTTGAGCTTGAGAACGGCAAGATGGTGATGGTCAGCGAATTCTTCAACGAAGATGACCCCGACTTTGACCACTCGTTAGATCAGAAAATGGCGATTAATTGGGTAGAAAGCTGGGAGGTTGTACTGGCTGATGAAGAGCACAAGTAAGTTCCAGAATGTGGTGATTGCCACCATCGTCGGTTGGCTTGTGCTGTTCGTATTCCTGCCCAACCTGATGATCATCGTCACCAGTTTCCTGACGCGTGACGATGCCAATTTCGTCCAGATGGTCTTTACCCTGGACAACTATGCCCGGCTGCTTGACCCGCTGTACGCCGAGGTGCTGCTACACTCGCTGAACATGGCGTTTATCGCCACGCTGGCGTGCCTGGTGCTGGGCTATCCCTTCGCCTGGTTTCTGGCGCGTCTGCCGCATAAGGTGCGCCCGCTGCTGCTGTTTTTGCTGATTGTGCCGTTCTGGACCAACTCGCTAATTCGCATCTACGGGCTGAAAATTTTCCTCAGCACCAAAGGCTATCTCAACGAGTTTCTGCTGTGGCTGGGGATAATTGATACCCCGATTCGTATCATGTTCACCCCCAGCGCGGTGATTATCGGCCTGGTCTATATCCTGCTGCCATTTATGGTGATGCCGCTTTACTCCAGCATTGAAAAGCTCGATAAACCGCTGCTGGAAGCGGCGAAAGATCTCGGCGCCAGCAAGCTGCAAACCTTTATCCGCATCATCATTCCGCTGACCATGCCGGGGATAATCGCCGGTTGTCTGCTGGTGATGCTGCCCGCGATGGGGCTGTTCTACATCTCTGACCTGATGGGTGGGGCGAAAAACCTGCTGATTGGTAACGTCATCAAGAGCCAGTTCCTCAACATCCGCGACTGGCCGTTTGGTGCGGCCACCAGCATCACGCTGACCGTGGTGATGGGGCTGATGCTGCTGGTGTACTGGCGCGCCTCGCGCTTGCTGAACAAGAAGGTGGAGCTGGAATGATCGGTCGACTGCTGCGCGGCGGCTTTATGTCCGCCATCTACGCTTATCTCTACATCCCGATTATCATTTTGATCGTGAACTCGTTTAACAGCTCGCGCTTCGGGATCAACTGGCAGGGCTTCACCACCAAGTGGTACAGCCTGCTGATGAACAACGACAGCCTGCTACAGGCGGCACAGCACTCGTTGACGATGGCGATTTTCTCCGCCACCGCCGCGACGCTGATTGGCTCGCTCACTGCCGTGGCGCTGTACCGCTATCGCTTTCGCGGCAAACCGTTCGTCAGCGGCATGCTGTTCGTGGTGATGATGTCGCCGGATATCGTGATGGCGATTTCCCTGCTGGTGTTATTTATGCTGCTCGGCATTCAGTTGGGCTTCTGGTCGCTGCTGTTTTCACATATCACCTTCTGCCTGCCGTTCGTGGTAGTCACCGTCTACTCGCGGCTGAAAGGCTTTGACGTGCGCATGCTGGAAGCAGCGAAAGATCTCGGCGCCAGCGAGCTGACTATTCTGCGCAAAATTATTCTACCGCTGGCGCTACCGGCAGTGGCCGCAGGCTGGCTGTTAAGCTTTACCCTATCGATGGATGACGTGGTGGTATCGTCGTTTGTCACCGGGCCGAGCTATGAAATTCTGCCGCTGAAGATTTACTCAATGGTGAAAGTTGGCGTATCGCCAGAAGTGAACGCGCTGGCGACGATTTTACTGGTGCTGTCGCTGGTGATGGTGATTGCCAGCCAGCTGGTTGCACGAGATAAAACCAAAGGCCTGAAGGTCAGGCACTAAACTCAGGGGACGTAAAATGAAAAAATGGTCACGCCACCTGCTCGCGGCAGGTGCTTTAGCGCTCGGTATGAGTGCGGCCCACGCGGACGATAGCAAAACGCTCTATTTCTATAACTGGACGGAGTACGTGCCGCCAGGGCTTCTGGAACAGTTCACCAAAGAGACCGGCATCAAGGTTATCTATTCGACCTATGAGTCGAACGAAACCATGTACGCCAAGCTTAAAACTTACAAAGACGGCGCCTACGACCTGGTCGTGCCGTCGACCTACTTTGTCGACAAGATGCGCAAAGAGGGCATGATCCAGAAGATCGACAAAAGCCAATTGAGCAACTTCAAAAATCTCGACCCGGAGATGCTCAACAAGCCGTTCGATCCGAACAACGACTACTCGATCCCGTACATCTGGGGCGCAACGGCGATTGGCATCAACAGCGATGCGATTGACCCGAAAACCGTCACCAGTTGGGCCGACCTGTGGAAGCCGGAATACAAAGGCAGCCTGCTGCTAACCGACGACGCCCGTGAAGTGTTCCAGGTGGCGCTGCGCAAGCTTGGCTACTCCGGTAACACCACCGACCCGAAAGAAATTGAAGCGGCCTACAACGAGCTGAAGAAGCTGATGCCAAACGTGGCGGCGTTCAATTCCGACAACCCGGCTAACCCGTATATGGAAGGCGAAGTGAATCTGGGGATGGTGTGGAACGGTTCCGCGTTCGTTGCCCGCCAGGCCGGTACGCCGCTGGAAGTGGTATGGCCGAAAGAAGGCGGTATCTTCTGGATGGATAGCCTCTCCATTCCGGCCAATGCCAAAAACAAAGCTGGCGCGCTGAAGCTGATTAACTTCCTGCTGCGCCCGGACGTGGCAAAAGAGGTGGCGGAAACCATTGGCTACCCAACGCCAAACCTGGCGGCGCGTAAGCTGCTGAGCCCGGAAGTCGCCAACGACAAATCGCTCTACCCAGATGCCGAGACCATCAAAAAAGGCGAATGGCAGAACGACGTAGGCAGCGCCAGCACGCTGTACGAAGAGTATTACCAGAAGCTGAAAGCGGGACGTTAATTACGACCCCGCTAGCCCGGCAGGCGCAGCGCCGCCGGGATTGCAGCAATAAAAAAGCGGAGCCTAAGCTCCGCTTTTTAGTCGGCATAGCCCAAACATCACATTTCTTTCAGCAGCTTCGCCACGTACGCTGGCACCACTTCGCTTGCCAGACCATAATGCTTCTCTTCAAACTCGCTGCCCACCTGGCTTGGCTCAAGGTTTAGCTCAACGGTGTGCGCGCCGTGCAGCTTCGCTTCGTGAACAAAACCCGCCGCCGGATAGACATGCCCTGAAGTGCCGATGGCGATAAAAATATCTGCCCTCGCCAGCGCCATGTAGATATGGTCCATCTCAAACGGCATTTCGCCAAACCAGACGATATGCGGGCGCAGCGGTGCCGGGAACTGGCAACAGTGACAGCGGTCATCCACCGTCAGGTCGCCCGGCCAGTCAAATACCTGGCCGCTTTGGGTGCAGCGCACCTTCAGCAGTTCACCGTGCATGTGCAGCACATTTTTATTGCCCGCGCGCTCGTGCAGGTTGTCGATGTTCTGCGTCACCACCAGCACGTTCTCGCCCAGCGCCTCTTCCAGCCTTGCCAGCGCCAGATGCGCCGCATTCGGCGCAATTTCCGCCTGCTGTAACTGACGGCGACGTTCGTTATAGAAGCGTTGCACCAGCTCAGGATCGCGGTGATAGCCTTCCGGCGTCGCCACATCCTCAACCCGATGCTCTTCCCACAACCCGTCCGCCGCGCGGAAGGTCCGAATACCCGACTCTGCCGAAATGCCTGCGCCCGTCAGTACGACCACTCTTGGTTTATCCATCTCTTCTGGCATCACCCTGTCCGTAAAGAAAATTCGCTGGCGCAGACGCTGGCGCAGCTGACGTTTATTCCGACGAAAACGGCTCAATCGATGTAAGCGGCGCGACTGCATATCTACTCCATGTTAGTTGGTCAGATGAAGGAACGCCGCGCCGCGCATTCCCCCTGCATCCCCGTGACGAGCGCGCTCAATGCGCGGCGTACGAGCTACAGGCAGTAAATGACGCGGTAAGCGTTGCGCTAGTCCATCGGCGATCGCTGTAAAATTAGATAACCCACCGCCGAGCACCACCAGATCCGGGTCGACGATAGTCAGAATGTTGCCAAGGCACACCGCAAGCAGATCCAGATAACGCTCAACGTGCTCACGCGCGTTGCGATCGCCTTGCTGCCAGAGGGCAACGATTTCCGGCGAGGTCAGCGGCTGCTGGTAAAAATGTTCGTACAGCCACGCAAAACCACGACCGGATAAATAGTTTTCAATGCAGCCAGACTGGCCGCAGCCGCAGCGGGTGAGCGGAAAATCACGCCCCACCACTTCCAGCGCATCCACCGGCAGGCGGATGTGGCCAAACTCGCCGGTAATATAACTATGACCGGTAATCGATTTACCGTTCAGAACGATACCGCCGCCGACCCCGGTGCCGAGAATCAGCCCCATCACCAGCGGATACTGGGTGAACTCTTCATCCCAGGCTTCGGAAATCGCGAAGCAGTTAGCGTCATTATCGAGGCGCACGTCGCGATCGAGCAGACGGCTCAGGTCCGCACGCAGCGGTTTTCCGCTGGCCGCCGGCACGTTAGCCGCGTACAGCAGGCCGCCTTCGGTTTCCGGCATACCGGGAATGCCAATCCCCACCGTACCCCGGCAATCAAAACGCTGGTCGGCCTCTTTTACCAGCGCAATGACCGCGTCAAGAAAGCGCTCATAGCTCTCTTTCGGCGTAGGAACGCGTGTTTCCCACCGTAGCTGGCGCGATGAATCAAATACGCCAAGTGCAATCTTGCTGCCGCCAATGTCAAATCCGTAATGCATCATTGTTCATTCCTCTAACTGACGCGCGCAGCAGCAAGGCCACACGGTCAGGACGTCAAATTACTGGCCACTCAGCACCCTCGCAGGGTCAATTCGGCTGGCGCGGCGGGCGGGATACCAGCTTGCCAGCAGACTCAGCAACAGTGCCGTGACCAGCACATAAACGACATCCAGCCAGTGCAGTTCAGACGGCAGGAAGTCGATAAAATAAATGTCGCCAGATAAGAACTGGTGACCAATAAGTTTTTCAATCACGTTGATAATGTTGGTCAGGTACAGGGAGCCTAGCACCCCAATCACCACGCCACACACGCTGCCCAGCAGGCCAGCCAATAAACCATACCACACGAAAATTGCGCGAATCAGCCCGTCTTTGGCACCCAATGTGCGCAGCACCGCAATATCGCTACTTTTATCTTTCACCGCCATCACCAGCGTGGAGACGATGTTAAAGCAGGCCACGCCAATCACCAGTACCATCGCCAGATACATGATGGCGCGGATCATCTGGATATCTCGGTACATGTAGCCGTAGGTGCCAATCCAGCTTTTGATGTAGACGTAGTTGTTAGTCACTTCGCCCGCATCACGCACCAGCTTGTTGGCGTTAAAGACGTCGTTCACCTTGATGGCGATACCGGAAATGCTCTCGCCCATGTCGAGATATTGCTGCGCATCCTGCATCGGGATCATCGCAAAGCTGTGGTCAAGCTGACCGCTCAATTGCAAAATACCGGTCACGTGCAGGCGCACGCGTTTTGGCTGCAGCAGTTTATGTTCTGGATTCGAGTTCGGGATCATGATTGAAACCCAATCCCCCGCTTTCACCTTCAGCGCATCGGCCACACCTTTGCCAAGAATAATTTGCTGTTCACCGGCTTTAAAATTGGCCCATGCTTCAGCCTGAACAAAGCGTGGCAGCGCGCTAAGTTTACTTTCCTGCGCCGGGTCAACGCCCTTCACCTGGATGGCGCGCAGGTTGCTGCCGCTTTCGACCAGGCCGGTAAAGTTGATGTACGGGGCCGCCGCTTCAATGCCCTTTACCGCTTCAACTTTCGGCAGAACGTTCTGCCAGTGATTCCACGGTTGGTTCACCGCTTCAATTTCACCGTGCGGCACCACCGCCAGAATGCGGTTGTTCAGCTCACGCTCAAAACCGTTCATGGCGCTGAGGCCAACAATCAGCACCGCGACGCCCAGCGCAATGCCGACCGTAGAGATAACGGAAATCAGCGACACCATGCCGCGCGCCGACGACCGCGGCTAAAGCGCAGGCCAATCAGTAATGAGAGGGACGGAG
>NZ_JMPL01000160.1 GCF_000735365.1 Kluyvera ascorbata ATCC 33433 | reverse complement strand
CCGGCGCTAAATTGCGGGAAAATAGCCTGCAACAGAATGAAAAAGAGCGGTAATGCCACCAGCACCACCAGAGCGATGAGGGTGACGAAAGTAGAGGGATTTTGTTTCACCCGAGGTTCCAGATTGTAGCCCGGCCAAGCGAAGCGCCGCCGGGGTTGTACACAATGCTAAATCCCGGCGTCGCTTTGCTCGGCCGGGCGACGGAAATTTACTGCCCGAACAACGTATTGAACCGAGCCAGAACGGCGCTGCGCTCGCTGCTACCATCGCTGGCGGTTGGCAGTACTTTCAGGTCGTTCAGCAACGGGCGTTTCGCCGACACATCGCTGCGAGCCGGCATCAGCCACGCTTCGGCCACCATTGCCTGACCTTCCGGCGAAAGCACGTAGTCGACAAAGGCTTTCGCCTCATCCGCATGTTGTGTGGATTTGAGGATCATCATCGGGCGCGGCGCAATCACCGTACCGCTTGCCGGGAAAATCACCTTCAGCGATTCGCCCTGATCGATATTACCGTAGGAGACATAGTCCACCGCGCCAAATACCGCCGCTTTCGCCCCCTGCATCACCGGCGTAACCGCCTGCGCGTTCGGCCCGCTCACCACCATGCCGTTCTTTTTCAGTTCATCAAACAGCGCCCAGGCTTTATCACCCATGCCATTTTGTAACCCGATCAGCAAATCGAGTGAGGCACCGGAAAGCGCCGGGTCCGGCGTGGTGACTTTGTCTTTAAACGCCGCTTCGGTCAGGTCGCGCCACTCTTTCGGCTCCGGAGTACCGCTTTTGGTGTTCCAGACAATCCCCAGCGCCGAAATACCCTGCGCCACATAGTCGGTAGATTTCAGCGCCGCCGGAACCTTATCGGCATTCCCGCTCTGATATGGCAGCAACCAGCCGCGGCCGTGCAAGTCTTCAGCGGTGTCCCACGAGGCAGAAATCAGCACGTCCGCCTGCGGGTTAGCCTGCTCGGCTTCCAGACGTGCCATCACCTTGCCGGTGGTGGCCTGGAAGATATTCACCTTCACGCCGGTTTTCTTTTCATAGCCGCTGGCCAGATTTTTTGCCAGAGAACCTGGGCCTGCGGTGTATACGGTCAGCGCATGGGCGCTGGAAATCATCGAAGCAGATAACATCATCGCGAGCGCAACGCCTTTTTTAACGGATTTCATACAAGTTCCCCTGAGGTAGAATCAACGGTGCGAACAGCAGCAATGCTGCCCGCAGAAAGGTGCACAATTCGGTCGGCCAGCAGTTCGGCCTCGCGGCGGTCGTGGGTGACGTACACGGCGGTGATGCCGAGCTGGCGCAGCAGTCGGCTCATCTCCAGACATAACGATTCACGCAGTTCGCTATCGAGGTTGGAAAGCGGCTCATCAAACAGCAGTACCCGTGGTTCGGCGACGATCGCCCTTGCCAGCGCCACGCGCTGCTGCTGCCCGCCGGAGAGCCCGGAAGGCTTACGTTCGCCGAAACCGGAAAGCCCGACCATCGCCAGCGCGTCATTAACCCGGCGCGTCCGCTCATCACGGGCCACGCCGCGCATTCGCAGCGGAAAAGCGACGTTTTCAGCGGCAGTCATATGCGGCCACAGCGCATAGTCCTGGAAAACCATGCCGATATCGCGCTGTTCGGGCGGCAGCCCCCAGCCGGGTCTGGCTATCAGACGGTCGCCGAAATGAATTTCACCTTCAGCGGGAACGGTGAGCCCTGCCAGCAGGCGCAGTAACGTGCTTTTGCCGCAGCCGGAAGGCCCAAGCAATGCCACGATGCTGCCCGCATCGATCTGCAGGTTAATGTGATTAAGAACGGTGGTGGCACCGAAAGCGAAGGAAACGCCGTCGAGCCGAATGCCAGTTAGCGCGCGCATTTTTGCCCTCCCCGATGGGAAAGCGATGCGTCACCCGCGGTCGAAATCCGACGGGCCGCGCTCACCTGCATGAAGATCAGGGGAGCCAACATATTGTTATCCTCTTTGGGACTTAGTGCTGGCGACTATAGGCAGGTGATATGACGTATTGATTACGCTTTTATTGCGATTTAGTGTGTGGTTAACCGCATCCCATTATCCAGGAAATCCTTATGAGCCGTTTTCGCCCCGTTGAACTTCACCACGCCAGCCGCCTGCTCAATCACGGCCCGACCATCCTCATTACCAGCTTTGACGTCGAGTCAAAACGACGCAACGTGATGGCCGCGGCCTGGTCAATGCCGGTGGAGTTCGAGCCGCCGCGCATCGCTATCGTGGTCGATAAGAGCGCCTGGTCGAGGGAAATTATTGAGCGCAACGGCACGTTCGGCATCGTGGTACCAGGCGTCGCCGCCGCCAGTTGGACGTATGCCGTTGGCAGCGTCAGCGGACGCGAAGAGGATAAATTCAACGCCTACGGTATTCCGGTGGTGAAAGGCCCGGTGCTGGGGCTGCCGGTAATTGAAGAGAAATGTCTGGCGTGGATGGAGTGCCGACTGCTGCCCGCCACGGCCGCCGCCGGGCAATACGACACGCTGTTTGGCGAAGTGGTTTCCGCCGCCGCGGATGAGCAGGCATTCATCGCCGGACGCTGGCATTTCGACGACGATAAGCGCAATACGCTGCATCATCTCGGCGCAGGAACGTTTGTGGCGAGCGGAAAACAAATCCGCGCCAACACCCCTTCAGAGTAACCAGCAAGGGTAGCCCGGCCAAGCGAAGCGCCGCCGGGAATGGCTCCGAGCCTCCCCGGAGTCGGCTAGCGCCTCGTCCGGGCTACGAAAGGCTTACATGCTATAGCCGGGCTTTTTAATCAGCTCATCCATATGTGGGGCAATCTCGGTGTCCCACACCTGCTGCCAGTCGCTCTGCTGTACCTGATTCAGGGCAACGCTAACAGCGCCCTCTTTGCTATTCAGATGGCGAATTAATACTTCGGTGATGTCCGCTGCCAGCGCGGTTTTTTGCTCGTCGTTCAGGTCGCGGGGAAAACATTTGATATCAACGTGTGGCATCTGCAGGGCTCCTTATGGTTAGAGCCATAAAGCTACCATAGCCTGGCGTAAACCACTGCCTTTTCGTGCGCTTAAGTGGTAGATTGCCGCGCTTTTTCGGCCATCAACTGCGTGATAAACGCTTCGGTTTCGCGCTGATTGCGCAGCCGCACAAAGCGGATATGCCGCCAGGCAGGATCGGCCATATCTCGCAGATAACGCGCGCGGTTTGGCCGCCAGGTTTTCAGCGTCCAGAGGATAATGGAGTCACGGCTGAAGAACGAACGTCGGAAGCTCTCCCGATTACCGGTGCCAGGCCACAATTCCTGTTGTCGCCACGCCCGGCTTGCGGCACGCCAGACCGCCTGGCGGAAGGTGCGCCAGAAGCTGTAATCCACCCACACCACCAGATCCACGTCGCGCCATTTTACCGGGCGACTACGATTGTAATTACCGTCAAGTACCCAACCGGGCGCAGCGGTTGCCTGCGTCAGCGCGGCAAAGAGTTCCTCATCGGTTACGCCCTGCCAGTCTGGCCGCCAGTAAAGCGTATCCATTTCGATATAGGGCACGGAAAACAGCGTCGCCAGACGCTTAGCCAGCGTCGATTTCCCCACGCCGCTGGTGCCTACCACATTGATTTTCATTGGCCTCTCACTCACGTTCCCGGGTTGCATATCGCGCGACGAACATTAAACTAAAAAAATCCCTCTGGAGCTATGAACCAGATTCATTAATGGCCACATCCCATGCTTAAAGACAACATCAACGACCTCATTTCGTTTATGGTCGTCGCGCGCGAGCGCAGTTTTACCCGCGCGGCGGCGCAGCTTGGCGTGTCGCAGTCGGCGCTGAGCCACGCGATGCGCAATCTGGAAAGCCGTCTCGACGTGCGACTGCTAACGCGCACCACCCGCAATGTCTCCCCGACCGAGGCGGGTGAAAAGCTGTATCAGCGGCTTACCCCGCACCTGCAGGAAATCGAACAGGAGATTTCTGCGCTGCGCGATACGCGCGATCGCCCAGCGGGCAACATTCGCCTCACCGTCGGCGAGCATGCGATGAATACCGTCATCTGGCCGCTGATTAAGCCTTTTATGGTGCAGTACCCGGAAATCAATATTGAGGTGACGGTCGATAACGGCCTGACGGATATTGTCGATGCGCGTTTAGACGCCGGTGTGCGTTTAGGGGAACAGGTGGCGCGCGATATGATTGCGGTGCGGATTGGCCCGGATATGCGGATGGTCGTCGTTGGTTCGCCGGAGTACCTTGCCCGCTATGGCGTTCCGCAAACGCCGCACGATTTAGCGCAACACCGCTGTATTAATATGCGCCTGCCGACGCGCGGCGGATTGTATGCCTGGGAGTTTGAACAAAACGGCGAGCCTCTGCGCGTGCGCGTTGAGGGGCAACTGATCCTAAACTGCCTGCCGCAGCGCATTGAAGCGGCAGAAGCCGGTTTAGGGCTGGCCTATGTTCCTGAGGACACCGTCCTGGATGGCGTAGCCGCCGGGCGCTTACAGTGCGTGCTTGACGACTGGTGCGCGCCGTTTCCCGGTTATTATCTTTATTACCCCAGCCGCCGCCAGCACACCACCGCGTTTACGTTGTTGGTGGAGGCGTTGCGCTACCCTAAATAGCGGATTTCGGCCGCAGGTTTTCGTCAAACTCCAGACGCTTACGGCCCGGCTCTGCTTCGGTTAACGGTTCGACGGCAACCAGCGTCTTCTGGCATCGTTCGACCAGCACCTGATACTCGCGCGTGCCCTGTTTCTTCCACTCAAGCTCCTGCTCGGTTAAGCTGCGAATCGCTTTAGCCGGGCTGCCGATAATCAGGTGATTGGCGGGCATTTCCGCCCGCGCTTTGACAAAAGCGCACGCGCCAACGATGCTGTTCTCACCGATGGTCGCGCCGTCGATAATCACCGCGCTCATACCGACCAACGCATTGCGGCCGATCACACAGCCGTGCAGAATGGCGCCGTGGCCGATATGCCCGTCTTCTTCCACCACCGTGTCCTGCCCGGGGAAACCGTGCATGACGCAGTTATCCTGGATATTCGCGCCATCTTTGACGACGATACGCCCAAAATCGCCGCGCAGGCTGGCGTTGGGGCCAACGTAAACGCCTTTGCCAAGGATCACATCGCCAATCAGTACGGCGGTCGGATGAACATAGCTTTCCACTGGAACAACCGGGGTCATCCCGTCAATCTGGTAAATCGGCATGGCTTCTCCTGTTACGCTTCGGGTAATCCCCCAAAACGCTGGTAATAGAGCGGCCCCGGCGCGGGCAGTTCGCCCACCGAGCTTTCGCCTTTTTCACTGACGAAAGCCTGCGCCCCTGGGGCAACGCGTTGATAGATGTTGATACAGAGCTGGCGCGCGGTCTGGCCCAGCCAGTGGGCGGGCAGCAGCTCTTCTGGCAGCAGTGGGTCCTTCAGCACCACGCGGCGATAGAAATGGATCAACAGCAGGCGAATCTGGAAGCAGCGTTCCGGCGTTAGCTCATCGGGCTCGGCATCGCGTAACAGCGGCAGCAGAGGACGGAACAGCGTAATAAACGCCTCATACATGGCGTTCTGTTCGGTCAGATGCCAGCACTCTTCGACTCGCTCACGCAGCGCGGCGCGGGAGAGCGCCAGCGGCGAATGGGCTTCGAAGAAGATAACGTTTTCCGCTACGCCCGCTTCGTGCAGCAGCGACTGGACGTCCGCCAGCTTTTGCGATGGCGAAGCCAGAAGGCTTGGCGCAAGTACGCCAAACCCCTGCCAGATCAGCTGTTTTTTTACTTCGGCAAGGGTGTTTTTTTCCAGCCCTTCGGAGAGCAGCAGCAGCCAGGTACCGTCCCATTCCGGGGCGCTGGCGCGATAAATTTTGCTCTCGGCGCGACGCGTCAGGCGCAGCCCTTTATCGCTCAGGCGATAGAAACTGCGGCGGCCGATGCGCACGACGTCCAGCCATTCTTCTTTGTTGAGGCGAAACAGCGCGGTACGCACAAAACGTTCACCAAAGCCCAGCCCTTCCAGCAGCGCCGCCACGCTGCCAAGCCAGACTTCTCCACCGCGCTGAGATAAACAGTCACCGTACAGTGAGGCAATCAGCGAGGTGCCGCTGATCGGCATCGCGGTCACCGCCTGCTGAATAAAGCTATCGAGTTTTTCCATATGATTCATAGTGTTGTTGTTTTTGTCCTTTTTGAATCATAGCACAGGAATTTGTAGCCCGGCCGAACGAAGTGACGCCGGGAGTAGTTCGGTGCAAAAACCCGGCGTCGCTTCGCTCGGCCGGGCTACATTGCTTAGCCGTTGGCTGCGGCTTTACGTAGGTCGAATACGCGGCAGGCCTTGCCTTCGGAGCGTGGAATGCTGCCGCAGTTAACGATGCTGACATCCGTTGAAATGCCGACCATCGACTTAATGCGATGACGCAGATGGTGGCAAATCTGGCAGCGCTGCTCGTGGCTCAGCACGAGGCTACTCTCTTTCAGCTCAACGCGAATTGAAAGTGAATCAAGATGCCCACGGCGATCGACTTCCAGCTGGTAGTGCGGCGCCAGATGTTCAATTTTGAGGATCTCTTCTTCCACCTGCGATGGGAAAACGTTCACGCCGCGAATAATCAGCATGTCATCGCTGCGGCCACTGATGCGATCCATCCGGCGCATGGTGCGGGCGGTGCCCGGCAACAGACGCGTCAGGTCGCGGGTGCGGTAGCGAATGACCGGCAGCGCTTCTTTGGTGAGCGTGGTGAACAGCAGTTCGCCGTGCTCGCCGTCGGCCAGCGGCGTACCGTCTTCCGGGTTGACCACTTCCGGGAAGAAATGGTCTTCCCAGATGGTTGGGCCGTCGGCGGTTTCAATACACTCCATCGCCACGCCCGGCCCCATGACTTCGGACAGGCCATAGATATCCAGCGCGGTAATACCGAGGCGACGTTCAATCTCCGCCTTCATGCCGGTGGTCCACGGCTCTGCGCCGAAGACGCCGGTACGCAGCGAACAGCCGCGTGCGTCGCCGCCCATCTGGCGTTCCAGTTCTTCAATCAGGTTCAGGCAGTAAGATGGCGTGACCATGATCATGTCGGGTTTAAAATCACGGATCAGCTGCGCCTGTTTCTCGGTCTGGCCGCCGGACATCGGGATCACCGTCGCCCCTAAACGCTCGGCACCGTAGTGCGCGCCCAGGCCGCCGGTGAACAGGCCGTAGCCGTAGGCCACGTGAATTTTATCCTTCGCCGAGCCGCCAGCGGCGCGCAGCGAACGGGCGACGATGTTCGCCCAGGTATCGATATCGTTCTGCGTATAGCCCACGACGGTCGGCTTGCCGGTAGTACCGGATGACGCATGGATACGCACCACCTGCTCCATCGGCACCGCGAAGGTATCGAACGGATAGTTATCACGCAGATCCTGTTTGGTGGTGCACGGGAATTTACTCAGGTCACTCAGCTCACGGAAATCATCCGGGTGAACCCCCGCCGCATCAAACTTACGGCGGTACATCGGCACATTTTCGTAGGCGTGTTTCAGCGTCCACTTCAGGCGTTCGGTTTGCAGAGCCTGTAACTCGTCACGCGATGCGGTTTCAATCGGATCTAATTTTGTTGTAGTTGTCATGTTGTAGGGTACTCGCAGGTCAATTAGCTCACACTCGCTCGAGGATCATGGCAATGCCCTGACCCACGCCAATACACATCGTACACAGCGCATAGCGTCCATTGCGTCGTTCCAGCTCCAGCGTCGCTGCCAGCGCCAGCCGCGCGCCGCTCATGCCTAACGGGTGGCCTAAGGCGATGGCGCCACCGTTGGGATTCACATGCGCCGCGTCGTCCGCCAGTCCAAGCTGTCTGAGCACGCCCAGCGCCTGGGCGGCAAAGGCTTCGTTCAGCTCAATCACGTCCATATCGTTAATATTCAGCCCGGCGCGCTCCAGCACTTTACGCACCGCCGGAACTGGCCCAAGCCCCATGTACCTCGGTTCAACGCCCGCGGTCGCCATGGCGACGATGCGCGCACGTGGCGTTAAGCCCTGCGCGGTGGCCTGCTGCTGGCTTGCGATGATCAGCGCCGCCGCACCGTCGTTGACGCCGGAAGCGTTGCCCGCCGTCACCACGCCGCCCTTACGGAACGGGTTTTCAGTGAGGCCAGTTGCTCCAAAGTGGTTTCCGCGCGCGGATGCTCATCTT
>NZ_JMPL01000159.1 GCF_000735365.1 Kluyvera ascorbata ATCC 33433 | reverse complement strand
CAAAGCGACGAAGAGGGGTTTACCACCGATTCGCGGCTCAACCCTATAAACGCAAGCGACTTACTGAATACGACGGGCTCTACGATGACGTGAAATGGAATCTGGATCACGGCTGGATGGTCGGCGTAGACACCCAGGAAAAATGGGACCACTTCCGTAATCCATTCTACTTCGATGATGACAGTAATCTGATTTATGACTGCTTCATGGATACCTATAGCGAGGGTTTTCAGCAGGCAGTGCGTCAAATCTATGAATATAGCCTCAGCGAGCATCAGGGAAGAAAGCCGTCTCCGACCATTAAACATCACTATTCCGATGTTCCGATACAGCACGCCCAAGCGGGTAAAATTATCAACAGCAAAGCAGTTGGACGTCTTCTGGCTGCGGGTGGTATCTACAATGGTAATGTCGAGGAATTCCATCAGACCGCACAGCAGCTCGGTGGCGATGCGCCAGCAGGTTATGACCAGGTCATGGACAACAAGGGGTTATTGATTACCGCAGCGTCTGTCGCCGCCGGGCTGGCGATGGGAAGAATTAACGTAGCTGGAGAATTAGAAGAATTATCGACATTCAGCAAAATCCCCACGTTTGAATCGCCAGTTTTAAGGGGATTTATCTCTGAGTCAGGAACATTACTAAATGCCGAACATGCTGTTGTCGATTACAGAAAACTATCTACTTACTCTTTAAACCCTACTCATCCAAGTGGAGGGCATAAAGCGAGGGTGTTCCAGTCAGCACTGGGTTATAGCCCAACGAATGCTGACGTTTTAGGTCTACGAGTTCAGGAGGGGGTATTGTCGGCACCAGCGAAGATGCTAGACCCAATTAATTTTGGGCAAAAAATGGCTGTAGACATACCCATTTTGGGGGTAAATGGCGAAACAGCGATAGTTCGAACGGGCTGGATCTATGAAACAGATTCGTTAGTACCAAGGCTAACCACTATTTTTGTGAAATGAGAGTGCTAATGATGAAACGAGCCGAATTTGATGTCGTACTTTTAGCAGAGGATTTGCCTGAGGAAGGCTTAGCAAAAGGGATGATCGGGACGATAGTCGTGGTATTTGAAAACCCTACACTTGCTTATCTCGTTGAGTTCTGTGATGAAAAAGGCCGAACAATTGCTCTGCCCGCATTGTTACCAGACCAAATGAGTGATTATCTTCCACCAGAGAGAACCTGATACCGCCGTTCCACGTATGACAACGATTTTCGTGAAGTGAGATGTAATCCATGAGAAGAGAAGAGTTTGAGGTGGTTGTGTTAGCAGAAGATTTGCCGGATAAAGGGTTAACTAAAGGCGTACTGGGTACCATCGTATTCATACATGAAAAACCATATCTGGCTTACATGGTTGAATTTGTTGATGATGAAGGGCGAACTATTGCGATGCCTGATCTTTTGCCTGAGCAAGTAGCGGATTACAGCCTCTAAAACGATGCAAATCAAATTAAGCAGAAATGTGGAATGTCAGTCCTTGGAACAGGGCTGCTATTGCAGCTCAGAAAACCTTAAACTTCATGCTTTGGTAACGGACTGTGCTGTTTAACTGCTTGACATCGGATACGTTCCCGGCGGCGCTGCGCTTGGCCGGGCTACAATCGAATGTAGCCCGGACTCCGCTTCGAACACAAAAAGACGGCCCCATCTCTGGGGCCGTCTTAGCATCACAACTTACTTCTTCTTCTCGCCCAACGTCGGGGTCTCGTCAAAGAAGTTCCACGGTTTCAGCAGCGCGTGGGCCCACTCGGTTGGCATAATCGGCCACTCTTCGGCGCGCGCCACGTGGGTGGTGCCGGTGGTTATCCATACCACGTCATCGTGGTTGGTCAGCGACTCGTCATCCTTCGCGTACTGGCCGAGGCCGGTATCGTGCACCGAACGGTTCGGGTATTTCCCTTCCGGATAGCGCTCATCCTGATGGTAACGGGTCACCCACAGCTGTTTATCCATAAAGCTCAGGCGGTGGTAAATCCACTCGTCCGGGGCAAACTTCGCGCCGGTTGCCGCCGGGTGCGTGCCGCCTGCGTAAGGGATAATCTGGTAGGAGACCGGGTTACCCATACGGTTTTCTTTAGTGGTGTTGCTCAGCAGGCGAATCGTGCCCGGATCAAATTTCTGCGCCGCTTTCTGCTCGCTGTCGATGGTGTACTGGTTCACCTGCATGGTACTGGTACGCGGGCCGCCCGCGGTGTTCGGCTTCACTTCCGGGTCCATCGCCACCAGGCTGTTATTCTCGCCGTCCACGTCAAGGTCGAGGCGGAAGTTGTAAATATGCTGGTGGGTGGTGCCGACGATATTATGGTCGATCAGCGTGCCGTAACGGGTGTCGTCTTTGGCGCTTGGGTCGTGCATGGTTTTCGCCTTCACGCCTTTAACCGCTTCAATACCGGTCGCCCCGGCGTCGATGCCGATGGTGCCGTTTTCGTGGAATACCCAGTCGAAGATGTAGTCGTAGTTACCCACGGTGCTGATCCAACGGACCACCAGTTCACGGCGCTCGGTGCTGACGTTCGGCTGGCCCATCTCCTGGTGTTTATATTCCGGACCGGCGTAGCGTTCGAATACCGCCACGGCGCGAGGAATGGTGGTTGGCGTGCCGGTGTAGTCGGCGATGGTCTCATCCAGCAGTACGGCGTTGTTCGGCGCATCTTTGCCGCGAGCGATTGGCGAGGTCAGGGTGCCCATGCCGTAGTCGCCGGAGTCCAGATATGCTTTGAAGTACCAGCCCACGTCCGGGTCGCCGTAAGGCACGATCATCCCGCCGAGCGATCCTTCGTACATCACCTGGCGCTTGGTACCGTTATCGTTATAGGTCACGGTGGAGAGAATTGGCCCCACGCGGGAGTTCAGGCGCAGGTGGAAGTCCCAGTTCCGCCAGTGGATCATATCGCCGGTGATGGTGTAGTTTTTACCTTCCGGCTCGATGATATCCAGCGGTTTCACCGTTTTAGCTACGCGGTCGCGGCCATCAAACGGACGGGCTTCCATCGGGACAGGAATCACCGGGCCTTCTTCAATCTTGATGATTTTCTTCTGCTCAAGGTCAACCACCGCCACCAGGTTTTCGATCGGGTGCGCCCAGTAGTTGCCGTCGCCGGTATCCAGATAGCTCACCACTTTCAGCAGGCGCGCGTCCTGCTTCAGGCCGTCTTTACCGTCAAAGTAGCCGACGGTCAGCGGGGTGGTGACCACTTTAGTGGTGTCTTTAATGCCGTGTTTTTTCAGCACGTCAGCAAATTCGGTGCTGGCGTTGATGATGTTCTGCACACTGACGAAGTCGTCAATCAGCACCATGCCGTGCGCATCTTTAATCGGTGTCCAGGAGAGGACTTTTTTGTTTTGCAGGTCAACCACGGCTTCAATCACGTGCTTGCCGTCCAGCATCACCACGTCGGCGGTGCGCGGGGCATTAACCGGGGTGCCTTTTAAGGCAAAGGCCCATACCGCCTGTTTGTCCGGTTCATGCAGGGAAATCTCGGTAAAGCGGGTGTTCGGCTGGAACTCCGGTGCGGCCTTCACAATGGTGACCGCTTCGCTGATTTCGGCGGAAGAGAGCGAGTTCAGCGGGTGCGGTACTTTCTCAACCTGGAAGGTTTGATCGAGGCCCGACTGGAAAACGTCGTTGATAAAGGTGTCGGATACCCACGCTTTACCGTCTTTCATTACCACCGGCACCTGCAGGTTCAGGGTTTTGCCGTTGACGATGGCGGTTTTCGCTCCCGGTTTTACCTTCACGAACGCCCCGTCTTTAATCAGGGTGTACATCTGCGCGTAATCATCCCACTGGACGTCCGCGCCGAAATCTTGCAGGGTTTTATCCATCGGAACCATATGCGCTTCGCCGCCGTGGGCGAATGCCGGAGCTTGCCAGGCGCAGAACAGGGCGACGGCCAGCGCCAGCGCTGTTTTACGGTTTGAACGAATCGAGCCTTTTGACATTGTGACCTCATTTTATCGTTATGTTGTGCCTTGCCGCTGCTACTTCGGCTTCAGTCTCTTAAGCTAACAGCGGAAGGTCACGAAGCGTTTGCTTGCGCTTGCCAGGTTGTTTGTCAGTTTTGCCAGTTACAAAAAATGCCTCCGCAGAGGCATTGGGTTTTCATGTGGTGCATTCCCGGCGTCGCTTCGCTCGGCCGGGCTACGAGTTCATTTTGTAGCCCGGCCGAGGCGTAGCCGACGCCGGGGTCTTACGCCGGGAAATCCCCGTGCTGACGCGCAACCAGCGTCAGAATGGAATACAGCGCTACCGCCTGCTGATGCTGATTGAAAATCTCCACCGCCCATTCCACTACGCCGGTGGCTTTTTCTTCGGCGTTGCGCTGGCGTTTGACCGTTTTACGCTTACAGGTGAGACGCACCTGAATGGTATCGCCGGGTTTCACCGGCTCGATAAAGCGCAGGTTTTCCATACCGTAGTTGGCGATCACCGGGCCGACGCCCGCATCAACGAACAGACCCGCAGCGGCGGAAATCAGGAAATAACCGTGCACCACGCGTTCGCCGAAAATGGAGTCGGCGGCGGCAATCTTGTCCATATGGGCATAGAAGTGGTCGCCGCTGAGGCAGGCGAAGTTCACGATATCCGCTTCGGTTAACGTACGGCGCGGGGTCAGCAGGCTATCGCCCGGCTGGATCTCTTCGAAATACTTACGGAACGGATGAATACGATCTTCCACCACCTGCGCGCCGCGTACCCATTGCTGGCTTACCGCCGCCAGCATGGTTGGGCTGCCCTGAATGGCGGTGCGCTGCATATAGTGTTTCACCGCGCGCAGGCCGCCCAGCTCTTCACCGCCGCCTGCACGTCCCGGACCGCCGTGTACCAGCTGCGGCAGAGGTGAGCCGTGACCGGTGGATTCTGTCGATGATTCTTCGTTCAGTACCTGAATACGCCCGTGTGCGCGGGCCGCGCCGAGGATAAATTCGCGCGCCAGTTCGCCGCTTGCCGTCACCAGCGTGCCCGCCAGGCTGCCTTCACCGGCGCGAGCCAGCGTCATCGCGTGTTCGCTATTCTTATACGGCATCAGAGTGGCGACCGGGCCAAAGGCTTCAATCGCATGCACCGCGGAAACTTCATCCGGCTGCGCGCAGAACAGCAGGGTTGGTGGGAAGAACGCCCCGGACGCGTTGAGATCCGCTTTGCCCCCCAGCAGCACTTCACATCCGGCTTCCACCAGACGGTTAACGTTGTCCTGCACGTCCTGACGCTGATCGCTATTGACCAGCGAGCCCATCTTCACGCCTTCCTGCGCCGGGTCGCCGACCACCACTTTTTGCAGACGAGCAATCAGCGCGTCGCTCACCGCTTTCACCTGAGCCTGCGGCACGATAATGCGGCGGATAGCGGTACATTTTTGCCCGGCCTTGGTGGTCATCTCGCGGACCACTTCACGGATAAACAGGGCAAATTCCGGCTGCTCTGGCGTGACATCGTCGCCCAGCACGCAGCAGTTCAGCGAGTCCGCTTCCATGGTGAAGGGGACAGACTTCGCCACTAGGTTCGGGTGCACGCGCAGCTGCTGCCCGGTATGCGCCGAACCGGTAAAGGTCACCACGTCCTGGCTGTCGAGGTGGTCGAGCAGGTCGCCCGCGCCGCCGCAGATAAGGCTAATCGCACCGTCCGGCACCAGGCCGCTGTCGATGATGGCTTTCACCATCGCCTGGGTGAGTTGGGCGGTAGCGGTCGCCGGTTTGATGATTGCAGGCATACCGGCAAGCCAGGTCGGTGCCAGCTTCTCTAACATGCCCCAGCAAGGGAAGTTAAAGGCATTGATGTGCACCGCGACGCCGGACTTTGACGTCAGCACGTGGCGTGCGGCAAAGCCACCCTGTTTGGACAGCGGGATCAGTTCATCTTCAGGCCACAGCACGTCGTCCGGCAGTTCGCGGCCGCCCAGACTTGCATAGGTGAAGAGGGTGCCGATACCGCCTTCGATATCCACCCAGCTATCGCCGCGCGTTGCGCCGGTTTCGGCGGAGATGGCGTAGAAATCGGCCTTGAGATCCATCAGATGTTTGGCGACCGCCTTCAGCATCGCGCTGCGTTCAATAAAGGTCATCGCCTGAAGCGCTTTGCCGCCGTGCTCAATGGCGAAGCGACGCGCCTGCGCCATATCCAACCCTTCGCTTGTCACTTCCCACAGCGGTTCGCCGCTGATGGCGTGGTGAATGGTACGGGCACGGCCCCGGCCGGTTTGCCAGGTGCCGGACAAATAGCTGGCTAACTGCTGCATGGTGTTTCTCCAGATATGTTACGTAAACCTGCATTTAATAGTTCTTTTCTGAATCATGAAAAGCAAGCCTTATTTTAATAATTTATTAACAATGCGATCGCAGACACTTTACGTGTATTGATTATGATTCGGTTTCACTGCGATAAATCAACGGGTATTGCGGTACTCATCACAAAACTCACAAACAAAATTTGTGGTTCTATTTAACTAAGATGTAACTTTTATAAAACAACATGATTCACAAAAATTGATTTGTTGAATTTATCGGAATCATAAGGTGATGACGTGACAACAGAAGAACAACGCTTTGACCAGCGCATCGCGCAGGATACCGCCATCGAACCGCAGGACTGGATGCCGGACGCGTACCGCAAGACGCTGATCCGCCAGATTGGCCAGCATGCGCACTCGGAAATCGTCGGCATGCTGCCAGAAGGCAACTGGATCACCCGTGCCCCAACGCTTCGCCGTAAAGCGATTCTGCTGGCGAAGGTGCAGGACGAAGCCGGGCATGGCCTTTATCTCTATAGCGCGGCGGAAACCCTCGGCTGCGCGCGTGAAGACATCTACCAGAAGATGCTCGACGGGCAGATGAAGTACTCCTCCATCTTTAACTACCCGACGCTCACCTGGGCGGATATCGGCGTGATCGGCTGGCTGGTCGATGGCGCGGCGATCGTCAACCAGGTGGCGCTGTGCCGTACCTCTTACGGCCCGTATGCCCGCGCGATGGTCAAAATCTGCAAAGAAGAGAGCTTCCACCAGCGACAGGGCTTTGAAGCCTGTATGGCGCTGGCGGCAGGAAGTGAAGAACAGCGTCAGATGCTGCAGGACGCCATTAACCGCTTCTGGTGGCCGGCGTTAATGATGTTTGGGCCGAGCGACGACAACTCGCCGAACAGCGCCCGCAGCATGGCGTGGAAAATCAAACTGCATTCCAACGATGAACTGCGTCAGCGTTTCGTCGACAACACCGTCCCGCAGGTCGAGATTCTCGGCATGAAGGTGCCGGATGCGGACCTCTATCTGGACGAGGCCACCGGTCACTATCGCTACGGAGAAATCGACTGGCAGGAACTGAATGAAGTCATCAGCGGGCGTGGTATTTGCAATCACGAACGTCTGGGCGCCAAGCGCAAAGCCTGGGAAGAGGGTGCATGGGTGCGCGAAGCCGCACTGGCTCATGCCGAAAAACAACGCGCTCGCGATGCCGCCTGAGGAGAAAAAAGATGAGCAAAACATACTGGCCGTTATACGAAGTATTTGTCCGCAGCAAACAGGGTCTGTCGCACCGTCACGTGGGCAGCCTGCACGCCGCCGACGATCAGATGGCGCTGGAAAACGCGCGTGATGCCTACACCCGCCGCAGCGAAGGCTGCTCTATCTGGGTGGTGAAGGCGAGCGAAATCGTCGCCTCCCAGCCGGAAGAACGCGGTGAGTTTTTCGACCCTGCTGAGAGCAAGGTCTACCGTCATCCGACCTTCTACACCGTGCCAGACGGCATGGAACATATGTGAGGCAACGATGAACACGCAAAACCCCGTTGCAACCTATGCACTGCGTCTTGGTGATAACGGCCTGGTGCTGGCCCAGCGTTTAGGTGCCTGGTGCGGCCACGCGCCGGAACTGGAAATTGACCTGGCGCTGGCCAATATCGGCCTCGACCTGCTGGGTCAGGCGCGCAACTTCCTGAGCTATGCCGCCGAACTGAACGGCAGCGGCGACGAAGACACGCTGGCCTTTGGCCGCGACGAACGCCAGTTCAGCAACGTGCTGCTGGTCGAACAGCCGAACGGCAATTTCGCCGACACCATCGCCCGTCAGTTCTTTATGGATGCCTGGCACGTGGCGCTGTTCAGCCGTCTGGTTAACAGCCGCGACGCGCAGATTGCCGCCATCGCCGCCAAAGGGCTGAAAGAGGTGCGTTATCACCTGCGCTTTAGCCGCGGCTGGCTGGAGCGTCTGGGCAACGGTACCGACTACTCCGCGCAGTTGATGCAGC
>NZ_JMPL01000158.1 GCF_000735365.1 Kluyvera ascorbata ATCC 33433 | reverse complement strand
CCCGAAGCTTATGATGTTGATAAAGAAAAACCTGATGAGTCAACTATCAAGGCTGTCCTCGGGAAAAGCCATCACGATTCATCTCAATACAGTGAAGACGAATTAATGTTGTTCAGCACCTATCATCAGCGCTTTAAGCTTGGCAGCAAACCAGCAGCACACATTGAGGCGTTAACTCAGCTAAGGGACACTGAATTACTTGAAAACATGCCTGAGTCGCTAAGCAGGCTGGCAGATGCAGTTATTGCCAAACTCGAAGAGCTGCCAGAATGATTGCTGCTGAAGCATGGCAACCCGCCGATGGACTGACTTTGGAACCAAATGCAAAACGAGCAGCAAAAGCGCGTAAGCGCTGCTTGGCACTCACCGCCGGACCAGGTGCGGGTAAAACGGAAATGCTTGCGCAACGAGCAGACTTCCTTTTGCGTACAGGAACATGTCGGTACCCTAAGCGGATTCTAGCGATCTCCTTCAAGGTTGATGCCAGCCGAAACCTAAAAGAGCGTGTCGAACGGCGGTGCGGGACTGATCTTGCCTCGCGTTTTGATAGCTATACCTTCCATGCATTTGCCAAACGTATCATCGATCGTTTCAGGCCGGTGCTCACGGGGAAAGATGTCCTGGATGCGGGTTATACAATTGTGGACAAGAAAAATGGCCCCTCTCGTACTCAAATTGAATTCGGCGATCTGGTCCCTTTGGCAATCCAGATATTGAAAACCTCAAAAATTGCCCGTCATGCAATTCGGCAAACTTACAGCGATATTTTCTTGGATGAGTTCCAGGATTGCACGAATTTACAATATGACTTAGTTAAGCTTGCTTTCCAAGGGACTAGTCTTCGCCTTACGGCAGTAGGTGATACTAAACAAAAAATTATGGCTTGGGCTGGAGCGCTGGACGGTATTTTCCAAACCTTTGCCAATGATTTTAATGCCGTACCACTTAACATGTATCGCAATTTCCGTTCTAAACCACAATTGCTGCGGGTTCAGAACGAAATTATTCGTACGCTTGATCCTGACTCTGTCATGCCAGATGAACAATTGGGTGGCGATGGAGGTGAGGTTTATGCCTGGCGTTTTGAAGACAGTTGTAAAGAAGCCGTCTATTTGGCTGATCTAATAAATGGTTGGATAAATACAGAACAATTACCACCTGCAGAAATTGCAGTCTTGGTTTCTAAACAGTTGGAACTTTATGCTGACCACCTTATGACCGAGTTGGAAGCACGCGGTATTCCATATCGTAACGAACAACAATTGCAGGATATCACTATAGAACCTGCAGCACGTTTGATCGTAGATTATTTATCATGTCTCTACGGTAAGCGTGAACCTAAGGCTTGGATTAGATTGATGAATCAATTGATTCCTTTTGCCGATGAAGAAATACAGTCAAGTGCGAGAAAGGATCTTGATCAATTAATTAAAAAACAACGTAAAAAAGTATCTGATGCTAGGCATACAGACTCGCCTTTTTCGGATTGGGTACAATTGGCAATAGAGTTTCTGAAGTATATCGGCTCCAAAATTTTGGTTGCTTTATCACCTGACTATGAAACTCGTTCGCGTTTAAATGATGTTATCCGTGAAACTTTTGCCCGGATTAAAGAATTGCATAAATTAGAACCAGATTTGCCAAAAGCGTTGGGACGTTTTGCGGATGATCAGGCTGTACGCATTCTGACCATTCATAAAAGTAAAGGGTTGGAATTCGACTCTGTCATTATCATGGCAGTAGAAAACGAGATTTTCTTTGGCGATCAGGATGAGAATCGTTGCGCTTTTTTCGTCGGTGTTTCACGAGCGAAAAGACGGTTGATTCTCACACATGCCGATCAGCGAGAACGTCCTGCTAACGCCAGACGTTGGAATATCAATCGAACTGCTCAATCTGAGTATTTTAGTTATGTTACTCCATTTGTAGCGGGTAACAAGTTTAAGTGATTATCCATGTTTTATTAATAATTTATGGCTCATTTCTTAAAATAGTAACATGTTATAAATGCTCATTTCTGGAACAAAGAAGTCAGGTGTTGAGTGATTTCACTCAACTTGCCAAAATAAAGAGATATATAATGATGAATCCTTCGTTAGGGGCGGTTACCTGCTCCTCATTGATTAGTACAGCAGTGTTGCATAATAAAAGTTTCTATGGCTAAAGATTAGTGATTGGGTCAGCATTGTAAAAAACTTCAGATATATATCATTCAACTGAGCATATCCAATTAACGGCAGAGCCTAACGGTTCTGCCGTTTTTTTATTATATTTTTGAGAGGAGTAGCCATGAGAAAATCTGAAGGTCTGCAGCCCCTGCAGCACTCGCTTTCCGGCCTGCCACAATGGGTGTCTGAACGCATATTACAGCAGATAAATCAGTTAACCCATTACGAGCCAGTGATCGGCATTATGGGTAAAACCGGGGCGGGAAAGAGTAGCCTTTGCAATGCCCTGTTTGCCGGTGAAGTATCTCCGGTCAGTGATGTGGGCGCCTGCACCCGTGAACCTTTGCGATTTCGTCTGCAAGTTGGTGAACGGTTTATGACCATCGTGGACCTGCCCGGTGTGGGCGAAAACAGTGCTCGCGATACCGAATATGCTGTGCTGTATCGGGATCAGCTACCCCGGCTCGACCTGGTGCTGTGGCTGATTAAAGCTGATGACCGTGCGCTGGCGGTGGATGAGTATTTTTACCGAAAGGTGATTAGTGAGGCATACCGACATAAGGTGATGTTTGTTATCAGCCAGTCGGACAAGACCGAGCCCACAAGCGGTGGAGAAAGATTGTCCACAGAGCAAAAACAAAACATCAGCCGTAAAATCTGCCTGCTGCATGAGATTTTTCAGCCTGTGCATCCGGTGTGTGCCGTATCGGTCCGTCTGCAGTGGGGATTGCGGGTGATGGCTGAGAGGATGATTAAGTATCTGCCACGCGAGGCCAGTAGCCCGGTGGTAGCGCAACTGCAGCATCACTTTCGCACAATGGTAGTTCAGGAACAGGCCCGTGCCGATTTCGGTGAAACCGTAGGTGCCATACTCGATACGGTAAGCACCTTTCACCTTATTCCCGCCCCGGTGCGAACCATTATTCAGGCCGTGCGCTCCGCTGTGGTGTCAGTGGCCCGCGCTGTCTGGGATTTCTTCTTCTGAGTATTTAACCCATCCCTGTTATTTCCCTATCCCTGTCGCCGATGCGACGGGGATTTCTTTATTTGTTTTCCCGTTATGAGGAGTCTGCTTATGACCCGTCTGGCTTCGCGCTTTAGCGCCGCAAATCTTATCCGTCGTGACCGTCCGTTAACCCGTGAGGAGCTGTTTCGCGTGGTGCCCAGCGTATTCAGCGAAGACAAGCACGCATCCCGCAGTGAGCGTTACACCTGCATTCCCACCATCACTTTGCTGGAAAACCTGCAACGTGAAGGTTTTCAGCCGTTCTTTGCCTGCCAGACACGCGTCCGTGACCAGAGCCGCCGGGAGCACACGAAACATATGCTGCGCCTGCGCCGTGCCGGGCAAATCACTGGTCAGCAGGTTCCGGAAATTATTCAGCTCAACTCGCATGACGGCTCCAGCAGCTACCAGATGCTGCCGGGCCTGTTCCGTAGTGTCTGCTGTAATGGCCTGAGCCATGCAGTAATACCCCACCACTTACATCCCTTCAGCATTACGGAATAACCGATATGAAAACATCACCCGATTCACTATCATGGGCGGCATTGTCACATCTGTCCCCCGTCGAAATCTGGCGCCTCCTGCTGGGATATCTGCTCAGCCAGCACTACGGACTGACTCTTAACGACACGCCGTTTGGCAGCGATGGCGTGATTCAGGAGCACATTGAGGCCGGTATACCGCTGGCGGATGCCCTGAATGATGTTGTTGAAAAATATGACCTAGTACGTACAGGCCAGAGCAGCTTCCGTTTCACGGTGCGGTCTTCACTTATCACCCCCACGGATGTCCTGCGGGCACGGAAAGCCACAGGGCTTCTGAAGCGGGGCTATTACAGGCGGGTGACGGATATCACGCAAGGTCTGCCGATTGACGGGACACTTCCGGCAGGCACCTTCACCCGCAGACAGGCTGAGGCCACTGCCGCCCTGTATATCAACGTTGGCATTGAGGATGACCAGCACACCCACTTCCGGCTGGTCATTCGCGATGCGGACGGCCAGCTCATCTGGCGGGCATGGAACTTTGAGCCCGGTGCTGGTCATGACCTGAACACCCACCTGCAGCGCTACGGTGTGAAAAAACGCTGACAGCACGCCGCTGGCCCGTCTGGGGCAGGGCTGGCGGATCTCAACCTGAACAACTGACTGTCCTTTGTTGGTGGAAAGTCCGACCCATGCTTCTTTATCCAAGCGTATCCAGGCATTAAAAAATAGGTCATCGGAGTACTGTTTGTAGACAATGTTGCCGACGATATTCTGTGGGTGTCACACCTGTTTGCTTCTTAAATGCAGTATTAAATACCGATTTAGAATTAAAACCCGAAGCATACATAATATCAAGAATGGTCCGCTTATCTCCCGGCGTGGCCAGTAACTTTTTGGCATACTCTATGCGGTACTCGCTGATAAAGGTAAAAAAGTTCTGCTGAAATCCATTGTTGATAATGGCGGAGAGATCGTGCGGTGAAAGTTTTATCTGGCGCGCAAGCTGGCTTAAGGAGAGGGTGGAATCCAGAAACGGCTGATTCCGACGCATAAAATCCACCACGTTATCTACCTGTTTTGACTCCGGTAACAACAGTGTTTTAACCGGCTGAATATCCACCAGCAGGGTTTCATCTTCCTGCGTTAGCCCCATAAACGCAGCGGGCTGTCGCAGTGCGCAGATCAGCAATGTATTAATGAACGCAAACCCCGCCATACTGACAACAGGCAGTATCCAGGTGGTTTGATCGGTTAGCCTGAACAGATAGAAAAACAGGCAGCAAATGATACTGACGATCCACAGCCCCGCGTAACCCGACAGCAGGAAGCGGAGCCAGAGTATTTGCTGGCGGGCGATATCAGAATAAAGACGCTGGATATCCGAATTAAATGACTGCAAGCGGCCGAGCGAATAGCCCAACCAACCGAGAAATACCCCGTGATAGACCAACGCAAGGGGCAGAGGTTCCGGCATTCCTGGTAAATCCTGTTGTTGTAATATTGTTATTTTTTCCGACTCAGGTAGCGGAACATATAGTGTGAAAAACACAATCAGGCCAGCCGCGAACGGGATTAAGTGTACGGCATGAATGAGCCGAATTTGAAAACGGCAATACATCAGCGATCGGGTATACAGATAGATAGCTGGCGGCTGAAGCAGAGAGATGAGCGTACCGATATAAGCGTAGTTTGGGTGTGAAAAACTTACACCGCTTCCGTAAAGTAAAAGCTCGCCAAAACCGGCGGCGACGGTCAGCAGGACGACCACCAATAGCCGGTTGCTGGTTTGTACAATGTTGGACGGCAAAAGTAGAAAAACAGAAAGCAATACAGCCTGCATTATTCCTGCTGCCAGAAGAAAAACGGATAGCTCAATCAGCATGTATTACCGCCACCAATCATTCAAAACGAGACATAAAGAACGGGTTCCGCTCTGCCTCTTGTTAGCGGAACGTTCGACTTTGCGCTTTGTAGGTTCGACTTTACCAATTCGAACGACGCCCTGATTTCACGCCAGTACTCTGATGTCAAATCGGCAGAGGGTCTGAAATCCTACGTCGATTAACATCCCCAAAAAGCAGATGAACAGGTCGAAAAAGACCCGGGAGCATTATTGTGAAAAAGCAGAAAAACATCAGAACTACCCTGTGCGCGAGCATCGTGATCCTTGCGGGAATGACGATAAGCACAACGGCGTTCGCCCACTGCGACGGCATGGATGGACCGGTGATTACCGAGGCTAAAAGCGCGCTCCAGGCGCATGATGTTACCCCGTTATTAAAATGGGTGCCAGAAAACCGTGAAGATACCGTCAGGAAGGCGTTTGACGAGGCAATAAGCAAACAAGGTGGCAGTCAGGCCGCTCAGGAGAAGGCCGATCAGCAGCTCTTCACCACTCTGGTACGTGTTCACCGTGAGGCGGAAGGCGCGCCCTTTACCGGTGTAAAACCGGCAGGCCATATTCCCGTGGTTGTACAAGAGGCAGATGCCGCACTCAACGCCGGCAATGTTGATAGCCTGGTGGCGAAGGTGACTGCCAATGTTGAGCATGCTCTCCGGGAAAAATTTGCTAAAGCTGAACAAAGTAAGCAACAAGTGAATCAATCGGTTAAACAGGGACGTGGATATGTGAATGACTACGTTCACTACATACATTTTGTCGAAGAAGTGAACAGAATGGCGGCAGGAGGATCGCCTGAGATGGAACATCAGCACTAATTATCATGTCCGCCAGAGATGCCCTTGCGGCATCTCTGAATCACCACGATAACGCCCAGCGGGATTTGGAGGATTGTAATTAAAATTATGTAATTACCTGTTTTTGATATGTTCATTCCGACAACGGATGTAAGTAAATTTATGGACGAAAAAACTCAGAGCTCTGCGGTTGAACGGGCTAAAGGTCCGCAAACTTAATGAGTACATCAGAGAATTTCGACGTGCATACGCCAATGATGCTGAATCGTCACGGATAGAGGCTGCTACAGGCAAGAATACCGTGAACTAAATAGCTGCGCTTAATACCGCTACACTTTTGCCACCCCATGTTGTCCCCCCGGGAATGGGCTGACGGTTTCCATATAATGATGGACCTTTTTCAACAACTGTCACATTGAACGGCACTGATGATTGCGGGTTATCGTGTCGTGCAGCGCCTGCCACAACCGCTCTACGTGGTTCACCCACGGCGAGTAAACTGGCTGGTAAATCACCCGAACTTCGGGTTTGCTTTCAGCCAGCCCTGAGTTTTACGGCTTTTATGGATGATGTAGTTATCCACGATGAGCGTGATTGTTTTCGCTCGCCGGTATGTCGCTTTCAGATGTTTTAACAGACTGATAAATAAAGATGAACTTTTGCTGTTGCCGCCCACATAGCTGGCTTTTCCTGTACCGCTGTGCAGCGCCCCGGCCAGATAATATTTCTCATTCTGCCCCGGGGTTACTATGCGTTTTTGATGCCCGCGTAGCTGCCAGTCCGCGCCGATTTTTGGATTGAGATGGATATCCACCTCATCCTCATAAAAGACCGGGTGCTCTGCGCTGCATTCGTCCAGCGCTTTATGGATTGCGGCCATTTTTTCATCTTTATGCGGGTCACGGATACACAGCGTCGGTGCCGCTCTGCGCCAGCAACAACCCAAATATAAAGTACTGATGACAATACCGGGGATTGGCCCACTTATTGCGGCAGCTTTTCTGAGTGAAGTGAATGCGGAGCAGTTTTCTAACGGGCGACAACTATCCACCTGATGTGGTCTGGTTCCCAGACAACGTAGTTCAGGTGGGAAAAGCAGCCTGTCATCCATGACCAAAAATGGGAATCGTGGCCTCAGAACCTTAATTATTCATGGTGCCCGCTCGGTTATGCACTGGGCGATGATGCATTGGGTATATGGCTGAAGCACCTCACCGATCGAAGGGGAAAAATGAAAGCCACGGTCGCGCTGGCCAATAAACTGACTCGCATCGTCTGGCGCTTACTGACCGAATCAACAAGTTTTAATATCAACAGGGCTTTCGCTATGAGCTAAGCATTGTTGTATCCGGAGAGACAATTCCTCCTGAGTTTGCAGATACTGATGAGAGAACGGTAAACCAACCCTGTAACAGCCTGAACTGTGCCGAGGTAGTAACATACCGATGTAGTGATTAGGAAACAGGGTGCGGATGACATCATGGCGCGGGTCATCAGACCCACTAACGACGCCGGATATATTGCAGCAAACCGTATCAACTCAGGGCTTGCAAAACGCGTGACGTCCATATATGGCACAGTAAATTTGTGCCACTACAGAAAGCATAAAATCCTTATCTTCGCCACATCACTATTTTCCCTGACGCCCTGCTCTTACGAGCAGGGCGTTTTCGCTTATGTCATCCATAAAGGTAAACCCCATGAAATTAGCCAGCCGTTTTGGTCGCGTTAATCTGATACGCCGCGACCGCCCCCTTACCCATGAAGAACTGATGCAGCATACCCCCAGCGTGTTCGGTGAAGAAAAGCATACCTCCCGCAGTGAACGATATGCCTATATCCCCACCATCTCCCTGCTCGACAGCCTGCAGCGGGAAGGCTTCCAGCCATTTTTTGCCTGTCAGACACGGGTACGTGACCCCCGTCGTCGTGAGCATACGAAGCATATGCTGCGCCTGCGTCGGGAGGGGCAAATTACCGGTAAACAGGTGCCGGAAATTATCCTGCTTAACTCTCACGATGGCACCAGTTCGTACCAGATGCT
>NZ_JMPL01000157.1 GCF_000735365.1 Kluyvera ascorbata ATCC 33433 | reverse complement strand
AGGATTCTGATAGGCTTCGCGGCCACCATCACACCGTCCATATGTTCCAGATGCGCTTTGGCCTCTTCCAGCGACTTAATGCCGCCGTTGATGGACATGGTCAGGTGCGGGAAATCACGTTTGAGCTGGTAGACACGCGGGTAATCCAGCGGCGGAATTTCGCGGTTCTCTTTCGGGCTTAAGCCGGAGAGCCAGGCTTTGCGGGCATGAATAATAAACATCTCGCACTCGCCGCGACCGGAGACTGTGTCGATAAAATCGCAGAGAAATTCGTAGCTGTCCTGGTCGTCGATACCGATACGAGTTTTCACCGTCACTGGAATCGACACCACGTCGCGCATCGCCTTTACACAATCCGCCACCAGCTGCGCGTTGCCCATCAGGCAGGCACCAAACATGCCGTTCTGCACGCGGTCAGACGGGCAACCGACGTTGAGGTTAATTTCATCGTAACCGCGTTCTTGCGCCAACTTCGCGCAGTGCGCCAGCGCCGCCGGGTCGCTGCCGCCCAGCTGTAATGCGACCGGATGTTCTTCTTCGCTATAGGCCAGATAGTCGCCCTTGCCATGAATAATCGCCCCGGTGGTCACCATTTCGGTATACAGCAGCGTGTGCTGCGACAGAAGACGCAGGAAGTAGCGGCAGTGTCTGTCGGTCCAGTCGAGCATAGGCGCGATGGAGAAACGGTGAGCGGGGAAAGCAGGAGTCGAAGTTTCTGACAGCATGGTGATTATTTAAGCATCCGGAAAAATGGGGCGCTACTATAGCATAAAGCTTGAGCAGAGATGTAATGCTGGAGAGGGGATCCTCGGCGGCGCTTCGCTTGGCCGGGCTACAGGATAGTATGGCCCTGTAGCCCGGACGAGGTGCGCGGCACCGACCCCGGGAAGGGAGCTACGTTAGAACGCAACGCTCAGCTGTGCCCCCGCACCCCAGGTTTGGTTTTCGCCGTACAGCCCCATCAGGTCGACGTGGACCCGGTTGAACGGCGCAAAGCCAACCCCGCCGGTGAAGACGTTGCTGTCGTTGTTTTTCACATCAGCACGATAGCCCGCACGCACCGCCAGCCAGTCGAGCGGACGTACTTCGGCACCTACACCAACGTACTGCGAGGTGTCTTCGCTTTTAAAGCCTTTCGTTTCGGTGAGATCGCCATCGGCACTGAGGGTGAGCATATCGGTATGCCAGGCGACCCCAGCGGTGACCAACGGGCGAATCTGGTAGGTATCGCGCACGCCGTCGACCTCTTTGGTGTCGATGTCGCGAGAGAACAGGTTTTGTCCGCTCAAGCCCACCGTCCAGTTATCACCAAAATCAGCGGCCAGACCGGCATCAACGTTGAAACCGGTGTCGTCATTGCGATAGCGGCTACTGTTGATGTCGTCGCTGCTGAAGTTGTAGATGGAGACGGTGTAATTATAGAGCCAGGTTTGCTGAAGCTTTGGCGTAATGCCCAGCGACACCGGCACACCGCCGAAGTCAAACTGGCGCGCGATAGCCACGCCGTAGTCACAGACGATTGCCGCGCGACCATAGCCTTTCGATTTCAGATCCTGTGGATTCACGCCAAGCGCGCTTATCGGCGCCGCTTCAACACCGCGCAGCAGGTTGATATCGCCCTGATCGATATACGAGCTGACCCGCGCCCTGGCGCTGGCTTTCGTGACAAACGCCACGTCCAGCACGTCGTTAGGGATACTGATAGCCAGTCCTGCGCCCGCTTTGGCGTTCGCCGTCTTTCCTTTCAATGAGGAGAGTTGATCCGCCAGATCGCCTGCCGCCGCAGAAACCTGACGAGAAGAAGCGCTGTTTGGATTGACAAGATCGGCAAGGTTAATCGTGCTCAGTACCCGCCGGTAGTTGTTCACATCGTCGCTGATATCATCAATTTTGCTGCGAAGATCGTCCTTATCGGAAATCTGCGCACCAATGGTCGGCACAATAAGCGTGATATCGTCATCCGGCTTCGCCTTCGCCAGCAGCGCCGGGTTGATGAGTACGCCGCTGCCATAATTCGCAGAAGCCACCCCCGTGCCGCCCATCGCGTCGTTACGCGCTTCCGTCCAGCCATTTGCCGCCCCTGCCTGTCCCGCCACGAAAAAGGAGACAGCGACCCCCATTAGCGAAAATTTGTCTTTTTTATTCACAGTTTGCTCGTCTTATTGTCGGTAATGAAACAACCCTCCATCCGTTATCGCCTGGATGGAGACGAACTGTTGCTGTGAATAGCGAGGAAAAAAGCGGTTTGTTCCCCTAACTGAAATTTTCTACGGTTATCGTTATTTTTAATAAGCACCCTAATCTTTATAGAAGAAGATGCTAATTTCGCCCAGGTTTTCCGTCGTGAGGGCCAAAAAACTGCGGCGGGTGATCGACCCAGCGATCCTCACGCGTCACGGCATACGAGGCGTTCAGCGGGTAATAGATGCGGTTGTGTTTTTTGTTCGCCTCGCCCACCACCAGCAGCCGCACCTCTTCGGAGGTGTTGTTGATGAAGGTATGGCACACGCCGGTTCCGGCGGGAAAACCGACGCTATCTCCCGGCTGGAGCTTCCACAGATAGCCGTTGATCCACGCCTGCGGGTAGCCCTCCAGCACGTAGATAAATTCCTCTTCGTCACTCTCCGCATGCGGATAAGAGGTGCGACGGCCGGGTGGGAGACGCTCGTGGTGAATACCGAGATGCCGTAGCCCCAGCGCGCGGGCCAGCGGCGCGCCGATGGCAAAAAGCTCGTTGCTATCGGGGTAAGTCGAGTCATCCGGTCCTTCAACATCATGCCAATGGCGAATGCAATCGGGTCTTTTCATCATTTTTCATCCTGAGTGTGAAGTACGCCTGCTATAACACACCTATAGCACACCGGTGGAAACTCGGCGTTTCCGGCATAACATGGTAAAGTAGGAGTTTGTTTCACCCGTAACCCGAGGACGCCAATGGATAAGACCACTACGCAAGAACTGTTAGCGCAGGCTGAAAAGCTGTGCGCGCAACGCGGCGTGCGCCTGACTCCGCAACGTCTGGAAGTGTTGCGCCTGATGAGCCTGCAAGAAGGGGCGATTAGCGCCTACGACCTGCTCGACCTGCTGCGCGTCAAAGAGCCACAGGCTAAACCGCCAACCGTCTATCGCGCGCTGGAGTTTTTGCTCGAACAAGGCTTCGTGCATAAGGTGGAATCGGCGAACAGCTACGTGCTTTGTCACCTGTTCGATCAGCCAACTCATACCTCCGCGATGTTTATCTGCGATCGCTGCGGCGTGGTAAAAGAAGAATGCGCGGAAGGGGTGGAAGACATCATGCACGCGCTGGCGGCCAAAATGGGTTTCGCTCTGCGTCATAACGTGATTGAAGCGCACGGTCTGTGCTCGGCCTGCGTAGAAGTAGAAGCGTGCAGCGCCCACGAACACTGCCATCACGACCATACCATTCAGATTAAAAAGAAATCCCGCTAGCGGGCGCTAAGCAGGGGGAGCGTACTTCCTTGTACGCACGGGCAGGAGGACGTTATTACCAGCGGTGGTTGTGACGTTTATCCCAGCTATCCACCTCTTTTTCGGCCTGATCTTTCGCGTAGCCGTAGCGTTCCTGAATTTTACCGACCAGCTGATCGCGTTTGCCTTCGATCACCGTCATATCATCATCGGTCAGTTTGCCCCATTGCTCTTTCACTTTACCTTTAACCTGTTTCCAGTTACCGCCGACTTCATCTTTATTCATCATTGAATCCTCGATCGTCAGTGAGTGAATAGCGAAAACGATGCTTCAGGAAAGACATCTTTTTTGCTAAGCGTGAGGTTAATTGTAGTCAGTCATTCTGGTGCTATTTCATTATTCGGAATCTTTAACCATTTCGTCAGGCAAACCAGCTGTTGTTTTTCCAGTGACGACGCCAGATAACGGCCAGCGACAGCCCGCGCAGCGCAAGGAATACGGCAAGCGCCAGCCACAGCCCATGGTTGCCCAGCAGCGGCAACGCCAGCATGGTGAGCGCAAACCCGGCGGCAGCCACCGCCATGCTGTTACGCATCTCCGCGCCGCGGGTGGCGCCGATAAACATGCCGTCGAGCAGGTAGCACCACACGCCGATAACTGGCAGCACCGCCTGCCACAGCACGTAGCGGTCGGCAAGCTGACGCAGTTCAGGTAGCGAGGTCAGCAGCGCCACAATATGTTCACCCAGGAGCGCGTAAATCAGCGCAAACGCCAGCGCCACAACCCCCGCCTGACGGCATGCGGCACGCCAGACTTCCAGCAGCTTGCTGCCGTCGCGCGCGCCATAGGCCTGTCCGGAATGCGCTTCTACCGCGTAGGCAAAGCCGTCCAGCGCGTAGGCAGTAAAGGTCAGCATCGTCATCAGCACCGCGTTCACCGCCACCACTTCGCTACCCAGCCGCGCGCCGAAGACGGTTATCGCGCCAAAGCAGAGCTGGAGCAGCAGCGAGCGCAGCATGATGTCGCGGTTGAGCGCCAGCAGGCGGCGAAAATCGCCCTGCCAGGCCGTTTTCAGCATCGCCCACGAGATCCCGCGCATCACCAGCACTTTGCGCGCCATTCCCAGCCCGACCAGTAACGTAGCGTATTCCGCAATCGCCGTTGCCAGCGCCGCGCCCTGCACGTTCATATGCAGCCCCATCACCAGCCACAGGTCGAGAACGATATTCAGCACGTTGCCGACGATGAGCAGTACCACCGGAGCCCGCGCATACTGCACGCCCAACAGCCAACCCAGCAATACCAAGTTCGCCAGTGCGGCAGGCGCGCTAAGCCAACGGATAGCGAGGAAGCGCCGGGCCTGTTCCAGCACCTCGCCGCTGCCGCCAACGATAGAGAGCGCCAGATTTATCAACGGTGTTTTAAACAATACGATAAGCAGCCCTGCGCCCAACGCCAGAAGCAGTGGCTGCACCAGCGCGCGAGCCAGCGCCTGCGGATTTTTCGCGCCGAACGCCTGCGCCGTGAGCCCGGTAGTGCTCATTCGCAGGAACAGCAGCAGCATAAACAGGAAGCTGGTTGCCGTAGCACCAATGGCGACGCCGCCCAGATAGACGGGGCTATCGAGGTGGCCAATGACGGCGGTATCGACCAGGCCCAGCAGCGGCACGGTGATGTTGGAGAAGATCATCGGTAGCGCAAGGCGCCACAGCGCCTTATCGGCGTGAGTAAGTAGCGGCATGAGTATCGACCAGAACGAAAAAAGGCTGCGATAGCGGAAGTATCGCAGCCATTAGAATCAGGGGAGAGTTACAGCCATTCGCCGTTGCGGATAACGCCAACGGCCAGCCCTTCGATGGAGAAATTCTGCTGGCGCAGATCGACCACGATAGGTTTAAATTCGCTGTTTTCTGGCAGCAATTCGACGACGTTGCCCTGTTTTTTCAGGCGTTTTACCGTCACTTCTTCATCGATACGCGCCACGACAACCTGGCCGTTACGTACATCCTGGGTTTTATGTACGGCAAGCAGGTCGCCATCCATAATACCGATGTCTTTCATCGACATGCCGCTGACGCGCAGCAGGAAATCCGCACTTGGCTTAAACAGAGACGGGTCAACCTGATAGTGACCTTCGATGTGCTGCTGCGCCAGCAGCGGTTCACCCGCCGCCACGCGGCCCACCAGCGGCAGGCCCTCTTCTTCTTCCACCAGCAGGCGGATACCGCGAGAAGCGCCTGAGACAATCTCAAGCACGCCTTTACGTGCCAGCGCTTTCAGGTGCTCTTCAGCCGCGTTTGGGGAACGGAACCCCAAGCGTTGAGCAATTTCCGCACGCGTTGGCGGCATGCCAGTCTGGCTGATGTGATCCCGGATGAGATCAAACACCTCTTGCTGCCTGGTCGTTAACGCTTTCATTCCGCCCCCTGGGTGTATATACAGTTATGCTGTGAGTATATACAGCTACTGGCTATTTTGGAACCGTAAAACTCACGAAATCAGGCAGTTTTCGCAGGTTTAGTGAAAATGAGCCCACAGTAAGATGACCCAGGTGATTACCGCCACGAAAATGGACAGCAGCACCGCCGCCGAACCCATGTCTTTTGCCCGGCCAGACAGCTCGTGATACTCGGAGCCGATGCGGTCAACCACCGCTTCCAGTGCACTATTGAGAATTTCCACTATCATCACCAAAAGGACCGATCCGATGAGCAGGACACGGGTGATGGCATCGACATCCAGCCAACAGGCGATAATAATCGCGATAACAGAGGCTACCCCTTCCTGGCGGAATGCCGCTTCATTGATCCACGCCGCGCGGAATCCTTTCCAGGAATAACCCGCAGCTTTGATGATTCGGGTAATCCCAGTGGTATTATTGGCCATCTCAAGAACCTTTTTCGTTTTTACGTCAATGACAATGCGTGATATGAGGCGGTAGAACAGAAATTTCACCGACTTTCTGATATTCTTGCCGCGCATTTGCATGATTAACCAGAGGCTTTACATCGTTTATGTCCGGCTGGCCACGAATTTACTACAAATTACTGAATTTACCATTAAGTGTTCTGGTAAAAAGCAAGTCTATTCCGGCACAACCTGCCCAGGAATTGGGGCTTGATACGTCGCGCCCTATTATGTACGTCCTGCCTTATAACTCTAAGGCTGACTTGCTGACGCTGCGCGCTCAGTGCCTGGCGCACGATTTACCCGATCCGCTTGAACCCCTGGAAATCGACGGTACGCTACTGCCGCGCTACGTCTTTATCCACGGCGGCCCGCGCGTGTTCACCTACTACACGCCGAAAGAAGAGTCGATCAAACTGTTCCACGACTACCTCGATCTGCACCGCAGCAATCCAGAACTGGATGTGCAAATGGTGCCGGTGTCGGTGATGTTTGGTCGTTCGCCGGGTCGTGAGAAAGGCGAAGTGAACCCACCGCTGCGCATGCTGAACGGCTTCCAGAAGTTCTTTGCCGTTTCCTGGCTCGGTCGCGACAGCTTTGTGCGTTTCTCGCCGTCCGTCTCCCTGCGCCGCATGGCTGACGAACACGGTACCGATAAAACTATCGCTCAGAAACTGGCGCGCGTCGCGCGTATGCACTTTGCTCGTCAGCGTCTGGCCGCGGTCGGCCCACGTTTACCGGCGCGCCATGACCTGTTCAAGAAGCTGCTGGCGTCAAAAGCCATCGCCAAAGCGGTAGAAGACGAAGCGCGCAGCAAGAAAATTTCCCACGAGAAAGCCCAGCAGAACGCTATTGCGCTGATGGAAGAGATCGCGGCGAACTTCTCCTACGAGATGATTCGTTTGACCGACCGCATCCTCAGCTTTACCTGGAACCGTCTGTACCAGGGCATTAACGTGAACAACGCCGAGCGCGTACGCCAGCTGGCGCACGACGGGCATGAAATTGTCTATGTGCCGTGTCACCGCAGCCACATGGACTACCTGCTGCTCTCTTACGTGCTTTATCACCAGGGGCTGGTGCCGCCGCATATCGCTGCCGGTATCAACCTGAACTTCTGGCCAGCGGGCCCGATTTTCCGTCGCCTGGGCGCCTTCTTTATTCGCCGTACCTTTAAGGGCAACAAGCTCTACTCCACCGTGTTCCGCGAATACCTCGGCGAGCTGTTCAGCCGTGGTTACTCCGTTGAGTACTTTGTGGAAGGCGGGCGTTCCCGTACCGGCCGTCTGCTGGACCCGAAAACCGGCACCCTGTCGATGACCATCCAGGCGATGCTGCGCGGCGGTTCACGTCCGATCACCCTGGTGCCGATTTACATCGGCTACGAGCACGTGATGGAAGTGGGGACCTACGCCAAAGAGCTGCGCGGTGCGACCAAAGAGAAAGAGAGCCTGCCGCAGATGCTGCGCGGCTTGAGCAAGCTGCGTAATCTGGGCCAGGGCTACGTCAACTTCGGCGAACCCATGCCGCTGATGACCTACCTGAACCACCATGTGCCGGAGTGGCGCGAGTCTATCGACCCGATCGAAGCCGTACGCCCAGCCTGGCTGACGCCGACCGTCAACAAGATGGCGGCCGAGCTGATGGTGCGTATCAACAACGCAGGCGCGGCGAATGCCATGAACCTGTGCTGTACCGCGCTGCTGGCTTCGCGTCAGCGTTCGCTGACCCGCGAGCAGCTGACTCAGCAGCTGGATTGCTATCTGGCACTGCTGCGTAACGCGCCGTACGCGCCGGATGCAACGGCACCGACCTCCTCTGCCAGCGAGCTTATCGATCACGCGCTGCAGATGAACAAGTTCGAAGTCGAGAAGGATACCATCGGCGATATCATCATTCTGCCGCGCGAGCAGGCGGTGCTGATGACCTACTACCGCAATAACATCGCGCATATGTTGATCATGCCGTCGCTGCTGGCGTCGATTATGACTCAGCATCGCGAGATTTCCCGCGAGCAGGTGCTGAGCATTATCGATACGCTGTATCCAATGCTGAAAGCGGAGCTGTTCCTGCGCTGGGATCGCACAGAGCTGCCAGCGGTTATCGATACGCTGATTGCGGAGATGGTTCGTCAGGAGATGATTAGCGAGCAGGACGGTGAGCTGCGTATCAACGCC
>NZ_JMPL01000156.1 GCF_000735365.1 Kluyvera ascorbata ATCC 33433 | reverse complement strand
GCTGATATCGCGAAACAGTTCGAACAGACGAGTGACCGAGACCGTCCAGATAACCGGCTTGTCGTCATTCACTCTCGGTGGAAGCGATGTGGCTGCCATAGCGTGCTCAAAAAAGGGGCCGAATATTGGGTTTAGACTTGTTTCATAAATGTTGCAATAAAACGCGATGGAACGTTTCGTGAAACGTTAGCTGACACGTTTTAATCGATGCTAAAAATGAAGAGACTAATTAATTATTTGTTATTAAAAGACTTAAATAAATAACGCTCAGAAAACAGGCGTTGGCATATCCCTTGCTTTATCTGAATCAACCGAAAGTAACAAGTTGATAACAAGAGGACGGGATATGTCTCTACACTCTCCAGGCCAGGCTTTCCGCGCTGCGCTGACCAAAGAAAACCCCTTGCAGATTGTCGGCACGATTAATGCCAACCACGCGCTGCTGGCCCAGCGTGCCGGGTATCAGGCTATTTATCTTTCCGGCGGCGGCGTGGCGGCCGGTTCCCTCGGGCTACCGGATTTGGGGATTTCTACCCTTGATGACGTGCTGACCGACATCCGCCGTATTACCGACGTCTGCCCGCTGCCGCTGCTGGTGGACGCGGATATCGGTTTTGGCTCGTCGGCGTTTAACGTCGCGCGCACCGTGAAGTCCATCAGCAAGGCCGGGGCCGCGGCGCTGCATATTGAAGATCAGATTGGCGCTAAGCGCTGCGGGCATCGACCGAACAAAGCGATCGTTTCTAAAGAGGAGATGGTCGACCGCATTCGGGCGGCGGTCGATGCGCGTACGGACCCGGACTTCGTAATCATGGCGCGTACCGATGCGCTGGCGGTGGAAGGGCTGGAGGCGGCTATCGATCGCGCTCGCGCCTATGTGGAAGCGGGAGCCGACATGCTGTTCCCGGAGGCTATCACTGAGCTTTCAATGTATCGCCAGTTTGCCGACGCGGTGCAGGTGCCGATCCTCGCCAATATCACCGAATTCGGCGCGACGCCGCTGTTTACCACCGATGAACTGCGCAGCGCCCACGTGGCGATGGCGCTTTATCCGCTCTCGGCTTTCCGCGCGATGAACCGCGCCGCCGAGCAGGTCTATAACGTGCTGCGTCAGGAAGGTACGCAGAAAAGCGTTATCGACATGATGCAGACGCGCAACGAGCTGTACGAAAGCATCAACTACTACCAGTACGAAGAGAAGCTCGACGCGTTGTACACCAAAAAGTAGGCCGAATAAGGCGTACACGGACACCCTCAGTACCCTACACATGATAATAATGACGAGGACAACATGAGCGACACATCGATCCTGCAAAATAGCACCCATGTCATTAAGCCTAAAAAATCCGTCGCCCTTTCCGGCGTACCGGCGGGGAATACCGCGCTGTGCACCGTCGGCAAAAGCGGCAACGACCTGCACTATCGTGGTTACGATATTCTCGATTTAGCGGAGCACTGCGAGTTTGAAGAGGTGGCCCATCTGCTGATTCACGGCAAGCTGCCAACCCGCGATGAGCTGCAAGCCTACAAGATTAAGCTCAAGGCGCTGCGTGGCCTGCCGGCTAACGTGCGCACCGTGCTGGAGGCGCTTCCTGCGGCCTCGCATCCGATGGACGTGATGCGCACCGGCGTGTCTGCACTGGGCTGCACGCTGCCAGAGAAAGAGGGGCATACCGTTTCCGGCGCGCGCGATATCGCCGACAAGCTGTTGGCCTCGCTCAGCTCAATCCTCCTCTATTGGTATCACTACAGCCACAACGGCGAACGCATCCAGCCGGAAACCGACGACGATTCGGTCGGCGGTCACTTCCTGCATCTTCTGCATGGCGAAAAACCGTCGGCAAGCTGGGAAAAGGCGATGCACATCTCGCTGGTGCTGTACGCCGAGCACGAGTTTAACGCCTCCACCTTTACCAGTCGGGTGATTGCTGGGACCGGTTCTGACGTCTATTCAGCGATTATTGGTGCGATTGGCGCGCTGCGCGGCCCGAAACACGGCGGGGCTAACGAGGTGTCGCTGGAAATTCAGCAGCGTTACGAAACCCCGGACGAAGCCGAAGCGGATATCCGCAAGCGCGTGGAAAACAAAGAAGTGGTGATTGGCTTTGGTCACCCGGTTTACACCATTGCCGACCCGCGTCATCAGGTCATTAAGCGCGTTGCCAAACAGCTTTCTCAGGAGGGCGGTTCGCTCAAAATGTACAACATCGCCGATCGTCTGGAATCGGTGATGTGGGACACCAAGAAGATGTTCCCCAACCTCGATTGGTTCTCGGCGGTCTCCTATAACATGATGGGCGTGCCGACCGAGATGTTCACCCCGCTGTTCGTCATCGCCCGCGTGACCGGTTGGGCGGCGCACATTATTGAACAGCGCCAGGACAACAAAATTATCCGTCCCTCCGCCAACTACACTGGCCCGGAAGACCGCGAGTTTGTCCCGCTGGATAAGCGTCAGTAATCCCAAACCGCTAACAATAAAAAACAGGAAAAGTACCTTATGTCCGCTCAGATGATGAATATTCGCCCGGAGTTTGACCGTGAAATCGTGGATATCGTGGATTATGTGATGCACTACGATATCACCTCCAAAGTGGCCTATGACACCGCCCACTACTGCCTGCTTGATACGCTGGGATGCGGGCTGGAAGCGCTGGAGTATCCGGCCTGCAAAAAGCTGATGGGGCCGATTGTTCCGGGCACCGTGGTGCCGAACGGTGTGCGCGTGCCGGGCACTCAGTTCCAGCTCGATCCGGTGCAGGCGGCGTTTAATATTGGCGCGATGATCCGCTGGCTTGATTTCAACGATACCTGGCTTGCCGCCGAGTGGGGACATCCTTCTGATAACCTCGGTGGGATCCTGGCAACGGCGGACTGGCTGTCGCGTAATGCGGTGGCCGCAGGCAAAGCGCCGCTGACCATGAAGCAGGTGCTGACCGGCATGATAAAAGCCCATGAAATTCAGGGCTGTATTGCGCTCGAGAACGCTTTCAACCGCGTGGGGCTTGACCACGTGCTGCTGGTGAAAGTGGCCTCTACCGCGGTGGTGGCGGAGATGCTGGGGCTGACGCGCGATGAGATCCTTAACGCCGTCTCGCTGGCGTGGGTCGACGGTCAGTCGCTGCGCACCTATCGCCATGCGCCGAATGCCGGCACGCGTAAATCCTGGGCGGCAGGTGACGCCACCTCGCGCGCGGTGCGGTTGGCGCTGATGGCGAAGACCGGCGAGATGGGCTATCCGTCAGCGCTGACGGCGAAAACCTGGGGCTTCTATGATGTCTCGTTTAAGGGCGAAGCGTTCCGCTTCCAGCGCCCTTACGGCTCCTACGTGATGGAGAACGTGCTGTTTAAAATCTCCTTCCCGGCGGAGTTCCACTCGCAGACGGCGGTAGAAGCGGCGATGACGCTGTATGAGCAGATGCAGGCGGCGGGCAAAACGGCCGCCGATATCGAGAAGGTGACCATCCGCACTCACGAAGCCTGTATTCGCATCATCGATAAAAAAGGTCCGCTGAATAACCCGGCCGACCGTGACCACTGCATTCAGTACATGGTGGCGATTCCACTGCTGTTCGGCCGCTTAACCGCGGCGGACTACGAGGACAACGTGGCCCAGGATAAACGTATCGACGCTCTGCGCGAGAAGATTACCTGCTTTGAAGACCCGGCGTTTACCGCCGACTACCACGCGCCGGATAAGCGGGCCATCGCCAATGCCATTACCCTCGAATTCACCGACGGCACGCGCTTCGAAGAAGTGGCCGTAGAGTACCCGATTGGCCACGCCCGCCGCCGCACCGACGGTATTCCGAAGCTTATCGATAAATTCAAAATCAACCTGGCGCGCCAGTTCCCAACCCGCCAGCAGCAGCGCATTCTGGATGTCTCCCTCGACAGAACTCGTCTGGAGCAGATGCCGGTGAATGAGTATATGGATCTGTTCGTTATCTGAAACACGACTCATCAGGCGTAAGTTCAACAGGAGAGCATTATGTCTTTTAGCGAGTTTTATCAGCGTTCCATTACCGAGCCGGAGACGTTTTGGGCCGAGCAGGCCCAGCGTATCGACTGGCAGATGCCTTTTACGCAGACGCTGGATAGCAGCCATCCGCCGTTTGCCCGCTGGTTTTGCGGCGGCACCACCAACTTATGTCACAACGCTATCGACCGCTGGCTGGACCAGCAGCCGGATGCGCTGGCGCTGATCGCGGTTTCGTCGGAGACCGAAGAGGAGCGTACATTTACCTTTCGCCAGCTGTATGACGAAGTGAACGCGGTGGCGTCGATGCTGCTGTCGCTGGGCGTGCAGCGCGGCGACCGGGTATTGGTTTATATGCCGATGATTGCCGAAGCGCAGATAACGCTGCTGGCCTGCGCGCGCATTGGTGCCATTCACTCGGTGGTGTTCGGCGGCTTTGCCTCGCACAGCGTGGCGGCGCGTATTGATGATGCCAGACCGGTGCTGATTGTCTCGGCGGACGCGGGCGCGCGCGGCGGCAAGATCATGCCGTATAAAAAGCTGCTCGATGATGCCATCGACCAGGCGCAGCATCAGCCACGTCACGTACTGCTGGTGGACCGCGGGCTGGCGAAAATGGCGCGCGTTGTCGGGCGCGATCTCGATTTCGCTACCCTGCGTCAGCAGCATGAAGGGGCGCGAGTACCGGTCGCCTGGCTTGAGTCCAACGAGACGTCCTGCATTCTCTATACCTCTGGCACCACCGGCAAACCGAAAGGCGTACAGCGCGATGTGGGCGGCTACGCGGTGGCGCTGGCAACCTCGATGGCGACCATTTTCGGCGGCAAAGCGGGCGGCGTATTCTTCTGCGCCTCGGATATCGGCTGGGTGGTCGGGCACTCTTATATTGTCTACGCGCCGCTGCTGGCGGGCATGGCGACCATTGTCTACGAAGGACTGCCGGTTTATCCCGACTGTAGCGTGTGGTGGAAAATCGTTGAGAAGTACCAGGTCAACCGCATGTTCTCAGCGCCAACCGCTATCCGCGTGTTGAAGAAGTACCCAACCGCGCAGATTCGCCACCACGATCTCTCCTCGCTGGAGGCTCTTTATCTGGCGGGAGAACCGCTCGACGAGCCGACCGCCGCGTGGGTGACCGAGGCGCTGGGTGTGCCGGTAGTCGATAACTACTGGCAGACCGAATCCGGCTGGCCGATTATGGCGATTGCCCGTGCGCTGGACGACAGGCCCTCACGCCTTGGCAGCCCCGGCGTGCCAATGTACGGCTACAACGTCCAACTGCTCAACGAAGTGACCGGTGAACCGTGCGGCGTTAACGAGAAAGGAATGCTGGTGATCGAAGGGCCGCTGCCGCCGGGCTGCATCCAGACTATCTGGGGCGATGACGAACGCTTTGTGAAAACCTACTGGTCGCTGTTTTCCCGCCAGGTCTACGCCACCTTTGATTGGGGCATCCGCGATGCCGACGGCTATTACTTCATTCTTGGCCGTACCGACGATGTGATAAATGTTGCCGGGCATCGTCTGGGAACGCGCGAGATAGAAGAGAGTATTTCCAGTTATCCGAACGTCGCGGAAGTGGCGGTGGTTGGCGTCAAAGATGCGCTAAAAGGGCAGGTGGCAGTGGCGTTTGTGATCCCCAAACAGAGCGACAGCCTGGACGATCGCGACGTCGCCCATTCAGAGAAAGAAGCGATCATGGCGTTGGTGGACAGCCAGATAGGCAACTTTGGCCGTCCGGCGAACGTCTGGTTTGTCTCGCAGCTGCCGAAAACGCGATCCGGCAAGATGCTGCGCCGTACGATCCAGGCGATATGCGAAGGGCGCGATCCGGGGGATCTGACGACGCTCGACGATCCGGCGGCGCTGCAGCAGATTCGGCAGGCGATTGAGGCGGGATGATGGGGTTGATGTTATCAACGTAAAAGGGCTGACGATTTCTCGTCAGCCCTTTTTTATATGGTGGCCCCTGTTGGGTTTGAACCAACGACCAAGCGATTATGAGTCATAAAATTGGCATGTTTTTAATTGTTTGTCATTGTCTCTGTTTGTATTTTTAATTGTCTTTAATCAATCAGTTATGAGGTTATTTTTGTTTCTGATTGGTTCCCTCATTTCCCCATTGTACTATCCTTACCTGACCCGTTACCTGACCCGAAATGGGCATCGGGTCAGGTAACGCTTATTCTTAGAAAGGTAAACTCATGGCCGCTAATCTTACCGAGACTGCTATACGTGGATTGAAGACAAAAAGCACGGCGTACTACGTGTGGAGCAACAGCGCTCAACGTGGTACTGGCAGGCTTGGCGTTAAGGTTCAGCCTTCAGGCAGCAAGGTTTTTTATTTCCGTTACTACGTTGAGAAAGGGAAGAAAGAGAAGTTCATCCAGTTGGGCATCTGGCCTGAGATGAAACTGGTGACAGCCAATGAGCTGGCGAAAAAGTATGGTGCCTGGCTTGTTGAAGGAAAAGAACCCCAGCAAGAGCTTGAGCAACAACGCCTGGCCGAGCAGCACATGATGCAGATCCATCGTTCTCAGGGATCTTTTGAAGAACTGGTGCATGGCTACGTCAACAAGATGAAGCTCGATAATAAGCGGACCTGGGCTGATGTTCTGAAACGTCTTGAAAGAGAGTGCTACACGGTTATTCCTCGTGATACCAAAGCGAAGGACGTGACGCCTCTGCAGATCAAAACCATTCTATCAGGTATTATCCAGCGTGATGCGGTGGTCCATGCTAATCGGATTCGCTCGTATCTGATGGCGGCATTTAACTACGGCCTGAAAGCCGATAACGATCCGATGAATACCAGTGTGGGTATCACGTTTGGCCTTGAAGTTAACCCTGTGTCGGCAATACCTAAGCAGTCTTCGGCGGAAAAGGTGGGTGATACATGGTTAACGCTGGAAGAGCTACGTTTTGTCATGGAGCAGTTCGCTCAGGCAACTAACGTTGGGCCACTGATGCAGCACCTAATCCGCTTCTGTGTTTATGCTGGCGGGCAGCGTCCGTTTGAAATAATTGCCAGCCAGTGGAGCGCGATTGACTGGCAGCAAAAGACGCTCCTAGTAATTGCCGATGTATCGAAAAACAAACGGGAGCACCTGATCCCACTGACTGAATCGGCATTAAGTGAATTAGCCTCAGTGAAAGAACTGACTAAGGAAAGTAACAGCCCCTATATCTTCCCGCTCTCGACCAACGGCGAACGACCGGTGCGTACCGATAGCCTGGCGCGTTCCATCATGTATTTCCGGGCTTTTAATCCTGAGTTTAAAGTTTTTACGGCGCGAGATTTACGTCGGACCTGTAAAACGCTGATGGGGGAAGCGGGGATCAGCAAAGAGATCCGGGACCGTATTCAGAATCACGCTTTGAACGACGTCAGCTCGAAACACTACGACCGTTATGATTATCTGACTGAAAAGCGCAGGGCGCTTGAGATCTGGGAAGATCGTGTCAACAACTATCAGCGACAGCAGGAAAACAACGTTGTGAACTTGTTTGGACGGAGGTAAGGGCTTGTCAAAATATGAGCTTAATTCTGCAGAAGATCGGTATCAGCCGGGCTCTGGAGACTTAGTGCTGGCTAATAAGCTGGGGATCATTGATGAAGAGGAAATGGAAGCGCTGGAATCTGGCTTGCTGCTGATGCTTTATGAACAGCTATTTATCGAAGGCCAGCCGCCTAAAGCGCTGGCTTTTGAGCACATCAGTAGGTGGCATCGCCAATGGTTGGGGAATGTGTATGACTGGGCAGGGAAGTTACGCAATGCCAACCTGACTAAAGACGGCTTTCAGTTTGCAGCTGCCGACAGGATTCCGCTTCTTCTTGATGGTTTCGAGAAACAGTTTCTTGCTCGGTCTGGTGAGTTAAAGGATCTTTCTCGTCCGGAGCTGGTTAGTTATCTGGCTGAATGCCACGTAGAGTTTATTTTGATCCATCCATTCAGAGAAGGTAACGGACGTCTGTCGCGGCTACTTTGCGATGTATTGGCCGTTTTGGCAGGGAAGAGTTTGTTAGATTACAGCTTATGGGATGAACACAAGGCGTTTTACTTCAAGGCCATTCAGGCGGGCGTATCAGGTAACTACAGCCCTATGATGCAACTGGTGAGCGACATCTTGCCAGATTAACGGGCGAGGCCAACAGCTTTCGCCTGTGCCTGATTTTTTTTGAGTTGCTGCTCAATTTTTTGCACAGAAACACCCGTTTCGATCGCGGTTGAGCTGGCGATGGAACGGTAAATCTGTGCTTTGGTAACTTGTGATGATGTTAGTTGCTTGTGCATGGGACGGTTCCTAAGGGTTTCCACTTGGATTGTAGTTACGATGGTTGATAGTAGCAAGGATGCTTTTGGTCAAGCCTCGCCATAAGCAAAATAAGTGAGACAATGTCATAAAGGTAGGCCTACTTCAGGGCTTTACAAAATTACTATCCTAAGTGTTATTATCCAACAATGTCTCTTAATGAATGCCTTAAGGAATATGATGGAACATTCCACACAATTTTATCAATTAAATGAAGTAATTAATAAATATAAATTACAC
>NZ_JMPL01000155.1 GCF_000735365.1 Kluyvera ascorbata ATCC 33433 | reverse complement strand
GCTTTACTAAGCGACCCGCAGCTGATGCCGATGCTCGGCGGAACCCTATGGATTGCCTGCGGCGTGGCGTTGATGAGCGTGATTGTTGGCCTGCCGCTCGGCGTGCTGCGCGGGCTCTTTAATCTGCCGCTGCCGAAACTGTGGGATCTGCTGTTCTTAATTCCGTTCCTCACGCCACCGTATATCGCTGCGCTGTCATGGATGCTGGTGTTGCAGCATAACGGCTACCTGCAGCAGTTGACCGGTTGGGATCTGAACGATCTACTGTTTAGCCGCACGGGGATCGTGCTGGTGATGACCCTGAATATCTTCCCGGTGGTCTATTTTGCCGTCTCCCGCAGCCTGCTGGCGAGCGGGCAGCGGCTGGCAATTGTTGCACGGGTTCACGGGGCGAGCGCCTGGCGGGCATTCTGGCACGTCACGCTGCCGATGCTCTCCCCGGCGCTGGCGGCGGGGATGCTGCTGGCCTTTACTCTGGCGATTGAAGAGTACGGGGTTCCTGCGGCGCTGGGCTCTCGGGCGGGCGTGGTGATGCTCACCGTAGGCATTGAGAAAAAACTCGCGGACTGGCCTATCGATCTCACCGGTGCGTCGCTGCTGTCGGTGCTGCTGATTACCGTGGCGCTGCTCGCCTGGTGGTTACAAAAACGGCTGACGGGAACGACGGAGGTCACCAGCGTCACCGGAAAACCCGGGGAGAACAGCGGGGCGTCGCTCGGAGTGATGACGCTACCTGCGCTGCTGGTGATGGGCGGTGTTGGTGGCCTGGCGGTACTGCTTCCCGGCGCGTCGATGGTCGCAACCAGCCTGATGGGGACACTTTCCGGCGGATTGAACATGGGCAACTTTACGTTGAAGCACTTTAGCGCGCTGTTCGCGCAGCAGGGCGATGCGCTGTCGGCGCTGGGTACCAGTTTATCGCTGGCGCTGGCGTCGGCGCTGATTGTCGGCCTGCTCGGGCTGGTGGCGGCTTGGCTGGTGCTGGTACAAAAAATCAAAGGCAGCGCACTAATCGATGCGCTGTCGCTGATGCCTGCCGCGCTGCCGGGAGTGGTGGTGGGCGTTGGGCTGATTCTCCTGTGGAATCAGCCGTTCTGGCCGGTCTCACCTTACAATACGTGGTTTATGCTGCTGCTCTCTTATTGCTGTCTGTTACTGCCGTGGCCGGTGCGCTATGTCGGCAGCGCGCTGCGTCAGTTGGGGAATAATCTGGAACCCGCGGCGCGGGTGCACGGTGCGTCGCCGTGGCAGGCGCTACGGCTGATTGTCCTGCCGCTGGTGTTTCCGGCGCTGCTGGCGGCGATGCTGATGGTGTTTGCCGTTGCTTCCCGTGAACTGGTGACCTCGCTGCTGCTGGCACCGGCGGGGACGCAGACCGTAGCGGTGTTTATCTGGCGGCAGTTCGAGCAGGGTTCGGTCGGTCAGGGGATGGCGATGGCGAGCCTGACGCTGTTCGTCGGGCTGGCGTTAATGCTGACCGCGCTGGGGTTAATGCAGCGAAGTACACGGTAGGTTAACCGATCGCACAAATCGGTCAGTGGGCCGGGCAAAATAGGTTATAAAGAACGGACACCAACGCTGGAGGCATTGATGACCCCTTTCTTAAGCGCCTATTTTGCCCGTCTCGGTTGGACGGGAACCCCTGACGTATCCATTGAGACGTTGCGCAGTCTGCATATCCACCATAACAGCGCCATTCCGTTCGAGAACCTTGACGTGCTGTTACCGCGCGAGATGCACCTCGACGATCAATCACTGGAAGACAAGCTGGTTCACGCACGTCGTGGCGGCTACTGTTTTGAACAAAACGGTCTGTTTGAACGCGTACTGCGCGAACTGGGTTTCCACGTGCGCAGCCTGCTGGGCCGCGTGGTGCTATCGCATCCGCCGCAGATGCCGCCGCGAACCCACCGCCTGCTGCTGGTGGACGTTGATGGCGAGCGCTGGATTGCCGACGTAGGCTTTGGCGGGCAGACGCTGACCGCGCCAATCAAGCTGCTGGCGGATATTACCCAGACGACGCCGCACGGCGACTATCGTCTGCTGTATGAAAATCAGGAATGGATTTTACAGTTCAGCCACCACGATCACTGGCAGTCGATGTATCACTTCGATTTAGGTCGTCAGTATGCGTCAGATTACGTGATGGGCAACTTCTGGTCGGCGCACTGGCCTCAGTCGCATTTCCGCCACCATCTGCTGATGTGTCGTCACCTGCCGGACGGTGGCAAAATGACGCTGACCAACTTCCACTTTACCCACTGGGATAACAACCACGTGGTCGAGAAGATAGATTTCCCGGACGTGCCCGCGCTGTACGAGGCGCTGCAAATCCGCTTTGGTCTGGGCGTAGAAGACCCGAAATACGGCTTTAGCGTTAGCGAGCTGGAAGCCATAATGGCGGCATTCGACACCCACCCCGAAGCCGGGAAATAATATACGTTTACGTCATAACGTAACCTTCAGGGATGAGATGATGGCATTAACGCTTCGCGTATTGCTTGAAAACCAGCTGGCTCGTGGTGCCGATAGCGGACTCCGAGCCAAAGCGGGACTAAGCCTGCTGCTTGAGGATGAAACCACCTCGATTCTTTTCGACACCGGCCCTGATGATAGTTTCCGGCACAATGCCGCGCAGATGGGCATTTCGCTAGATAACCTCACGGCGACGGTGCTTTCACACGGTCATTACGACCATTGCGGCGGCGTACCCTGGCTGCCGGATAACAGCCGCATTATTTGCCATCCGACCATCGGCAACGAGCGCTATGCCGCGCTGAACGTGGCGGGGCGCAGCCATAAAATCAAAAAGCTGTCGCTGGAGATTGATTACGCTCGCCATCGTATGGAGTACACCCGCGCGCCGCTGCACATTAGTGACCGTTTTATCTGGTCAGGCGAAATAGCCGTTGATAGCCCCAAAGCCTACGGGGTGACCGGCGATCAAACGGATTACGTGATTGATGAGGGGGTGTTGATTTATCTGTCCGAACGCGGGCTGGTCATTATTACCGGCTGCGGGCATCGCGGGATTATCAACATCGTGCGGCACTGCCAGCAGATTACCGGCATCGACAAGGTTCACGCGATTATCGGCGGTTTTCATCTGCGCAGTGCTTCACCGCGCACGCTCTGGCAGGTCAGGCAATTTTTACAGCAGCTTAACCCCGATAAAATCATGGGCTGCCACTGCACCGGCGCGTGGGGCAAACTGTGGCTGCCGGAGGTTATCTCCCCGGCAACCGGCGACACCTTCACCCTGTAGCCCGACGTCGCTTCGCTTGGCCGGGCTACGGAATGAGAGGCTTCGCACTAGCTTAACCCTAAGAAATGCTGAGCGATTTTGAAGTAAATAATCAGCCCGGTGCCGTCAATCAGCGTGGCGATAAACGGCGCGGAAACCACCGCCGGGTCGATGCCGACGCGTTTAATGACCAGCGGGATCACCGAGGAGACGATCGCACTCCAGATGGTAACGCACACCAGCGTCAGGCTGACGATAAAGGTGATTTCCGGGCCAATGCCCATGATCCATGCTCGCAGACAGCCTGCTGCGCCGAGCGTGATGGCGACCAGCATCGCCGTCGACATCTCTTTACGCAGAATTCGCCCCAGATCCCTTAAGCCCACTTCGCCTAGCGCCATGGCGCGCACCAGCGTCGAGGTGATTTGCGTACCGCTGTTGCCCCCGGTGCCAATCAGCAACGGGATAAAGAAGGCTAGCGCAATGGCGGACTCCAGCGCCTCTTCAAAGTGCTGAATCACGGTGCTGGTGTACGCTTCGGCGATAAACAGCAGCAGCAGCCAGACGGCGCGTTTTTCCACAGCGTAACCGGGCTAATCTCCAGATACGGTTTTTCCAGAGGCAACGTCGCCCCCTGAAGCTGCGCATCTTCGGTGATTTCATCGGCTAACAGCTTATCAATCTCTTTTTCATTGAGGCAGCCGATAAGCTTGCCGTTTTCAATCACCGGTAGCAGCGTCAGGCGGTGCTTTTCGATAAGCTCCGCGGCCACGTCGCGGGTATCGTCCGGGCCGACGTGGAATAAGGTGGTGGTCATCAGCTGCACGATCGGCTGATTATCGTCGGACGCTTGTAACAGCGCGCGAGTGGATAATATTCCACGCAGGTTGTCGCCGGAAACCACGAATACGGCGCAGGGGAAATGATCGTCATTTAATTGTCGCAGGAACATCTCGCGCGCTTCTTTTACGCTGAGTGGTTCCGGCAACGAAATAAACGTTTTCGACATGTAGCTTGAGGTAATATCGCCCGTAGCCGGGGCAGTTGGGTAGTGCGGCGCAGTGGCATGAATATAAGACATCAAAATGTTCCCTATAGAAATTCTATATAGGGCGAACAAAACTGGAAATGCTGAGAAGAATCCCTACGTCCCGGTTTTAGCACTGAACAACGTATCTGTACGACCTTGAGCCGTCAGAAGTTATCTTGGCAACACCTTGATTCGATGGATGCCTGTATTTCCCTGTGATGGTCTCTCTCGATACCACCAGGGCGATAACTTATGTTTATTCAGGAGCCTCGCCATAACAAGATTATTAATTACGATGCTGAGTGAATTTATATTTCCCGCGTGCTTTCAGACACGCTGGTAAATTCAACGAGCGTAATATAGCGCGTTATTATTCATTGTGGTGGTGAAAGATAAAGTGGTTGAGATTAGGTTTAGTATTTTGTTTGTGGCGTAAAAAACCCGGCGTCGCGATGCTCAGCCGGGCTACAGGGATTAAAACGGTTATCGGCGTGAGCGTACGACCTGATAACGGCGAGTCAGGTATTCCACCGGCGCGCTCCAGACGTGTACCAGGCGGGTGAACGGGAACAGCAGGAAGATGGTCATGCCGAGCACCAGATGCACGCGGTAAATCCAGGCTACGCCGTCAAGGTGCGCCGATGCGCCGCCGTGGAAAGTGACCACCGCCTGCGCCCAGTCCACCAGCTTCAGCATCTCGCTGCCGTCAGGGTGCTGCGCGGAGAACGGAATGGTGGTCAGGCCGAGGCAGCACTGGATCAGCAAAATACTGAGGATCAGAATATCCGCCGTCGATGAGGTTGCGCGAATGCGCGGGTTGAACAGACGACGAATCAGCAGACCCGCGCCGCCGACCAGCGTCATTACCCCACAAGCACCGCCGAGAATCATCGCCATCAGCTGTTTCTGCGACAGCGGCAGCCAGGATTCATATACCCAGTGCGGCGTCAACATGCCGAAGAAGTGGCCGAAGAAGATCCCCAGAATACCGACGTGGAACAGGTTGGACCAAATCACCATCCCGCGCTTATCGAGCATCTGGCTGGATGAGGCGCGCCAGGTGTACTGACCGTAGTCGTAGCGCAACCAACTGCCCAGCAGGAACACCGTGCCGCAGAGGTAAGGGTAGATGTCGTAAAAAAAGACGTTGAGGTACTGTATCATTTCGGGCCTCCCGCACGGACGTCCACGTACTGTGGCGCCACGTCCTGGCTAAAGCGTCGTTGATAACTTTGCAGCGGGGAACTGTCACAGGCGGTGGCGTTATCTTCGATAAACTTCACCTGTTCCTCTTCCCAGACTGCGTCCAGCGCCTGACGGGTATCATCTCGCGCTTCGCCCGCCACCTGTTTTGTGACACTGTCACTTGATAATGATGTTTTCGCCAGTGACAGCAGGGTATCGAACAGCTGATACCACGGTGCCTGACGCTGCTTCAGCCGACCGCCAATCAGCGCCAGAATTGGCGCGACGTTTTGCAGGCCTTCCTGCGCCTGAGCCTGTGGCAGAATGCTGAGATACTCGAGATAAAGCGGCAGATGGTCAGGCAGCTCGCGGCAGTCGAGCTGCAAACCGGCCTGTTCATACTGCGACATGAGCTCAACCATTGCCTGACCACGGTCGCGGGATTCCGCATGGACGTGCTCAAACAGCATGAGTGACGTTGCGCGCCCGCGCTCGAAAATCTCGCACCATTCGGCCTGCTTATCGAGCAGCGAGGCCGCCAGATGCTGTTCAAGGAACGGGCGCAGCGCCGGGGCGTCGCTGTCGATTAACGCAAATAGCTCATCCTTGTTGTCCCAGCTGAGCTCATCGGGGTACTCCAGCAGCAGCCCGATTATTTTCAGGACTCGCATTAGTTTTTCTCCCCGATATTGATGGCGTCTATACGATGGCTGTTAAACAGGTTGAACTTGGTGTCCGACCCGTGACAACCGTCGCCGAAGGTGAAGCCGCAGCCCTTGCTTTCCGGGAAGGCATCTTCCGCCATTTCACGGTGGCTGGTGGGAATAACGAAGCGGTCTTCGTAGTTGGCGATCGCCAGGTAGCGGTACATCTCTTCAACCTGTTCCACGCTTAAGCCCACTTCTTCAATCGCGCGGGTGTCGGTGACGCCTTCAACGGTCTGAGAACGTTTGTAGTGACGCATCGCCATCATGCGTTTCAGCGCGCGCAGTACCGGGCCAGTGTCGCCCGCGCTGAGCATGTTTGCCAGGTACTGTACCGGAATGCGCAGGCTTTCCACCGCCGGCAGAATGCTGTCGGTTTTTGGCAGTCCACCGGCATCGGCAACGGACTGAATCGGTGACAGCGGCGGTACGTACCACACCATCGGCAGCGTGCGGTATTCCGGGTGCAGCGGCAGCGCCAACTTCCAGTCCATCGCCATTTTGTACACCGGTGAACGCTGTGCGGCGTCGAGCGTGTTCTGGGTGATGCCCTGTTTCAATGCTTCTTCAATCACCGCAGGGTCGTGCGGGTCGAGGAACACATCGCATTGACGTTCGTAGAGATCGGTCTCGTGTTCGGTGCTGGCCGCTTCTTCGATACGGTCGGCGTCATACAGCAGCACGCCGAGATAGCGAATTCGCCCCACGCAGGTTTCCGAACAGACGGTTGGCTGGCCGGATTCAATACGCGGGTAGCAGAAAATGCATTTTTCGGATTTGCCGCTTTTCCAGTTGAAGTAGATTTTTTTGTACGGGCAGCCGGTGATACACATACGCCAGCCGCGGCACTTGTCCTGGTCAATCAGCACGATGCCGTCTTCTTCACGCTTGTAAATCGCGCCGCTTGGGCAGGTGGCGACACAGCTTGGGTTCAGGCAGTGTTCGCACAGGCGCGGCAGGTACATCATGAAGGTGTTTTCGAACTGGCCGTACATCTCCTTTTGCATTTCCTGGAAGTTATGGTCGTGGGCGCGTTTTTCAAACTCGCCGCCGAGCAGTTCCTCCCAGTTTGGGCCCCATTCGATTTTGTTCATCCGCTGGCCGCTTATCAACGAACGCGGGCGAGCAGTGGGCAGGTTTTTGCCTTCCGGCGCATTGTGCAGGTGCTGGTAGTCGTAGGTGAAAGGTTCGTAGTAATCGTCGATGCCAGGGATAAGCGGGTTGGCGAAGATTTTCGACAGCACGCCCAGACGGCCGCCCATGCGCGGGGTCAGTTTTCCGCTGATGCCGCGCACCCAGCCGCCTTGCCATTTCTCCTGGTTTTCCCAGTCTTTCGGGAAGCCGATGCCCGGTTTGGTCTCGACGTTGTTAAACCACGCGTATTCCATCCCTTCGCGGCTGCTCCAGACGTTTTTACAGGTCACGGAGCAGGTGTGGCAGCCAATGCATTTATCAAGGTTTAAAACCATCCCAACCTGTGAGCGTATCTTCATTTTGCCGCCTCCTGAACCTGATCATTGCCTTCATCATCCAGCCAATTAATGTTTTTCATTTTGCGAATCATAATGAACTCATCACGGTTCGAACCGACCGTTCCGTAGTAGTTGAAGCTATAGGCAAGCTGCGCATAGCCGCCAATCATATGGGTAGGTTTCGGGCAGATGCGGGTGACCGAGTTGTGAATCCCCCCGCGTCGTCCGGTGACCTCCGAGCCTGGAATGTTCATGATGCGTTCCTGAGCGTGGTACATCATGGTCATGCCCGGCGGCACGCGCTGGCTGACTACCGCGCGGGCGGTGAGCGCGCCGTTGGCGTTGAACGCTTCAATCCAGTCGTTATCGGCAATACCCAGCTCTTTGGCATCGGTTTCGCTCAGCCAGACGATCGGCCCGCCGCGCGACAGCGTTAACATCAGTAGGTTTTCGCTATAGGTGGAGTGAATGCCCCATTTCTGGTGCGGCGTCAGGAAGTTCAGCGCTTTTTCCGGGAAGCCGTTTGGCGGGATTTCATTCATGTGGCTGACGCTGCGGGTGTCGATTGGCGGGCGATAGGCCACCAGGCTTTCGCCGAAATCGCGCATCCACGGGTGATCCTGATACAGCGACTGGCGGCCCGACACGGTGCGCCACGGGATCAGCTCGTGCACGTTGGTGTAGCCCGCGTTATAGGAGACGTGTTCATCTTCAAGCCCTGACCAGGTCGGGCTGGAGATGATTTTGCGCGGCTGCGCCTGAATATCGCGGAAGCGAATCTTCTCGTCTTCTTTGTTGGTCGCCAGATGGGTGTGGTTGAGGCCGGTAAACTCGCCCAGCGCTTGCCAGGCTTTCACCGCAACCTGCCCGTTGGTTTCCGGGGCTAAGGTGAGGATCACTTCGGCGGCATCAATCGCTGTTTCAATGCAT
>NZ_JMPL01000154.1 GCF_000735365.1 Kluyvera ascorbata ATCC 33433 | reverse complement strand
ATCCCTTTGCCGTCGCATCGCGCATCAGGCTGTTATATTGCCATTCCGTCAGCACGTTCAGATTGCGCATTCTGACAATCAGAGCCATCGCCGAAACTTTCCAGAGCGACTTCAGTTGCACGATTTTGTCAAACGTCGGGAATGCCATCTTAACGGCCATCACGTTTTCCGGGGGCATCAGAAATGCTGACGCAAAAGCATCCGCTTCACGCTCAGCATCCTGCCCCTTGACATCACCATGACGGTGAAGTACCAGATGAGCCAGCTCATGTGCCGCATCGAAACGGCTGCGTTCACCTGACTTACGTGTGTTGAGGAAAATGTAAGGAACATCATCTTTCCAGAAGGAAAAAGCGTCGATACTCGCCGTTTCCTCTGAGAGCCAGAACACCTTAACGCCGTGCTTCTCCAGAAGATGAACAACGTTGGTGATACTCTTCTTACCTATTCCCCAAGCTTCGCGCACCGCCTGAGCGGCGACCTCAGACTCACTTCCACGAAGATTCGGCAGTTCAGGCTGAGGCAAAGTGAAGCGCGTACTGAAATACTCGCTCAGCATAACCCCCAACCCACCAGCTCCAATTGCCGCATGCTGGTCGACGGCTTTTGTCGTACGCAAAGAACGAAATGAAACCGTCAGTGGATCGATTGCTTCAACGTCATCCCCAAAGAAAAAGGACTCTGGATATTTTAGAGCGCTGGCGTACGCCTGGACTGTCTCTGGCGTGGGTTCATACAAGCAATAGGGTTTTTCGTACTCAATTACAATACGACTAGATAGCCCCATTTTCTCTGCTAATTCCTTCAGGGTCAGTTTGCGTCTAATCCGCGCCAGCTTGAGCCGGGACGGATTAAAAAGGCGTTTGCCGTCATCAACAGGGTTACTCATTTGCTTTCAACAGTAATAGATATGTCATCATCAAAATCCTCATCAGGGAAAATATCAGCACCTTCAAACGGCAGAGGACCCAAGATGATACGCTCACTCCATGCGCTTACACGGGCAAATCCGTCCTGATTCACCATTCCTACCGGATATGACACCTCGCAGCGAACCTCTTTGTTAGCCGCATCATAATAATACAGGACGATATAAGTACGGGTGCTGTCTATCGGCGTGATCTCAGATTTGCCTGAATACAACGCATCCGTCTGGAACATATCAGCTGTGCCGGGATTGTTGTGAACAATCGAGCGCGTTGCCTCACCCTTGGCATTTTTGGTTTTCGGCAATCCATCAGGACGTCCGGTGTGCCTATCGCCCGAGGTGATAATCAGATTAACCCCTTTGGCTGAGTTAACGACCATTTCCATTCGCTTGACCACTTCAGGAGACCAGCCGTTACCCTTACCAATCAGTACACGGCGGGTCGCGGCGACCATCTCACTCCAGAAACGGAACCCTGCATCTACTGCGGGGTGAAGCTTGCTAGATTTACGGCGCTCGTACAAAGCAGACGTCAGAGCGGCATGAATATCGTTTTCTGAAAAACCCAGTTCATTAAGTACAAGATCTGAATCAGCTTCGGTATGTAGGATACAATAAGGCATGGTCATGAAGGCATCTCCGTGAGGTTCACTTCATGATTTCAACATAATTATTATGATAAAATCAAGAAGTGATTCAGGAAAGTCGTTACAGGTCCTCACTTAGTTCGTCACACCCCCGCTTCCCACCTTTCCCTTCCTTCTATCAGATTTATGAAAAATCTTATTAAATTTCATAAACTTAAATATAACCCTATGCTGTAACTTTATAGTTGAAAAAGTGAGGAAGCGGTACATTCCCTGCGTATGACCTGCAGCCAGTTCACTGACATACCGCGATGCTTATAAAGCCTTACTGGTTGCTTTTATATAACTATGAAAAAATGGCGTTTCGAGTTTCAGGTTAACATAGGGGTGTTTATGTCGGTTTTTCATAACTGGCTGCTTGAGATCGCTGGCGGAAATTATCTTGTCTATATCAAACGCCTTTCCGCCAACGATACAGGCGCAACAGGTGGTCATCAGGTCGGACTTTATATCCCTTCCGGCATCGTAGAAAAGCTGTTTCCGTCCATTAACCATACCCGCGAGATGAATCCTTCAGTCTTCCTCACTGCGCATGTGTCATCACATGATTGTCCCGACAGCGAAGCCCGGGCTATTTATTATAACAGCCGTCATTTTGGTAAAACCCGGAATGAAAAAAGGATCACGCGCTGGGGAAGAGGCAGCCCACTTCAGGATCCTGAAAATACAGGTGCTCTGACACTTCTGGCCTTCAGGCTTGATGAGCAAGGCGGGGACTGTAAGACAGTGAACATCTGGGTATGCGCCAGCCCTGATGAAGAGGACGTTATCGAGACCGCTATCGGCGAAGTTATTCCTGGAACACTTATCTCTGGGCCCGCTTGGCAAATCCTAGGGGGCCTGTCTCTTCAGCATGCACCTGTAAATCATAAATACGTTATTCCTGAAGACTGGAAGCATCGCTTTCCGTCTGGAAATGAAATTATTCAGTATGCCGCCGGTCATTATGCGAAAAACTCCAATGACCCGGATGTGCAGCTGATTGACCGCCGGCGCGTTGAGTACGACATCTTTCTGCTGGTTGAGGAATTACATGTTCTTGACATCATCCAGGGAGGATTTGAATCTGTGGATGAGTTTATTGCATTGGCCAACTCTGTCAGTAATCGACGTAAATCAAGAGCCGGAAAGTCACTTGAGCTGCACCTGGAGCATCTTTTCATTGAGCACGGGCTGCGGCACTTCGCCACACAGGCAGTCACTGAAGGCAATAAAAAACCAGATTTCCTATTCCCCTCTGCAGAGGCATACCACAATGTTGAGTTTCCCAGAGAAAATTTGCGCATGCTGGCGGTCAAGACCACCTGTAAAGATCGCTGGCGCCAAATACTGAATGAAGCAGATAAAATCCATCAAGTGCATCTGTTTACACTGCAGGAGGGGGTGTCTCAGGCACAGTACAGGGAAATGCGTGAAGCAGGTGTCAGGCTCGTTGTGCCGTCATCGCTACACAAAAAATACCCGGAAGCGGTCAGAGAGGAATTAATGACGTTCGGTGCGTTCATTGCAGAGCTTACAGGCCTTTACGCTAAGCTTCCTTAAGTAAACTCCCGGCATCATAGGCCGGGAGCATTACTCAGACCTGTTCAGCGTTATCAACATCGGCAGAAACAGCTTTGAGGATATAAGGTTGCAGCAGTCTGGCAACAGCTTCAAATACCGGTACCACAACAGAGTTACCGAACTGTCGGTATGACTGCGTATCAGAAACCGGTATACGGAAAGATTTGCCGTCTGGCTTTTCAAAGCCCATGAGGCGTGCACACTCGCGGGGAGTCAGCCTGCGCGGTCGACGCGCTTGGTTTTCTTCGTTCATAAAGTCTGCTTCACCTATATCCATATCCCAGCCGCGGTCTATCAGAATTTCAGACCCGTCTTTGTGATAGCGGGCAGAAAGCGTTCTGGCAACACTTTCCTTATTTTTAGGATTGACGAGACCAAAACCGAAACCATTCCCCTTAGCCGCATGCTTTTTAGCATAGTTGTAGAGGTACTCCCAGAGCTTCGGAGTCAGGATATATTTACTGTCAACCACGGGTTCCAGCAGCTCGCCAAATGACGGACGTTGTTCCGGGTAAAAATGGCTGACGTCGCGCAGGGTAAAACCCTTGTGAATATTCAGGTCGCGGCGGAACCCGACTAGGACGATACGTTCACGGTGCTGAGGCAGGAAATATTTTCCATCGATGACTTTAGGATCGCTTTTTCCCACATCAGCAGCATCCGCAACTTCATAACCCAGCTCGTCAAGGGTCTCCATGATGACTTTAAAGGTTTTGCCCTTATCATGACTCTTCAGGTTTTTGACATTCTCCAGCACAAAGATGGCCGGTTTTTTTGCCCGTATAATGCGCGCCACGTCAAAGAAAAGCGTTCCCTGCGCCTCACATTCAAAACCATGCGCACGACCTAATGAGTTTTTCTTGCTCACACCAGCAAGACTGAATGGCTGGCAGGGGAAGCCTGCCAGAAGCACATCATGATCCGGCACGTGCTCATCAATGTAGGCATAGGCGTCGGTTTCTGACACTTCAGGTTTGTCACTGAGAGTGACTTCCCGGATATCGAGATTGAATTTGTGTATGTGCTCATCATTAAACCAATTAGCTTTATAAGTGCGCACTGCCTCTTTATTCCACTCGCTAGTAAAAACGCACTGGCCACCAATGGCCTCAAAGCCTTTTCGTATACCGCCAATACCTGCAAACAGGTCAATGAACCGGAAAGAATAGTCCGGGTGGTATGCAGGCGGTTCTGGCAGCATTTTCCGGAGAAGTGCTTCTTCAGCTGACGTCAGTGATTTTGGTGGGCACTTACCATTAACCCAGCGGTTAAGAGTTTCGCGACTCCACTCGTTTTTCCCGACTTTTCTAAGTAACTCAGCCACGTACTTCTGATCATAGATTTCCAGTACCTGTTCGATCAGCTTTTTATCATTTTCCTGTCGCAGCTTTTCTTCCTTCCCTGCTTTCTCAAGCAGATCCTGCGCCAGCAATTCAAATTCAGACATAATGCCTCCATAGGGTCTTATGGGTGAAACTCTATCACTCATCTGACCCAGAGGGAAATTTTTTATCTGGATATTTAAACAGTGGCAGTTGTTGGAACCTATTAGCTCTATAAAGCTACCCACAATGATGCTTTTGGGTAGTTAGTCAGTTAAAAAAGGCAGGTTTGTTTTGTGAAATGGAAATTAAGAAGATATTGGCCGATTTACACGGACCTGAATCACACTTTTCGCTCGAAGTAAACTGTCAGGTTTAATTACGTACTGACGGATTTTGGCCTTTCCAATTATAAGAAAGGCCGTTTCTGTAAAAAATAAATCAACCTCGACTGCAACCGAAGTTCCGATCTCCATCGCCAAATACTTTAGTATCAAGTTTTGCTAAATAATCTAAACGATTCAGTAGGCTGTTGTACTGTGCTTCAAAATTAAAATCATTGCTATCTAGAATATAGCGACAATTTTCAGGGTAGTGAACCAATCCCAGATAATCCTCCAACTCTAAACCTAAAGCACTGTACCATGCCCTTACAATCATCATCCGTAGGTTGCTTTCAATCTTATAATCACCTAAGTGATAATAGGCATCTTTATTAAAAAAAAGACCAAGATGAAAGTGGCATTTTCCTTCTTCGGAAAACTCTCGTACCCAAACATGACGAACACGGTTTGGATATATTCTTTTACCGTCGACTGCTCTGGCTTTCTCATTGGCCTCCAGTATAGCATTTAATGAGTTACGGAAGCGGGATATCACTCCTGGCTCCAGATTAGGGAAGCAACATACAGTATCACCTCTATCTAGAATAGGTGGATAATGAACATCAACACGTAATGCCATAGTCCTTGGAAATTCGTTGATAGCATTATTAATTACTTGTTCAATATGCTTTCTATAGGCGAGTACATGCTCACCATGAGAACCGTTGTATAATTCCATAAATTATTCCTATGTCTTACTTTAATGTCTGTTCGTATAAATATATTTCTATCGTAGTTGTGATTTAGCTAGTATCGAATTAAACTGTTAAGGTATGTTTATAGTTGTATATTGGAATGGAGTTGGTGGTATATTGGTATGTTATATATTACCAGTTCCAACATAAAAACACTTGTTGGTGAACCGGAAAACCAAGCACCACAACTACTCATGATAAAAACATCACTCTGCAATTAATTTGCTAATGTACTGGCTGGATATAAATAGTCTTACCCTCTCTTGTTACCATTATTTTCCGTTGAGTGAATAAGGTGCCAAGTAATTCATTCATTTTAATCTTATTTCTGAACCTGTGAGGACCATATTGAAGAATCATCGTTTTACTTATATGTGATGGGAAAGTACTAGCACAATAATTTTTTATCCACGAATATAGCTCGTCACTTTCTTTATCGAGAAGAGTGAATTCCTGGGACTTAAAGAACAAACGCTTGTACTCGCCTACATACCAGCCACTTATCTGCGCTGCAGCCTCGACAGCCTGAACAGATACATCTCCGTCATAGCCTTCAAAATAATAGAGCAGTGCAGCAATCCTCGCCATATTCTCTGCCATTTTTGAGGCATAATCTTTCATGTTAGATAAATAGCCATGCTCACTCATTTCCGATTCTGTTTTGTTATAAAATGAGATCCATTCTTGTTCTGCCTGAGGAGAGAAACGCAGGCTGAGCCGTTCTCCTTTGCCATTTCTAGCAATGCTATCGTTGACTATATCTATAAGCCGACTATGGAACACTGGCAGATATTCGCTGGAGATTATCGGATTAGTGATCTGTCGGTATCCTTGCTTTGAATCTGGCTGACAAATCAAGCAACGAGCAAAAAAACCAATTCCTTTTGCTATATCACCTTTTCGTTCAATATACTTCTGAAATACTTCAGGCTGTACCATCAGAGATAATGTCATTCTGGCATCATGGATTAAAAGCTCAGGCGAATTTCTCCTATCGACAGAATAAGTTGAACCATCCCACATCTTATTGATGAAAGGTAGCTCATTCAATGTATGTCCGTTGAATATTGTGCCTGCTTCATCTGACATGATACCCACTGACCTCCAGTCTCTACAGAGATAATGTTTTATCGCAGATGGTGTTGCGTCATTAAGTATTAGCCTATATCTAACAGGTTCTGCGGGTTTGGTTTGCAATAACGCTTTCAATCGTTCATTCGTTGCGCCGTAATCTTTATTACGGCACATATCGGCTTTCAATTTTGATGCCAATGCTTTTTTTTCTATATTAAAAGCAACCTCGCCGTTCAACCAAGCCTTTAGATCTTGGTTGTATTGCTCAAACCACTTTTCCTCAAGCTGATACAACGGTCTCATTAAAACCTTATCAACCGTACTTTTCCGTTCTCCAGATTCAGCCAGAGTGAGTAAAAAGAGCGATACTGGGCTACGCAAGTTGTTCAACCTACAGACATCAATTCCGTTTTGACATGCTAATGAAATGGCACCAAGCGCTGACGCCGCTATTAATGACAGCGGTGCTTGCGTATGTTGTTCTGCTTCATAAATCGCATTTCTAATTATTGATGGAAAAACATCCACAGGGAAAGAGCGACCAAACGACATAAACTACCTCTTGTTAAATTAACATGGTAAATAATTCCGCTAATGCTGCTATTTAGCTATTCATAGCGGAAATAGCAAAATGCAAAGGTCATTAGGTAAAAAAAGAATGCCTTTATTTCCTGAGTTTAACGCTCGTTGATCCAGCAAAGCAGGTCACTAAGCAACCATCCACAAGACTTCAACCCAATGGATTTACGCAAGGGAAAATGGCCGACTTGTTCTAGCTTCCAAGCCGTGGAACGAGATATCGATGTGATGTACTGACGTTCTTTTTCACGCACCAAGCGATCATGCGGTTCTCCATAGTTACGTAGAACCTGCAGGCGTTGTTCTGGTGTTGGATAGTTGAATGTTGTTTTCATATTGCCTCCTTCGTTTCAGTGGAGACAGCATGTCTCAGTTTATGAGGATGTGAAAGGAATGCACTCCTTGTTAAGGCCTTAATAAGGACTTTGCAAACCATCACTGGTGAGCAAACGCCAAGGGTAGAATGCATAAGTGACACAAGCTCTGGATTTATATCGGACAGCGCTAGCAATACTGGCCCAACGCAAATGAATCTTGATACTGCCTGTTCTTGCAGAAGTGAGCTTGGGCCGTAGACAATGCAATCTTAAATAGTTGCATTGTCTAATTAAAAATTATTTAAGTTTCGATTCTATTAACCAATTTCTAATAGTTTCCTCATCGAACTCCCAATCTTTACCATAGTCATTATTTGCTATAACAGTTAGAATATTTGCCATTGATGAAGCGTTAGATTGTAGATTTTTCTTTTTGCATATCTCATGCAACAAAATATAGAGGGCCCTTCGCTCTTGTTTAGACGTTCGTGGTTTTATTACTTTTTCCAAATTAACACTTATATCAGAAGAGCAACCAGCTTTTATCATTTCAATGTCGCTTGAACTTATATATAGTTCAAGTCCATCTATTTCAACTTCATTATTAAATATTAAGCAATCAAATTCATCCATTCCATAGACATTCAAAAAGGCAGAGGAATCGCAATCAGACATTAATGGATTTGTATTTGCAATTTTATACTTCCCTGTTACAAAACGCGTTGAAGGCCCGGCTTTAACCCGCCAATAACCATATGCAAATCCGTTGTAGAACAACTGCTCACGTCCAATTTTAATATATGAAACCTCGGAACCTCTTTCGTGACGAAACTGTCTTTCCGTGAACTGGCAGCTCAATTCACTTTGATATATATCATTACCATGAATCACATCAAGCTTGCTATTTTCGATAATAAGATTTTTGAGATCAATACTATCCAATGGATTTTCACCAAATAAAAAATCACGATACCTATAAATGCTCTTTTTTCATCTTTTAAGAACAGATCATATCATCACAATAATACATGATAACTTACATGACANACCTTACCATCTTAATATAAAGAGG
>NZ_JMPL01000153.1 GCF_000735365.1 Kluyvera ascorbata ATCC 33433 | reverse complement strand
CAAAACCGTGCTTCTCGTGCAGGTGCAACGAAGCGTGGTTTTGTGATTCGATACCCGCAACCATCACGTGCTTGCCGCGACGGCGGGCCTCATCAATCAGCGCGCCGAGCAGAATATTGCCGAGCCCTTTGCCCTGGTGTTCCGGATGGACGTAGACTGAGTGTTCAACGGTATGGCGGAAGCCGTCAAAGTTACGCCAGTCGCCGTAGGAGGCATAGCCGGTTACGACACTGTTTTCTTCGCTCACCAGCACCGGGAAATGACCGAGCTGACGCGCTTCAAACCAGGCAATACGGTTATCGGTATCGACGGTTTTATCGTTCCAGATAGCGGCGGTATGGACGACCGCGTGGTTATAGATTGCCGCAATGGCGGCACAGTCTTCTTTTGTTGCAAAACGAATAGCCATGGAGTTGCACCCTGAGTGTTGTTCACTATATTATTACGATATGAATACTATTGAAGACAACTTAAATCAACGGATCGGTGCAAGAATTCGCATTGAGCGTGAGTCGCGCAGCTGGTCGCTGAGCGAATTGGCCGAGCGTGCGGGTGTCTCCCGGGCGATGATCCACAAAATTGAACGCGGCGAGAGCAGCCCAACAGCGGCGCTGCTGGCGCGGCTTTCGGGTGCCTTCAGTATCAGTATGTCGACGCTGATTGCCCGTGCAGAAATGCAGGAAGGGAAGCTGCTGCGATTTGCCGACCAGCCGGTCTGGCACGATCCGCAGACCCACTATCTGCGTCGCCACGTTTCGCCACGCGGCGAGCTTCCGGTCGATCTGGTGCAAATTGAGCTACCGGCGGGTAGCGACATCCCGATGCCTGCATCGGCCTACGCCATGGCGCGACAGCTTATCTGGATGCAGGAAGGCGAGCTGCTGTTTATGGAAGGCGATACGGCGCATCGAATGCAAGCCGGGGACTGCCTCGAACTTGGACCGCCAAACGACTGCCGTTTTATTAACAATAGCGGTAAATCCTGCACCTATCTGGTCGTCAGACTTAACGTGCCGCTGTAGTTAACGATTCAGCAGCCAGATTGCATAGTTTACGCATGATTAATTTTCTATTAATTTTGCTTAAATCTAATTGTGATAAAAATATATATCGTATTTTCTGCGCAAAAAATAAAACCCCAGCTATTAATTATAATGGTCTGGGTAAATAAATACGCGGAGTTATAATAATTATGCTGGATTTTGCCAAAGCACAACGTATCAGTTTGACACAGCAAGTAGAGAACAATATCAAGAATGCGCTTGTTGTGGGGGCGTTAAAACCCGGGGAGCGATTAGTCACCCGAGAAATAGCCATAAACCAGGGCATCAGTATTACACCGGTGCGTGAAGCGCTGCTGCGTTTGGTTTCCTTCGGGGCGCTTCAGGCAGCGCCTGCGCAGGCCTTTATGGTGCCAGCGCTAACCAACTCGGCCTATCTTGAAATTAACCGGATTCGAAAAAACCTTGAGGGGATGGCGACAGCAGCGGCCTCAGAACATATAACCGCAGATAAAATGAGGGCATTAAAGTCTCTCTCCGAAGCCTTTCATGAGGCAAAATCTGCCGGTGACGTTACCCGTATGCTGCAAACTAATTATCAATTTCGATTCCAGATATACACCTATGCGGAAATGCCAACCTTAATGGCAATGATTGAACAATTATGGGTGCGAGCGGGACCAAGCCTGCATTTTTTATATTTAAATTCTATGGAACCGTTTCAGCATCAAAATGTGTATCAACCATTGTTGGATGCGCTGGAAAAAAGGGATTCAACAGAAAGTTATTCGGCGATATGTCAAATTATTGATGAATCAACATCGTATTTGAAACAGCAGTATCGGCATTAATTTACGTCTGGAAAATACGTTTCCGGGCTGCCCCGGAAACGTCGTCATGCATTATTCAAAACGCCACGCCACATTAACGCCCACGCCGTAGTTACGGCCTGGTGCGGGTTCGTAGTAGCGCTTGTTAGACTCATTCACGATAACCGAGCCGACGTATTCGCGGTCAAACAGGTTATCGACGCGCCCGAAGACATCCAGCGTCCAGTTGCTGAGATTGAACTTGTAGCCGGTATTCAGGCCAACCACGGTCCAGGACGGCGCACGAGCGGTGTTAGCATCGTTGGCCATAATATCGCCCATGTAATGCACGTCCGCGCCGGCGTACCAGCCGCTTTCTGGTTCATAGCCCAGCGAGGCGAAGCCCATATTGCGGGCGATGCCTGGAATACGATTGCCGTTACAGCTGCCGTCACCACAGACATCGGTGCGGTAGGTGGCGTTAAGCCAGGTCCATGCCGCTTTGGCGCGCCAGTTTTCGGCAAACTGCTGGTCAATTGCCAATTCAGCACCCTGACGACGGGTCTTACCGGCGTTTTTGTAGCTGGCGCGGCTTTCGTTATTGCTATCGGTGACTATCTCATTGGTGGTGTTGGTCTGGAACAGCGCGGCGCTGAGTAAGCCATTGCCAATACGCGTTTTGCTCCCAATCTCATAGGTCTCGTTGGTGGCAGGTTTAAGGTCCAGATTTAGCCCATTTGCCGTGCCGGAATGGTAGGAGAGTTCGCTGATGGTAGGGGTTTCAAAACCGCGACCAACGCTGGCATAGACGTTCCATGCATCGGTAATGGCATATTTTAACGAGCCCGCAGGCAGCCATTCGTGATAGCTGGTATCGCCGCTGCTGTCGCCATTACCCGTAGTAACGTAGTGATCGTTGGAGTCAAACCACACCGAGCTATAGCGCACCCCCGCATCCAGGGTCAGCTTGTCGGTCAGCTGCCATTGGGTTTGCAGATACGGGTCGAGATTCCACATCAGGTTGCGTTCGTTGCGGCGCAAATTACCTTTTTCGCCATACTCCGGCGTTGAACCATTCATAACGAAGTTTTCGTAGCCCCGGCGCTTCTCGTTCATATTTTCGTAGTTAAGCCCAGTGGTGAAGGTCACCGGAATCAACATTTCGCCGCGGTGCGTCCAACGAGTATCGATACCCTGATAGTGACGATCGAGGTCGATCACGCCGCCGGAATGAGCGGGGTTCTTCTGATAAGTGTTGGGAATCGACTGGTACTGCGTGGTCTGGCGCTCCCCGGCGTACATCATCACGCTGAGGTCGTCCTGCTCGCTGAGCTGACGCTCATAGCGCAGGCCCGCCTGGGTTTGCTTCACGCTTTTACGCGTATTGTACTGGTCGCCGCGCGGGGACTGCTGGCGGTCAGCGTCCATCTCACTTTTGGTCAGGCCACCCGGATCGTTAGCTTTAATATCGACGGTGTTGAACAGCAGCGTCAGCTTGCTGACGTCGTTAATCCGCACGCCGAGTTTGGCGTTGGCGAGGTTCTTGCGCGCCGCGCTGTGATCGCGATAACCGTGGGTGGTGAATCGATTCGTCGACACCGTGTAGTCAACGTCGCCCGCATGGGTACCGTCGCCCACTGCGCCGCTGGCTTTCATGCCGTAGTGCCAGGTACCGTAGCTGCCGTAATAGCTGTTGGCTTCAATGGTGGTGGGCTGCTTGCCGGTCTGGGTGGTGACGTTGACCACGCCGCCGGAGGCGTTACCGTACAGCGCAGAGAAGGGGCCACGCAGCACGTCAACGTGATCGATACTGCCGATGTCAATATTCGAGGTTTGCCCCTGACCGTCAGGCATGGTGGCCGGAATACCGTCAACGTACAGACGAATACCGCGCACGCCGAAGGTTGAACGGGAACCAAAACCACGTATAGAAAGCTGAAGATCCTGCGCATAGTTCTGACGGTTCTGCACCTGCAAACCCGGCACAGCGCCCAGCGATTCTGAAAGGTTAACCTGCGGTGCGGCGTGACGCATGTCTTCGCCGTCTACCACGCTAACGGCGGCGGGGGTATCCAGCTCAGAAACGGCCTGTGGGGCGGCGGTGACGATTAACGTTTGTTCATCATTGGCCCAGGAAAAAGGAGAAAAAACAAGCGGCAACAGCAGCGCAGGCAGCGCCACAGAGCGTACGGTTATGATTTTCATGAAAAACTCGCAAAATGTACCAAATGGAACAGACCCCAATAGGTTAATACTTTTGTAAATGTATTGAAAACTTTAGCAGCATAAATCGTTAATTTCAGGTGATGAAATAGAAACTAATTGGTTGCCAGGGGTAATAAAAGCTCCACTTTACATAAATTAATGATTACTATTCGCATCTATAAACGTAGTGCAATGACGCTGCGAAGCCAGAAGCGATGTGAAGCAGAAATCATTAAGTTCATCAAAGGGAGTCGTCATGTCATTACGTCAATTGTCCGCGCCGCGTCTGCGCCGTTCTCTGTTGTTGAGTGCTTTCCTGCTGGCGGGAAGCTTTAGCGCGCATGCCGCAGATGAAATGCTGCGTAAAGCGGTAGGCAAAGGGGCATATGAAATGGCCTACAGCCAGCAGGAAAATGCGCTGTGGCTGGCCACATCACAAAGTCGTAAAACCGATAAGGGCGGGATTGTTTATCGCCTTGATCCGGTCACGCTGGAAGTGACGCAGGTTATTCATAACGATCTCAAACCGTTTGGCGCGACGCTGAATAATCAGACCCAGACCCTGTGGTTTGGTAACACCATTAACGGTGCGGTGACCGCGATTGACGCCAAAACGGGCGACGTGAAGGGACGCCTGGTACTGGATGGCCGTGAACGTAGTGAAACGGTTAAACCATTGCAGCCGCGTGAACTGGCGGTGGATGAGAAAACCAATACCGTATACATCACCGGCATTGGCAAAGATGGCAGCTCCGTCTGGGTTGTTGACGGCGACAAACTGACGCTGAAAACCACCATTACCGGTACCGGAAGCTTCGGCACGGGCCTGGCGGTCGACTCGGATAAACAGCGCCTGTACGTTACTAACGGCGATGGCGAACTGGTCACCATCGATACCGCAAGCAACAAGATTCTGACTCGTCAGAAGCTGCAGGATGACGGCAAAGAGCACTTCTATATCAACATCAGCCTGGATAAAGCAGGTCAGCGTGCCTTTATCACCGACTCCAAACAGCCGGAACTGCTGGTCGTAAACCTGAAAGATGGCAAAGTGCTGTCGAAGGTAGACACCCAGGAAGGGCTGGCGGTGCTGTTCAACCCGGTTCGTAACGAAGTTTACGTGACGCAGCGTAAAGCGGGCACCGTGACGGTGATTGATGCGAAAGACTATAAAGTCACCAAAACCATCAAAACGCCAACCTTCCCGAACAGCCTGACGCTCTCCGCCGACGGTAAAACGCTGTACGTCAGCGTGAAGCAGGAATCTACCCGTCAGAAAGAGGCCACCGCGCCTGACGACGTGATTCGTATCGCGCTGTAATTTGTACGCTGGGAGGTCCATTGACCTCCCGGAAATCATCACGTTAACTTCTGTTACATCCCGTCGATACCCCATTTCACCGTATCCGGCATACAATATGCCGACTTAACCTTGCCATTGGCGGGGACAATGAACGGAGAAATGATGAAAAAGCCTTTATATTTCCTGTGCGCGGGCGCAATGCTGCTGGCTCTGGCAGGCTGTACGACTAACTACGTAATGACCACCAAAAGCGGTCAGACGATTGTGACGCAGGGTAAACCGCAGCTCGATAAAGAGACCGGCATGACCAGCTACACCGATCAGAACGGCAATGCGCGTGAAATCAACAGCAACGACGTGTCGCAGCTGGTTGAAGATAATTGATTTGAGTTTTGTTTAGCGACCACGCTTGCGGTATTCCCCTGGCGAAATACCGAACCGCTGCTTGAAGGCGGTAGAGAAATGGCTGTGGTCGCTGAACCCCCAGCGATAGCCGATGCCGGCGAGCTTTTCGTCGTCTGGCGCACGCTGTAGCGCTTGGGCGCAGAGGTCAAGACGACGGTTCTTGATATACTGCGCCACCACCAACCCTTTATCGGCAAACAGTCGGTACAGGCTTCTTACCGACATACCGGTTTCATCGGCGAGCCACTCCGGGCGCAGATGCTCTTCCTGAATCGCATCGTCAATCAGCGTCATGATCTTCTGAAACTGCTTTTCGCGCCGTGAAGGGGCGACCTCCCGCTGATGCAGCATCGGGCGCAGCAGGCACACCATCGCATCCAGCGCCGCTTCACTTTCGCTTGCCGAAAGCTGCGGGCTGCTCATGCTCTCATGCAGCAGGCGCTGGCTAAGCTGCACCATCGGCAGGGATTTATCTAAACGGGTAGCGACGCTAATTCCGCTGCCGCGCAGCTGGTTTTCCAGCAGTTGACGCGGTAGCAGCAGTGAGACCTGACGGGAGGTTTGCTGCCAGAGAATAGAGCAGGGGCGCGACGCGTCAATCAGCGTCATATCGCCGGTTTGCAGCTTCACCTGACGATCGTCCTGCTCAATATCCGCCTGACCGGCAAGCTGAAACACGGTATAGAACCAGGCATCGTTACCGCTGCGGATCTCCTGGCGGGTGCGGAACAGATTGACGTTGCGAGTCGTAACGGTGCTGAGCTTGAGGCTGCCCGCGTAGCTGGTATCTATCTCACCATGAAAGTCGCCATCCAACGGGCGCGCCGCGAAATGCCCGCACACCTGGTTGATTTTGGCCAGCCACGCCTGATATGTCTCACCGCTATTTACCGCTGCCATACGCCATCTCTGCAATGAAAATGTTTTGGCATTGTTGCATTTATGTTGCCTTTAACAAGGGTTCGCGGGGGAATATATGAAAGAACTATTACCTGTTGCACATTTCTGCCAGAGCAATCTGTTTAATTGCGGCGTCTGTCACAGCCGCACAAGCGAATGTCACAGAGACAAAAGCGCGATCTCCAGACCCGCCGTAGACTGAAATGACTAACCGCGAAGAATAAGGAGACGATATGTCCTCATCACAGGTAGCACTGCTCCCAAGCGTGCAGCAGTTTTTAGACCGTCAGCATGGCCTGTTTATTGATGGCTCGCAGCAGGCGGCGCAGAGCGAAAAACGTCTCACTGTCTGGGACCCGGCAACGGGCAAGGCGATTGCCACCACCGCGGATGCTAATGCGGCAGACGTTGACCGCGCCGTCATGTCCGCCTGGCGCGCATTTGTTTCCCGCAGTTGGGCTGGGCGTACGCCTGCCGAGCGCGAACGTATTCTGCTGCGCTTTGCTGACCTCGTTGAGCAAAACGGCGAAGAACTTGCCCAACTGGAAACGCTGGAGCAGGGCAAATCCATCAACATCTCTCGTGCCTTTGAAGTCGGCTGCACCCTGAACTGGATGCGTTATACCGCCGGGCTGACCACTAAAATTAGCGGCCGCACGCTGGATGTCTCCATTCCATTCCCGCAGGGCGCACGCTACCAGGCGTGGACCAAAAAAGAGCCGGTTGGCGTCGTTGCCGGTATTGTGCCGTGGAACTTCCCGCTGATGATTGGCATGTGGAAGGTGATGCCTGCGCTGGCGGCTGGGTGTTCTATCGTCATTAAACCGTCGGAAACGACGCCGCTGACGCTGCTGCGTGTGGCGGAACTGGCCATTGAAGCGGGGGTGCCGGAAGGCGTATTCAATGTGGTGACCGGCAGCGGCGCCGAGTGCGGCGCAGCGTTAACCTCACATCCGCATGTGGCAAAAGTGAGCTTTACCGGCTCTACCGCGACCGGTAAACAGATTGCCCGCGTCGCCGCCGACAGGCTCACCCGCGTGACGCTGGAGCTGGGCGGTAAAAACCCGGCCATCGTACTGAAAGACGCCGATCCGGCATGGGTTATCGAAGGGCTGATGACCGGCAGCTTCCTTAACCAGGGCCAGGTGTGCGCCGCCAGTTCACGTATCTATATAGAAGCGCCGCTGTTCGATACGCTGGTCAGCGGCTTTGAGCAGGCGGTGAAATCGCTACAGGTGGGTCCAGGTATGCTGGAAACCACGCAGATTAACCCGGTGGTGTCTCAGGCGCACTGCGCCAAAGTGGCGGCGTATCTTGATGACGCGCGTAAACAAAACGCCGAGCTGATTACCGGCAACGTTGGCCCGGACGCTCAGGGCTTCTACATTCCGCCAACGCTGGTTATCAACCCGGATGCCAATCTTCGCTTAACTCGTGAAGAGGTGTTTGGCCCGGTAGTGAACCTGGTACGTGTCGCCGACGGCGAAGAGGCGCTGCGCCTGGCCAACGACAGCGACTTCGGCCTGACCGCTAGCGTCTGGACCCGTGATCTGACTCAGGCGCTGAACTATACCGACCGCCTGCAGGCCGGCACGGTATGGGTCAACAGCCACACGCTGATTGACGCCAACCTGCCGTTCGGCGGCATGAAACAGTCGGGTACGGGGCGTGATTTTGGCCCGGACTGGTTGAACGACTGGTGTGAAACTAAATCGGTGTGCGTGCGCTACTAATTTGCACTCGACCGCGCCCTCTCCTCGATGGGAGAGGGCGGCTCTGTCAAAACGAGGTGCTCTGCGAGTGACGTTCGTTTAAGCGACCCATAATAATTAGTTGTTAAGGAACTTCTGAGCAGGGAGAAACAATGTGTTACTATAATTCAAACGGGGGTATGAGGATTCAGGGATTATAAATATATGAGATTTTATGGCATCGATTATCTTCAAACGCAGTCTAATATTAATGATTATTTAAAATACATCATTATATTTAGCGCGCTATTTATTCTGATTGTTGTTTTTAGCCTGTACATGCGTCATCGCTTGCAAACTAAATATCGTGACTTAACGATCATCGTCTTCTTGTTTTTACTCTTCATTTCTGGTGTCCAGTATGCTGATTATACTGATAGCCAAAATTTCCACTCTCAATCATCGCAAATGGTTAATTTCGTTAAGTTGCTATCGAAAGAAAAAGAAGTGAACGTAAACACTATATTTT
>NZ_JMPL01000152.1 GCF_000735365.1 Kluyvera ascorbata ATCC 33433 | reverse complement strand
AAACCCAACTCAAGCGCCTCCAGAATCTTCCCCAACACCGCCTCCTCATCCCCCATAAACTCATTATTCCAGAAGCGCAACACCCGCCACCTTTGCAACTCTAGCCACGCTGATCTCCTTGCATCATACCCCGCCCGCTCATCATGCTGTCCACCGTCCAACTCCACCGCCAGGTAAGCAGCACAGCAGGCAAAATCGAGAATATACGGCCCCACCGGATGCTGGCGACGGAACTTGTAACGCGCAAAACGGCGGTCACGGAGTAAATACCATAACCGACGCTCCTGTGGAGTTAGCTGGCGTCGTAACTGACGAGCGAAATCATGTTTAGTGTCCATTAGCGCACTCTGCCCATGATGAAGAGTGTTGTCAGAATGGCATTTCCGTTGTGGAATCCTGCTTCAGAAAATATCGCCAGACGCCTTATTCTCTTTTCAACTTCCAAATCACCAAACGGTATATAAAACCGTTACTCCTTTCGTCTCCGTTATAAATACACTGGTGCTCAGAGAGTCTTCAAACGATAGGGTGCGCAATGGCTATGACGTTACTGAAAAAAAGATACCTGGCGCTGGCCGCTTCAATGCTGCTGGTGGCACAAGCACAGGCGACGGAGCTGTTAAACAGCTCTTATGACGTCTCCCGTGAGCTGTTCGCCGCCCTGAATACGCCGTTTGAACAGCAGTGGGCGAAGGACAACGCGGGTGACAAGCTGACTATTAAGCAGTCTCACGCCGGTTCTTCCAAGCAGGCGCTGGCTATTTTGCAGGGCTTAAAAGCTGACGTTGTAACTTATAACCAGGTGACCGATGTGCAGATTCTGCACGACAAAGGCAACCTGATCCCGGCTGATTGGCAGTCTCGTTTGCCAAATAACAGCTCGCCGTTCTACTCGACCATGGCGTTCCTGGTGCGTAAGGGCAACCCGAAGCATATCGAGAGCTGGAATGATCTGGTGCGTCCGGACGTGAAGCTGATTTTCCCGAACCCGAAAACCTCCGGCAACGCGCGCTATACCTATCTGGCAGCGTGGGGCGCCGCGGACCAGGCTGACGGCGGTGATAAAGCCAAAACTCAGCAGTTTATGACCCAGTTCCTGAAAAACGTTGAAGTGTTTGATACCGGCGGCCGTGGCGCGACCACCACTTTCGTGGAGCGCGGTCTGGGCGATGTGCTGATCACCTTCGAGTCTGAAGTGAACAATATCCGTAAGCAGTATGAAGATCAGGGCTTCGAAGTTGTGGTGCCGAAGGTCAACATTCTGGCGGAGTTCCCGGTCGCGTGGGTCGACAAAAACGTCAAGGCTAACGGTACCGAGAAGGCGGCGAAAGCCTACCTGAACTATCTGTATAGCCCGCAGGCGCAGACCATCATCACCGACTACTACTACCGCGTGAACAACCCGCAGGTGATGGACAAGCTGAAAGACAAATTCCCGCAGACCGAACTGTTCCATGTGGAAGACAAATTTGGCGCCTGGCCTGAAGTGATGAAAACGCATTTCGCCAGCGGTGGTGAGTTAGACAAGCTGTTAGCGGCGGGGCGTAAGTAATGTTTGCTGTTTCTTCCAGACGCGTGCTGCCGGGCTTTACCCTGAGCCTCGGCACCAGTCTGCTGTTTGTTTGTTTAATTCTGCTGCTGCCGCTGAGCGCGTTGGTCATGCAACTGGCGCAGATGAGCTGGTCGCAGTACTGGGATGTGATTACCAACCCGCAGGTGGTGGCGGCCTACAAAGTGACGCTGCTGTCGGCGTTTGTGGCTTCGATTTTTAACGGCGTGTTCGGCCTGCTGATGGCGTGGGTGTTAACCCGCTACCGTTTCCCGGGCCGTACGCTGCTGGACGCGCTGATGGATCTGCCGTTTGCGCTGCCAACGGCGGTGGCGGGCCTGACGCTGGCGTCGCTGTTCTCGGTGAACGGCTTCTACGGTGAGTGGCTGGCGAAGTTTGATATTAAGGTGACCTACACCTGGCTCGGCATCGCGGTTGCGATGGCGTTCACCAGCATCCCGTTTGTGGTACGTACCGTTCAGCCGGTGCTGGAAGAGTTAGGCCCTGAATATGAAGAAGCGGCGGAAACGCTGGGCGCTACGCGCTGGCAGAGCTTCCGTAAAGTGGTGCTGCCGGAACTTTCTCCTGCGCTGGTGGCGGGCGTCGCGCTGTCGTTCACCCGCAGCCTCGGCGAGTTTGGCGCGGTGATTTTTATCGCCGGGAACATTGCCTGGAAGACGGAAGTGACCTCGCTGATGATCTTTATTCGCCTGCAGGAGTTTGATTATCCAGCGGCGAGCGCGATTGCATCGGTTATCCTCGCGGCCTCTCTGCTGCTGCTGTTCTCCATCAATACCTTGCAAAGTCGCTTTGGTCGACGTGTGGTAGGTCACTAATGGCGGAAGTTACTCAATTGAAGCGCTATGACGCACCCCGCATCAACTGGGGTAAATGGTTTCTGATTGGTACCGGGATGCTGGTTTCGGCCTTTATCCTGCTGGTGCCGATGATCTACATCTTCGTCCAGGCTTTCAGCAAAGGGTTGATGCCGGTGCTGCATAACCTGGCCGACCCGGACATGCTGCACGCCATCTGGCTGACGGTGATGATTGCGCTGATTACCGTGCCGGTAAACCTGGTGTTCGGCGTGCTGCTGGCATGGCTGGTGACGCGCTTTAACTTCCCGGGTCGTCAGTTGTTGCTGACGCTGCTGGATATCCCGTTTGCCGTCTCGCCGGTCGTCGCGGGTTTGGTTTATCTGCTGTTTTACGGTTCCAACGGCCCACTCGGCGGCTGGCTGGATGCGCATAACCTGCAAATTATGTTTGCCTGGCCGGGCATGGTGCTGGTCACCATCTTTGTGACCTGCCCGTTCGTGGTTCGTGAATTGGTACCGGTAATGCTGAGCCAGGGCAGCCAGGAAGACGAAGCGGCGGTGCTGCTTGGCGCTTCCGGCTGGCAGATGTTTAAACGTGTCACGTTGCCAAATATTCGCTGGGCGCTGCTGTACGGCGTGGTGCTGACTAACGCCCGCGCAATCGGTGAGTTTGGCGCGGTGTCGGTGGTCTCCGGCTCGATTCGCGGCGAGACCCTGTCGCTACCGTTACAGATTGAACTGCTGGAGCAGGACTACAACACCGTCGGTTCTTTTACCGCCGCCGCGTTGCTGACCCTGATGGCTATTTTGACCTTGTTCTTAAAGAGTGCGTTGCAGTGGCGTTTGCATAATCAAGAAAAACGCGCGCAACAGGAGGGAAATCATGAGCATTGAGATTGCCAATATTAAGAAGTCTTTTGGTCGCACCCAGGTGCTGAATGATATCTCTCTGGATATCCCTTCCGGCCAGATGGTCGCGCTGCTGGGGCCGTCCGGCTCCGGGAAAACCACGCTGCTGCGCATTATTGCCGGGCTGGAGCACCAGACCAGCGGGCATATTCGCTTCCACGGCACCGACGTCAGCCGCCTGCACGCGCGCGATCGTAAAGTGGGATTTGTGTTCCAGCACTATGCGCTGTTCCGCCATATGACGGTGTTCGACAACATCGCCTTTGGCCTGACGGTGCTGCCGCGTCGCGAGCGCCCAAACGCCGCAACCATTAAAGCAAAAGTCACCAAACTGCTGGAGATGGTGCAGCTCGCCCATCTGGCAGACCGCTACCCGGCACAGCTTTCTGGCGGACAAAAACAGCGCGTGGCGTTGGCTCGTGCGCTGGCGGTGGAGCCACAGATTTTACTGCTCGACGAACCGTTCGGCGCGCTGGATGCGCAGGTACGTAAAGAGCTGCGTCGCTGGCTACGTCAGCTGCATGAAGAGCTGAAATTCACCAGCGTCTTCGTCACCCACGATCAGGAAGAAGCGATGGAAGTTGCTAACCGCGTGGTGGTGATGAGCCAGGGTAATATCGAACAGGCCGATGAGCCGGATCAGGTATGGCGCGAGCCAGCCACCCGCTTCGTACTGGAGTTTATGGGGGAAGTGAACCGTCTGCAGGGCACCATTCGCGGCGGGCAGTTCCACGTTGGCGCACACCGCTGGCCGCTGGGCTATACGCCGTCCTATCAGGGGCCGGTGGATCTGTTCCTGCGTCCGTGGGAAGTGGACGTGAGCCGTCGTACCAGTCTCGATTCCCCGCTGCCGGTTCAGGTGCTGGAAGCCAGCCCGAAAGGTCACTACACCCAATTAGTTGTCCAGCCTCTGGGGTGGTATCACGAGCCGTTAACGGTGGTGATGCGCGGGGACGACGCGCCGCTGCGTGGCGATCGTCTGTTTGTGGGCTTGCAGAACGCACGCCTCTATCACGGCGACCAGCGTATTGAGTCCCATGAGACGCTTGCTCTGGCAGAAACGGCCTGATAGCTTAATCGCACGTGGTTTTGCCGGGTGGCGCTACGCTTACCCGGCCTACAACACAATATTGACAGGCCCGGTAAGCGAAACGCAGCCGGGCTTTTTATTGGACAGCAGAAGTGAATACATTAGAACAAACGATCGGCAACACGCCGCTGGTCAAATTACAACGTCTGGGGCCGGATAACGGCAGTGAAATCTGGATCAAGCTGGAAGGCAACAACCCAGCGGGGTCGGTCAAAGACCGCGCGGCGCTGTCGATGATTGTCGAAGCCGAAAAACGCGGTGAAATTAAGCCGGGTGATGTGCTGATTGAATCGACTAGCGGTAATACCGGCATTGCGCTGGCGATGATTGCGGCGCTCAAGGGCTATCGCATGAAGCTGCTGATGCCCGACAACATGAGCCAGGAACGCCGTGCGGCAATGCGCGCCTACGGTGCCGAGCTGATTCTGGTCACTAAAGAACAGGGGATGGAAGGGGCGCGTGATTTAGCCCTTGAAATGGCCCAGCGCGGCGAAGGCAAGCTGTTGGATCAGTTCAACAATCCGGATAACCCGTACGCGCACTACACTACAACCGGCCCGGAAATCTGGCAGCAGACGGCGGGGCGCATTACCCATTTCGTCTCCAGTATGGGCACCACCGGGACGATTACCGGCGTGTCGCGCTTTTTACGCGAGCAGGACAACGCGGTGACTATCGTTGGCCTGCAGCCGGAAGAAGGCAGTAGTATTCCAGGGATTCGCCGTTGGCCTGCGGAATATATGCCGGGCATTTTTAACGCCAGTTTGGTTGACCAGGTGCTGGATATTCACCAGAACGACGCGGAAAACACCATGCGTGCGCTGGCGGTGAAAGAAGGCGTGTTCTGCGGCGTGAGTTCCGGCGGCGCGGTAGCCGGGGCTATTCGCGTAGCCGAACAAAACCCGGGAGCAGTGGTGGTGGCGATCATCTGCGATCGCGGCGATCGCTACCTTTCAACCGGCGTGTTTGGCGAAGAGCACTTCAGCCAGGGCGCGGGGATTTAAACTTCCGGATTATCCAGCAGGTCTGTGCCGTAGGAGTTATCTACGGTGCAGAGCCAGCGGCCTGCGAACTTTTGAAAAACGTAGGTAGCGCGGCGCGTAACCTGCGTTGACTCTCCCTGCGCTAACGGAATATCCAACCGGGTTTCCATAATCACCAGCGCGTTATCACCGCCTTCAATAATCTCCATTCGCCCCTGCGTCACCACCAGTCGGTGCTGAAAGTAGTCGGCGATGGCAATAAACGCTTTGCGAATACTCTCTTTGCCGCTAACGACCATGCCCGGTTTGACCACCAGGGTGGCGTCGTCGGCATAGTATTCCATCAGCGTGGCGTAGTCCTCCTGCGAGATGGCGCGGTCGCAGGCTTCGATAACGGCTTTAAGCGATGATGCTGGCATGGATTCTCCTTGGCTAGGGGGATTTCCCCGGCGGCGCTGCGATTAGCCGGGCTACGGGGGCGGACTCGTAGCCCGGACGAGGCGAAGCCGACTCCGGGGAACTACTGGGTCAGCTTATCAAGGAATGCCCATAACTTCTGGTTCATTTCGCGATAATCGTGCGCGCGCATCTCCTCCACCGAGCGGATAAACGGTTTGCCTTTGGCCTCCGCCAGTTCCTGCTCGGAATGCTGAATCAACCCTTCGACGGCGTCAGCGGTAAATTCCATATGGCACTGGAAACCATAAACCTTATCGCGATACTGAACGATTTGGCGCGGGCAGCCAGCGCTTTCGGCCAGGATTACTGTGTCTGCCGTCAGACCTGGCATATCGTTGTGCCAGTGGCCTACGGTTAACGGTGAGCCAAAATGGCTGAATAGCGGGTGTTCGAGCCCGGCTGCGGTGAGCGTAATCGGGTAGTGGCCGATTTCTTTATTTGGGCTCTGCTGTACCTCTGCGCCCAGCGCTTCGCCAATCAGCTGCGAGCCAAGACAAATCCCGACCACGATACGCCCAGCGTCAATCGCCTGGCGAATCAGCCGCTGCTCGGCTTTCGAATCAAAATAGGGGCACTCGGCAAGAGTGGTGCGCGGTGACTGCGGGCCGCCAAAGACCACCAGCATATCAAACCCGTCGGCGTTCTCCGGCACAGTGTTACCGGCGTAAACGTGGGTCTCGCTAACGTTATGGCCGCGCGTAGCAGCCCAGGGCAGGTAGGCTCCCGCAGATTCAAATGATTCGTGGATAACAAAATGGACGCGCACGGAAGTTCTCCTGTTAGCGGCTTAGCGCCTGACGAATATCGCCAGCTAGCCGGTTGATGTCGTTGTCGTTGAGTGTTGAAAGCGTAATGCGCAGGCCCTGCGCCGGAGACTGTACGCCAAAAGCATCGCCTTCGCGCACCAGCCAGCCGGATTTGGCGAGCGTAAAAGCCATGTCCTGGCTGGAGTCCGTAAGCGGTAGCCAGAAGTTCAGGCCATCGCCGTGGGCAATATGGGTTATCCCTTGCGCACGTAGCGCCTGCGCCATTTTTTGTTGCTGCCCGGCGTAAAACTGTCGGGTCTGCTCGAGGGATTGCTGGAAATCTGTGTCGCTTAAGCAGGCGTAGACCAGATCCTGCAGCAGATGGCTGACCCATTGACTACCGGCGTTAAGCCGCAATCTCAGCTTCGCCGAGGTAGCGGTATCGCTGGCGACAAAAGCTAGCCGCAGATCCGGGCCTAACGTTTTCGACACTGAACGAACCACCGACCAGTGCTGTGTTTGCGGTGCAATCACCGGGTGCCAGGGCGCTTCGGCGAGCAGGGCAAAGTGGTCGTCTATTATCACCAGCGTTTGCGGGTAACGGCTCAGCACCTGTTGTAATGCGGCGGCGCGGGTGGCGCTCAGGCTGCACCCGGTGGGGTTATGGGCGCGTGGCGTCAGGATTACGGCACGAGCGCCTTTACTCAACGCCTGCTCCAACTGTTCTGGTTGCATCCCTTCACGGTCAATGCTGACCGGGCTGGCGTTAAAGCCGCTGTAGCGTAGCATGCTGATGCTGCTCAGAAAGCAGGGGTCTTCGACGGCAACGCTGTCGCCTGGCAGCAGGTGGGCGCTCAGCAGGCGCTCAATAGCATCAATCGCCCCGCTGGTGAGGTCGATTTCTCCAGCTACGGGCATAACATCCTGCATCCACTGCGCCGCCCAATCGGCCAGCGCTGGTGATACCGGCGTATCGCCGTACAGACGCGGCGTGCTGCTGATGCGTGAGAGGTACTGCGCCAGGTTTGGCAGTCGTTTCGTTGCGGGATTACCGCTGGAGAGATCGGTAAGCGGCGTATGCGGATTACCGCCTTCCATCGCCACCGGAGCGACGGTCTCTTTAACCACGGTGCCGTTACGACCCAGGCTCAGCGCCAGCCCGGAGGTCACCAGCCGCTTATAGGCGGACGCCACCGTGTTGCGGTTCACGCCAAGCTGGGTAGCCAGTTCACGCACCGGCGGCAGCGTTTCTCCCTTCGCTAATGTCCCGCGGGTGATATGCTGACGAATACTGTCAAAGATTTCGTTGGCGCTTTTTCCGTCGATCATTATTGACCTATGACAAAATGAATTTTAGCATATGACGATAATAGTGAGGCGTTAGCCCGCTGTCCAGAGTCAGAGGAGAAGTAGATGGGGCAGGATAGTGAGATACAGTCGGTGCTCTTCAACGATACGCACCGGGCATTACAGACGGACATCGTGGCCGTTCAGTCGCTGGTGGTCTACGGCAGCGTAGGTAACAGCATTGCGGTACCCGCGATAAAATCCCACGGCCTGAGGGTGACTGCCGTGCCGACGGTGCTGTTCAGCAACACGCCGCACTACGAGACGTTCTACGGCGGCGTCATTCCCGGTGAGTGGTTCGGCGGCTATCTGAAGGCACTGAATGAGCGTGATGCGCTGCGTGAACTGAAGGCGGTCACCACCGGCTATATGGGCAGCGCGGAGCAAATTGCGCTACTGGCCGAGTGGCTGAAAACGGTACAGGTATCGCACCCGGATATCTGCATTCTGGTCGACCCGGTCATTGGCGATGTCGATAGCGGTATCTACGTGAAGGCGGAAATTCCGCAAGCCTATCGTACCCATTTGTTGCCGCTGGCGCAGGGGCTAACGCCGAACGTGTTCGAGCTGGAAATGCTGAGCGGCAAGCCGTGCCGTACGCTGGATGAAGCGGTTCTGGCGGCAAAATCTTTACTCAACGATACGCTGAAGTGGGTGGTGATCACCAGCGCGCCAGGACGGACGGAAAACAACATTACCGTCGCCGTTGTGACACCGGAAGCGGTAGAGGTGATTGAACACCCGCGTCTGGAAACGGACTTAAAAGGCACCGGCGATCTGTTCTGTGCTGAGCTGATTAGCGGCATCGTACAGCAACAGCCGCTCGCCGCCGCGGCACATGCGGCGGCAGAACGGGTGCTGGCAGTGATGAGTTGGACGCAGAAATGCGGTTGTGATGAGCTAATACTGCCGCCGGCAGGGGAGGTGCGATGAAGTGTTATCGTCTGGTTATTCGGCAT
>NZ_JMPL01000151.1 GCF_000735365.1 Kluyvera ascorbata ATCC 33433 | reverse complement strand
AGTCACGCCGCCGGTGGTGTTGGCCGCAACCAGCAGCACGTCCGACACGCCAATTTGCTGCGCGGCGGTAGCCTGAAGCGCGGCGAACAATGCGTTGGAGGAGGTGTCTGAACCGGTCAGGAACACGCCGAGCCAACCGAGGAACGGTGAGAAGAAGGTAAAGGCGTGACCGGTATGCGCCAGCGCCAGTGCCAGCGTCGACGACAGGCCGGAGTAGTTCGAAATAAAGGCGAACGCCAGCACCATGCCGATGGAGTAAATCGGTAACGCCAGCTCTTTCAGCGTGGAGCCAAAGGTGTTGATAGCCTCTTTCGGCTTCATACGCAGCCAGACGATAGAGAGCAGGGCGGCAAACAGAATCGCGGTGCCGGTGGCGGAAAGCCAGTCGAACTTATACACCGCCGCATAGGCGGTCGCCTGGCTAACAACCGGCGGCATGCGTGCAACCATCTTGTCGAGGAACGGTACCGAGATGTTGATAACCAGATCGTACATCGCGCCGCCTGGGGCGAATAACGCTTTAAACGGCGGAATGCTCCACAGCGTGACGGTCGCGGTCAGGAACAGGAACGGTGACCAGGCGCGAACCACTTGTCCTGCGGTGTAGCGGGTACGCGACAGATCCATATCGACCTGCGAAGCGCCCATATCGCCAAAGCGGAAAATACGCACCGGCTGCCAGCGCTTGAGGAACAGCGTCAGGCACACCAGTGACACCAGCGAAGAGATAATGTCCGGCAGTTCCGGCCCGAGGAAGTTAGAGCTGAGGTACTGGGCGATAGCAAACGAGCCACCCGCCACCATCACCGCCGGCCAGGTCTCTTTGACGCCGCGCCAACCATCCATAATCGCCATGATCCAGAACAGTACGATAATCGTCAGGAACGGCAGCTGACGGCCAACCATCTGACCGATGTGGAAACTATCCAGCCCGGTCACCTGACCGGCAACCAGAATCGGAATGCCCATCGCACCGAACGCCACCGGCGCGGTGTTGACGATAAGGCACAGGCCCGCGGCATACAGCGGGTTAAAGCCAAGGCCAACCAGCAGCGCGGCGGTAATCGCCACCGGTGCGCCAAAACCCGCCGCCCCTTCGAGGAATGCGCCGAAGGAGAAGCCAACAATCAGCATTTGCAGACGCTGGTCTGGCGTAATCGACAGGATCGACGAACGAATAATGTCGAACTGCCCGGTCTTCACCGAGATTTTGTAGACGAAAACGGCGGCGATAATTATCCAGGCAATTGGCCACAGGCCGTAGAAGAAGCCGTAAACAACCGAGGCCAGGGCGCGGTCGACCGGCATCTTGTAGAACAGCAGCGCCACGGCCAGCGCGATAAACACCGTCCAGCTTGCCGCGACATAGCCTTTCAGCTTTAGCTTAATCAGCGCGAAGAAGAAGAACAGAATCGGAAGCGATGCTATCAGGCTGGATAACCAGATATTCCCAGCCGGATCGTAGTTTTGTTGCCAGAGGCTCATGCCGGTCTCCAGGGGGCCACACGCGCCGGTTGCGGTGAGTCTATGCTCAGCTCTGCGTCACGGTTTGTGTAAAATTGGCCCTGCCAATATGGTGATGTAGGGATAATGCCAATGAATGGTTAACCAATTGTTATGTTCTAGCAATCGCTTTGTGATTAAAGATTATGGAAGTGTGAACCAATAGAGATTTGGTTGTGAAATTGGTTGGGCCAATTGGTTTGGGGGATCTCAGAGGAAAACAAAACCTTCCCCCGGGCGGGAGAAGGTTAAGGGGAGGGGAATCAGAACTCGCTCTTGGCGAACCCTGTCATCTCCTGCAGACCCATTTCGCGGCCAAGCGCGCTCATTGGGTGCACGACAACCAGACCACGGACGCTTTTCTTCAGCTTGCCCATGTCGGCCTGTTCTTTTTTGGTAATAGCGCGGCTGAACGGCAGTTTAGTCAGCTGCTGCGCTTCTTTGCTGAGTTTCTGGGTGCGGACTTCACGCAGACGCGCGATTTCCGTTTCAAGTTTGGTTTTTTCAACCTCAAGCTCGGCGTACTTCTCGGCACCTTCTACCAGAGACAGCGCGGCCTGCTGGTGGCGGATAGCATCAAGCATGTCGCTCAGGCGTTTAATTTCGTTCTTTTCGATTTCTTTCATGTTGCTGGTATCTGATAACAAAATAGACGTAACAACCCCTAGTATGCGCGTTGTCGCTCATTTCTGGTAGTTAATTATACAAAATGGAGAAGTTTCTTCGCGTGATAATAAGTATGTTACTTATCTAACGATATGAATTTAAAGGTAATATCAAAAATGAGTTAACACGATCGCTTTTTTGAAAATAAGCGATAAAAATCCGCACATTTTCCTCAACCGCCTGGCGTCTTTTTATCCATCCTTAGAATAAGGTTAATCGATGAGGAGGACATGCGATGAGCAATAAAATGGGTGAAAACATTCCGCGGATTATCGATAAGGCCGTCGATTTCATGGCCTCCAGCCAGGCATTTGTCGAGTATCTGCATAAGAAACCGGCGAATAATCAGGTGCCTAATGACATACCGGAGGACAAAGCCGAGATGTTCCTTGAGCGTCTGGCCTACTATCGCAACCTGTATCGTCCTGTCGATACAGAGAAAAAATAGCGTCGCCATCGCGGCGGGCTAGCGTTAACTTCAAGCATGTCGTCCATGCATGCTGCACATGACCGTTGGATACATTATCTCTATCTGGAGAACCAGGCAGGTAAAAACCAGAAGGCGAAAGCAGCGAGCTGAGCCATACTGATTACTTTGTTGGCGCAAAGGAGATGATGATGAAACTGGTCGGCAGCTACACCAGCCCATTTGTACGCAAAATATCGGTCCTCTTACTGGAAAAGGGGATCGCCTTTGAGTTTGTTAACGAACAGCCCTACAACGCCGAAAACGGCGTTGCACAGTACAACCCGCTAGGTAAGGTGCCCGCGCTGGTGACGGACGACGGCGAGTGCTGGTTTGATTCGCCGATTATCGCCGAGTACATCGAGCTGTTGGGCGTGGCGCCGGAGATGGTGCCGCGTGAACCGCTTGCCGCACTGAAAGTGCGCCAGATGGAATCGCTGGCTGACGGCATTATGGATGCTGGCCTTGCCTCTGTACGTGAACAGGCGCGTCCGGCAGCACAACAATCGGAAGCCGAAGTGCTGCGCCAGCGTGAGAAGATAAGCCGCAGCCTGGATGCGCTGGAAGGCTATCTGGCCGATGGTACGCTGAAGACCGACACCCTGAACCTCGCGACCATCGCTATTGCCTGCGCGATTGGCTATCTGAACTTCCGCCGCATTGCGCCGGGCTGGTGCGTGGAGAGACCTCACCTTGTGAAATTGGCGGAAACGCTCTTCCTGCGTGAGAGTTTTGCACGCACCGAACCGCCAAAGGCTTGATTGAACGCTATAACGCGGAGCCGCTGTACATTGTACAATCCCTCCCTTATGACTCCCTCTCCCGTCGGGAGGGGTAACATTTAACCGTCAGGCCGACTCATGACTACCGATACCCGTTCGCTCTACAGCCAGCTTCCCGCGACCGATCGCCTGCTCCGCGATCCCGCTTTTGCCCGTTTACTTGATGCCCACGGCCACTCGCAAGTGGTGGAACAGCTTCGCCAGATGCAGGATGAGGCGCGCCTTTGCATTCGTGAGCAGCAGACGCTCCCCGCCTGGAGCGCGGATTGGTCGCAGGAGACGCTGCGCCGTCTGAGCCGCGATGCGCAAAGCGCATTACGCCCGGTAATCAACCTGACGGGCACCGTGTTGCATACTAACCTTGGGCGCGCGCAGCAGGCGCAGGCGGCGATTGATGCCGTCACCCAGGCGATGCGCGACCCGGTGACGCTGGAATATGATTTAGACGGCGCAGGACGAGGCCACCGCGACCGTGCGCTAGCCGACCTGCTGTGCCGGATAACCGGCGCGGAAGATGCCTGTATTGTGAATAACAACGCCGCGGCGGTACTGCTGATGCTGGCAGCAACGGCAAGCGGTAAAGAAGTGGTCGTTTCACGCGGTGAACTGGTGGAGATTGGCGGTGCGTTTCGCATTCCCGACGTGATGCGTCAGGCTGGCTGCGTGCTGCATGAAGTTGGCACCACTAACCGTACTCATGCGAAAGATTACCGTCAGGCCTTCAACGATAACACCGCGTTGCTGATGAAGGTGCATACCAGCAACTACAGCATTGAAGGCTTTACCAAATCGGTAGAAGAAGCGGAGCTGGCGGAGATTGGCCGCGAGCTTGGCGTGCCGGTGGTGGCGGATCTTGGCAGCGGTTCGCTTATCGATCTCAGCCGTTACGGTCTGCCGAAAGAACCGATGCCGCAGGAGATGATTGCCGCAGGCGTGAGTCTGGTTAGTTTTTCCGGTGACAAACTGCTTGGCGGCCCGCAAGCCGGCATTATCGTCGGCAAAAAAGCGTTGATAGGCCAGCTACAGCAGCATCCGCTCAAGCGCGCGCTGCGTGCCGATAAAATGACATTGGCCGCGCTGGAAGCCACCTTACGCTTGTATTTACACCCGGAAAAGCTGGCGGCTGAACTTCCGACCCTGCGCCTGTTAAGCCGCACGGAAGAAGAGATTCACCAGCAGGCGCTGCGCCTGCGTGAACCGCTGAGTCAGCGCTATGGCGATGAGTTTGCGGTGCAGGTGATGCCGTGTGCGTCGCAGATTGGCAGCGGTTCCCTGCCGTCCGAAAGCCTGCCGAGCGCGGCGATTGCGCTGACCCCGCTGGATGGTAAAGGGAGCCGACTTGAAGCGCTCTCTACCGCCTGGCGTAGCCTGCCCGTCCCGGTGATTGGCCGAATTTATGATGGGCGTCTTTGGCTTGATTTGCGCTGCCTTGAAGATGAACCCCGTTTCCTGGAGATGTTGCTGAAATGATTATTGCCACCGCCGGTCACGTTGACCACGGCAAAACCACCCTGCTGCAGGCGATCACCGGCATTAACGCCGACCGCCTGCCGGAAGAGAAATCCCGCGGTATGACGATTGACCTCGGCTACGCCTACTGGCCGCAGCCGGATGGCCGCGTACTGGGCTTTATCGACGTGCCCGGGCATGAAAAATTCCTCTCCAATATGCTGGCTGGCGTTGGCGGCATTGACCACGCTCTGCTGGTGGTGGCATGTGATGACGGCGTGATGGCGCAAACCCGTGAACATCTGGCGATTCTCCAGCTGACGGGTAACCCGACGCTGACCGTGGCGCTAACCAAGGTGGATCGCGTAGATACTGCCCTTATCGACGACGTTCGCCGTGAAGTTGCCGATGTACTGCGTGAATACGGTTTTGAGCAGGCGACGCTGTTTGAAACCGCTGCCACGGAAAACCGCGGCATTGACGAGCTGCGTGACCATTTGCGCCAGCTGAGTGCTCGCGAACATCCGGAGAATCAGCGTTTTCGTCTGGCGATTGACCGCGCGTTTACCGTTAAGGGCGCAGGGCTGGTAGTGACCGGTACGGCGCTGTCGGGCGATGTGCGTGTGGGCGACACTTTATGGCTGACCGGCATGGACACGCCGATGCGCGTTCGCGGTCTGCATGCGCAGAACCAGCCGGTGGAGCAGGCCCACGGCGGCCAGCGTATCGCGCTGAATATCGCCGGTGCGGCGCAAAAAGAAGATCTTAACCGCGGAGACTGGCTGCTGAGTGAGGCACCGCCTGCGCCGTCCGAGCGGGTGATTGTCGAGTTGCAAAGCCACGTGCCGCTGACCCAGTGGCAGCCGCTGCACATTCACCATGCGGCCAGCCATATCACTGGTCGCGTGTCGCTGCTGGAAGATAATCTGGCCGAACTGGTGCTCGATGCGCCGCTGTGGCTGGCGGATAACGACCGGCTGGTACTGCGCGATATCTCGGCAAAAGTGACGCTGGCTGGGGCGCGCGTGGTGACGCTCAACTCGCCGCGCCGTGGTAAGCGCAAGCCCGAGTATCTGGCGTGGGTTGCCGCGCTGGCGCTGGCCAAAGAAGATGCGCAGGCGCTGGCAGTCCATTTGACCCGCGATGCGGTGAATCTGCGTGATTTTGCCTGGGCGCGTCAGTTGAGTACCCAGGGTCTTGAGAAACTGATTGCCCAGCCGGGCTTTATTCTCGCGGGCGACAGCCTGCTGGATGCGCCGCTGGCGGCCCGCTGGCAGCGTAAACTGATGGACGCGCTGGCGACCTATCATGAGCAGCATAAAGACGAGCCGGGCCCAGGGCGCGAGCGTTTACGCCGCATCGCTCTGCCGATGGAAGACGAAGCGCTGGTGCTGACGCTTATCGAGCAGATGCGTGAAAGCGGCGTGATTGCTAGCCATCACGGCTGGCTGCATCTGCCGGATCATAAAGCCGGATTTACCGACGAGCAGCAGGCGGTGTGGCAGAAAGCCGCGCCGCTGTTTGGCGACGAACCCTGGTGGGTGCGTGACCTGGCAACGCAAACCGGCACCGATGAGAACACTATGCGTAGCGTATTACGTCTGGCGGCGCAGCAGGGGATGATTACCGCGATTGTCAAAGACCGCTATTACCGCAACGACCGGATAGTGACCTTTGCGAGTATGATCCGCGAACTCGATCAGGAAAAAGGCTCAACCTGCGCGGCGGACTTCCGCGACAAGCTTAATGTGGGTCGTAAGCTGGCGATTCAAATTCTCGAATATTTTAACCGTATTGGTTTTACCCGCCGTCGTGGGAATGACCATTTATTACGCGATGCGCTACTGTTCCCGGATAATAAAAATTAACAAAACAGTGCGAAAATATATAAAACATAATACATAGATATATAAAATCTAAAAGCATGCCATAAACAATAACATGGCGTGCTTTTTATTTTTTCATAGACGAAAATGCCAACTTGATCGGGTTTTCTCGACGAATATTGCTATAGCCTCAACAGCCTGCTTATTAAATAAAGGAACTATCATGGCTGCATCGACTTTTTTCATTCCATCTGTGAATGTCATCGGTAATGGCGCGTTAAATGACGCAATGAACACAATGAAAGAGTACGGCTATCGTCGTGCGCTGATTGTCACCGATGCAGTGCTGAACAAGCTGGGCGTGGCGGGCAATATCCAGAAACGTCTGCAGGAATTCGACATCCTGAGCGTGGTGTTCGATGGCACCCATCCGAACCCAACAACGGTCAACGTTGAAGAGGGGCTGGAAATGCTGCGCGCCAATGATTGCGATTGCGTCATCTCTCTGGGCGGCGGTTCTCCGCACGACTGTGCGAAAGGGATCGCGCTGGTGGCCTCGAACGGTGGCGATATTCGTGACTACGAAGGCGTTGACCGCTCTGCGAAACCGCAGCTGCCGATGATCGCGATTAACACCACCGCGGGTACGGCGTCTGAAATGACCCGTTTCTGCATCATCACTGATGTAACGCGTCATATCAAAATGGCGATTGTCGACAAACACGTGACGCCAGTGCTGTCCGTGAACGACTCTTCCCTGATGGAAGGTATGCCGAAAGGGCTGACCGCCGCCACCGGTATGGATGCGCTGACTCACGCGATTGAAGCCTACGTTTCTATCGCCGCAACGCCGATTACCGATGCCTGCGCGCTGAAAGCGATCACCATGATTGTTGAAAACCTGCCGACTGCCGTCGAAAACGGTAGCAACAGCGAAGCGCGTGAAGCGATGGCCTATGCGCAGTTCCTGGCGGGCATGGCGTTTAATAACGCTTCCCTGGGCTACGTTCACGCGATGGCGCACCAGTTGGGGGGGTTCTACGACCTGCCGCACGGCGTATGTAACGCGGTACTGCTGCCGCACGTTCAGGTGTTCAACAGCAAAGTGGCTGCGGCACGTCTGCGTGATTGCGCGAAGGCGATGAATATCGATGTGAGCGCAATGAACGACGAGCAGGGCGCAGCGGCATGCGTTGACGCAATTCGTAAACTGGCGCGTCAGGTGAATATTCCAGCCGGTCTGCGTGACCTGAACGTGAAAGAAGAGGATATCCCGGTGCTGGCAACCAACGCGCTGAAAGATGCGTGCGGCTTCACCAACCCTATCCAGGCGACCCACGAAGAGATCATGGCGATTTTCCGCGCTGCGATGTAATTCTGGCTCAGTATTAAAAAAAGCAGAACGTTCGCGTTCTGCTTTTTTTGTGCCTGGCATCATTGTAGCCCGGCCAAGCGCAGGGCCGCCGGGAGAGGTCCGTAGGCCTGATAAGCACAGCGCCATCAGGCAACAGACCGCACAATCATCCAGCCTGTTTCTCTTCGTTAACCCAGATACGCATTTCCCCCTCGCCACGGTTGGCCCAGCTAAACCACGGAATAAAGGTCAGCGTCTGCGTCTGACGCTCGGCGGGCGCCGTATCGTAATGCCACAATGACTGTTGTTCTGGATGACGCGTGGCGTATTTCACGCCCTGCGCTTGTAACAGCACCTTGTGGGCGAAAATGCCTTTGCCTTCCAGCTCGGTAAACGTTGCGTTATCCGGCAACCATAGATTATGCAGTTCCTCGCCGTTATCGGCCTGCTCCAGGCAGTAGACCAGCGGCCCGCGCTGAACGGCGACTTTCCCGGCGACGTGGCGCACCAGCGGGTTGCCGTAAACGCGGCGTACCGGCATTGGCATCGTCAGGGTGAGCGTATCGCCTTCAACCCAGGTACGGGTGATATGCAAATAGCCTTTTTTCACCGTTCCGGCGACGTCACGACCGTTCAGCGCTACCTGCGGCGCGCTGCACCAGTCCGGAAGACGCAGCGCCAGGGTGTGGTTTACCGGATCCGGCGAATCAATAGCGATCTTTACCTGATCCTGCCATGGGTAGTTGCCGCTAATGCGCAGACGCAGCGTCTGGTCGTTCACCGGCACTTCCGTGCTGTTACCGATGTAGAGGTTTACATAC
>NZ_JMPL01000150.1 GCF_000735365.1 Kluyvera ascorbata ATCC 33433 | reverse complement strand
CTGGTTATTCGCTACTAGCCCTGGTCATGCCGGGCCTGACCCGGCCAGCGAGCCGCTCATCGGCGCGCGGTTCCACCGTCCCATTTGCCGGGAATGTTGATTGCGCTAATTATCGGGCTGGCAGGCGGTGTCAGCCTCGGCCCAGAGCATCCTATTATGTCGGTGAACATTGCGCTGGCCGTGGCGCTGGGCGCGCGATTTTTCCCGCGCGTGAGCTCCCTTGACTGGACCATTCTCGCCGCCGCGGGCACTATCGGCGCGCTGTTTGGGACGCCGGTTGCCGCCGCGCTGATTTTCTCCCAGACGCTGACGGGCAATAATGATTCCCCACTGTGGGACAGGCTGTTCGCTCCCCTGCTCGCCGCTGCCGCCGGGGCGTTAACCACCGGCATGTTCTTCCATCCGCAGTTCTCCCTGCCCATTGAGCACTATCAGGGCCTGCGGCTGGTCGACATTTTCAGCGGTGCTATCGTGGCCGTCTTTGCTATCGCCATCGGTATGGTGGCGGTCTGGTGCCTGCCACACCTGCACGCGCTGGTCCATCGTTTGAAGCATCCGGTACTGATCCTCGGCGTGGGCGGTTTTGTACTGGGGCTTATCGGCACCGTTGGCGGCCCGATTACGCTATTTAAAGGCCTGGATGAGATGCAGAGGTTAACGGCCGGACAATCTTTCGGCGCAGGCGACTACATGCTATTTGCGCTGAGCAAGCTGGCGGCGCTGGTCGTTGCCGCCGCCTGCGGTTTCCGTGGCGGTCGCATCTTCCCTGCAGTGTTTGTGGCTGTGGCACTCGGTCTGATGCTCCACTCGCACGTTGACGCCGTTCCGGCCGCCATTACCGTCTCCTGCGCCATTCTGGGACTGGTGCTGGTTGTCACTCGCGATGCATGGCTGAGCCTGTTTATGGCCGCCGTCGTCGTGCCTGATACCACGCTGCTCCCGCTATTGTGCATCGTCATGCTCCCCGCCTGGCTCCTGCTGGCGGGGAAACCGACGATGATGGTGCCGCGTAAACGGAAGGATTAATGCCCGTTGTTGCGGGCTTCCAGCGCCTGGGTGACGGCTTTTAGCAGCGGAGGAATGTCCATTTTTGGCAGCATGACTTCGAGCAGCATCAGCTTGTCACCCCTTGTCGCACGGGTAAGCGCATCGTTGAGCTGCGAGGCATTTGTCACTTTCCAGCACTCGGCCTGGCAGTCCAGGTTGAGCGCTTGCGGGATCTGGGTCCAGTTCCATAGGCTAATATCGTTGTAACGTTGTTCCGGGCCGTGGATCGCGCGCTCCACCGTGTAGCCTTCATTATTTAGCAGCAGAATCAATGGACGGAGCCCGTCACGCAGCATCGAACTGAGTTCCTGAATGGTCAACTGTGCCGCGCCATCCCCCACCACCAGCACCACGCGCCTGTCCGGCTGTGAGGTCTGCGCGCCAAACGCGGCGGGCAGCGTGTAGCCAATCGACCCCCACAGCGGTTGAACAATCAGGCTCGCCCCCTGCGGCAGCGTCAGGTCAGCAAGGCCAAACGCTGCCGTTCCCTGGTCGCCCAGTAAAATGTCGTGCGGCTGGAGGTATTTTTCCAGCGTCTGCCAGAAATGGCGCTGGGTCAGATGCCCGTTATCCGCTGACGCAGACTTCATCACCCTGCCCGGCTGAATTTGCCACTGAGCCGAGAAGTCACGACTCAGCGTCATAAGCGCATTAACCGCCTCCTGCATACTTATCCCGCTAAACCAGCGTTTCCCGACTCTAGCCGCAAAAGGTTGGATCTCAATGGATTTCTCCAGCGGAATATGGTGGGTAAATCCCGCGGTGATCGTGTCGGTAAAACAGGTGCCGATACAAAAGATAACCTCAGCATCTTCAATCGCCGCGCGCGTCTCCGGCAGGCTCGCCCCTCCGCTGTAAGTACCCACAAACCCAGCGTGAGTCTCATTAAATAGCCCTTTTCCCATCAGCATGGTGGCGTGAGGAATCGGCACCGCATCCACCCATTTGTTTAACGTCGACTGAAGACCAAAGCGTAGCGCCAGCACATCCGCCAGCAGCGACACGCGACGACTATCGCGCAGCAAAGCGCGGGCATATGAGACAAACTCGGCCAGTTCAGTTGAGTCTGTCGGTGCATTATTCGCGGTGAGAGCGTTTACAGGGCGTGAGGTGGGCAGTGAAGCAATATCCGCGGGTAGCAGGAGATAGCCAGGACGACTGTAACGCACAATATCGCGCAGCACCCGGTCAATTTCATCGCGTGCGTTAGCCGCATCCAGCACACCTTGCGCCACTGAAACCGGGGCGCTCATCTGGCGAAAATGGTCAAAATTGCCATCTCCCAGCGTGTGATGTAAACACTCACGTCGCTGCTGTGCGCCGGTACTTGGCGCCCCGACGATATGCAGCACCGGGACGTGTTCGGCAAAGCTCCCCGCCACCCCGTTCAGCGCGCTAAGCTCCCCTACGCCGAAGGTGGTGAGCAGTGCGCCACAGCCCTGCATTCGCGCATAGCCGTCAGCGGCGTAGGCGGCGTTGAGCTCGTTGGCACAGCCAACCCAACGTATTTGACGGTGGGCAATAACATGGTCGAGAAACTGGAGGTTGTAGTCTCCGGGGACACCAAACAGGTGGTCAACGCCGCAGTCGGCGAGGCGGTCTAGCAGGTAATCTGCCACGGTATAGGACGTTGTCATCATGCACCTCCTCCAGTCAGCTGTTCCTCTGAGTATTGAAGAAGTGTTAAGGCTGTCCAGAATTCATAAGAAAGTCCTCTGGAAAGCTAATTTTACAGATTTCAGGAGTGTACGAGCCGGTGGACATTGGTTAGTGTAAGCGTATACACAACCGGATAATCTGGAGGACACAATGGTTTACCAGGCTTGCCCTACGCGTTATGAAGCCATGACGTTTCAGCGCTGCGGCAATAGCGGCCTCAAGCTACCAGCCGTTTCATTGGGGCTATGGCACAACTTCGGGGATGAAACGCGTGTCGAAAACAGCCGCCAGCTGCTGCACCACGCGTTTGACCTTGGGATCACCCATTTTGATTTAGCCAATAACTACGGGCCACCTCCAGGTTCGGCTGAAAGCAACTTTGGCCGTATTCTGCGGGAAGATTTTCTGCCCTATCGCGATGAGCTGATTATCTCGAGTAAAGCTGGCTATACCATGTGGGATGGGCCATACGGCGACTGGGGCTCGCGCAAGTATCTGATTTCAAGCCTTGATCAAAGCCTGAAGCGGATGGGGCTTGAGTATGTGGATATCTTCTACCACCACCGCCCAGACCCGGAAACGCCGCTGCTGGAAACCATGCGCGCGCTGGATCATATCGTTCGCCAGGGTAAAGCACTGTACATTGGGCTTTCCAATTATCCGGCTGAACTGGCAAGCCAGGCCATTGCGATTCTCAACGATCTCGGCACGCCATGCCTTATTCACCAGCCGAAGTACTCGATGCTTGAGCGCGGTGCTGAAAACGGCCTGCTTCAGGTGCTGAAGCAAGAAGGTGTGGGCTGTATTGCCTTTTCACCCTTGGCAGGGGGTCAATTGACCGACCGTTACCTGCACGGCATTCCGGCCGATTCCCGTGCCGCCAGCGGCAGTATCTTTCTGAAACCTGAGCAACTGACTGACGGCAAGCTTGACGCTGTACGCCAGCTCAACGCAATGGCCGAGCAGCGCGGGCAGAAGCTATCGCAGATGGCGCTGGCATGGGTACTGCGTCAACAGGCGGTGACATCAGTTCTGATTGGTGCCAGTAAGACGGCGCAGCTTGATGATGCCGTCGGTATGCTGGAAAACCGTCATTTCAGCGCACAAGAATGTGCCGAAATTGACCGCATTCTGAGCAGAATAAAATAACAGCGACTTTAGCAAAAAATGCTCTCTTCTGGCGATTTAAGAGTTACTCCAATAATCGCGGTATTTACCGAATTGTAATATTGCGTTAACAGGCCTTACAGGCCACGATCGTAATAGGAGAGAAGTATGTTCAGGTCACTGATTCTGGCGGCAGTGTTGATAGCATCGGCCCCGATGTTCGCGAATGCTGGTGAAATCACCCTGCTGCCATCCGTAAAATTACAAATTGGCGATCGCGATAACTACGGTAACTACTGGGACGGCGGCCGCTGGCGCGACCGTGATTACTGGCACCGTAACTGGTATCACCGCGATAACGGCTGGCACCGGGGCTGGGATAAACATAATGCCTATGAGCGCGGCTATCGCGACGGCTGGGGCGATCGCGACGATCACCGCGGTCGTGGGCGAGGCCACGGTCATGGACTCGGGCATCACCATTGATTTTCCCGGCGTCTCTACGCTCGCCCGGGCTACTTTTGAATGGTAGCCCGGGCGAGCGTAGAGACGCCACGCAGACTACATCAACGTTCCCACCAGCAGCCACCCATTCAGCGCTACCACAATCGCCACAATCACCCAGCCAATACGTTTAATCCACAATGTGTTGACCAGCTCGCCCATTAGCTGACGGTTGCTGGTGAAAATCAACAGCGGCACCAGCGCCAGCGCGATCCCAAAGCTAAGCAGCACCTGGCTCATGACCAGAATACGCGTCGGGTCGAGCCCCATCAGAATCACGATAAATGACGGTAGCATCGTCACCGCACGGCGGAACCACAGCGGAATATGGAAGCGAATAAAGCCCTGCATTACCACCTGACCGGCCAGCGTCCCCACGACCGTAGAGGAGAGCCCCGCCGCGACCAGGCTCAGGCCGAAGATGGTTGCCGCCGCATGGCTCAACAACGGTTCGAGGGTGAGATACGCTTCGTCGAGGTCAGCAATGCCGGTGTGCCCGTGGAAATGGAACGCCGCTGCCGCCGTCGCCATCATCGCCAGGTTAACAAAACCGGCAATGGTCATGGCAATGGCCACGTCCCAGCGCGTCGCGTGATAGCGCTCTTTCGCGCTCCCGCCGTGCAGATGCTGAGTCAGTGATGAATGCAGATAAATAACGTGCGGCATGATGGTCGCACCCAACACGCCCGCTGCAAGAAACACCGCTTCGGAGTTAGGTAATGACGGAATAATCATTCCTTTCGCGAGCGGCGCCAGCTGCGGCTGGGAGAAAACCAACTCCACGATATAGGCCGCCGCGACAAACAGCAGCAGGCCACCGATCACTTTTTCCAACGGCTTTTGCCCACGGCGTTGCAGCATCAGAATTAAGTAGGTCGCGATCCCAGTGAGCACAGCGCCTTGCAGCAGCGAAATCCCGAGGATCAGTTTAAAGCCGATAGCCGCGCCAATAAATTCAGCCAGATCGGTCGCCATGGCGATAATTTCCGCCTGCACCCAGTAAAACCACACCACCGGGCGCGGATAGTGATCACGAATCTGCTCCGCCAGGTTTTTCCCCGTAGCGATGCCGAGCTTAGCCGACAGCACCTGAATCAGCATCGCCATCAGGTTTGCCCAGACAACGACCCACAGCAACTGGTAGCCGAAGCTCGCCCCCGCCTGAATATTGGTAGCGAAGTTGCCGGGATCGATATAGCCGATGGCGGCAATAAATGCTGGCCCCATCAGCGCAAGCCTCATACGGCGCGCTGCTCGACCGGTGTTACTTTCAACGCGACTGTTGCTCATTCTCTGCCTCAAAAACATAGCCTTTGCTATGTTTCAGGCTAACAGAATGAGAATGATTATCAAGTTCATTTGTAAGAGATGATAATGATTACTCTGATAGCCGGAATCAATTGCCAGACTGGAGGTTGCGGGGGTTTGGTGTACGCTTATGATGAGAGTAGTACAACAAGGGAACTTTTCATACATTTACTTAACATCACAAAAATGTATCTTTGATCACTAATTTTGAGTTTGCTCACAGGAACTAAATATAGTGGGACGGGGATCTCGTTTTATTTAATGATGTTACATAGAATGTGCAAGAAAATTTAACCCGTCTCATGTTTGGAGCAAATATGGACCGCGTCTTGCATTTTATTCTCGCGCTCGTTGTGGTAGGCATCCTGGCATTGCTGGTCAGTACCAACCGCAAACAGATTCGTATTCGTTATGTTATTCAACTACTTGTCATTGAAGTTTTACTGGCATGGTTCTTCCTGAACTCCGACGTTGGTCTGGGCTTCGTGCGTGGCTTTGCTGAAATGTTCGAAAAACTGCTTGGTTTCGCGAACAACGGGACCGACTTCGTCTTCGGTAGCATGAACGATAAAGGCCTGGCTTTCTTCTTCCTGAAAGTCCTCTGCCCTATCGTCTTCATCTCTGCACTTATCGGTATTCTGCAGCACATTCGTGTTCTGCCAATTGTCATTCGTGCGATTGGTACCGTGCTGTCTAAAATCAACGGCATGGGCAAACTGGAGTCTTTCAACGCCGTCAGCTCCCTGATTCTGGGCCAGTCTGAAAACTTCATCGCCTATAAAGATATCCTCGGCAAAATGTCCCGTAACCGCATGTACACCATGGCGGCCACGGCGATGTCTACCGTTTCCATGTCTATCGTTGGCGCCTACATGACCATGCTGGAGCCGAAGTACGTTGTTGCGGCGCTGGTACTGAACATGTTCAGCACCTTTATCGTTCTGTCGCTGATCAACCCGTACCGCGTTGATGCCAGCGAAGAAAACATCCAGATGTCTAACCTGCACGAAGGGCAAAGCTTCTTCGAAATGCTGGGTGAATACATTCTGGCAGGTTTCAAAGTTGCGATTATCGTTGCTGCGATGCTGATCGGCTTTATCGCCCTGATCGCCGCGCTGAACGCCCTGTTCGCTACCGTGACCGGCTGGTTTGGCTACAGCATCTCCTTCCAGGGCATTCTGGGTTATATCTTCTATCCAGTTGCATGGATTATGGGTGTACCTGCGAGTGAATCCCTGCAGGTCGGTAGTATCATGGCGACCAAACTGGTTTCCAACGAATTCGTTGCAATGATGGACTTGCAAAAGGTTGCCGCTGAGCTCTCTCCGCGCGCCGTCGGCATCATCTCCGTATTCCTGGTTTCCTTCGCGAACTTCTCTTCCATCGGTATTATCGCGGGCGCTATTAAAGGCCTGAACGAAGAGCAAGGTAACGTGGTTTCCCGCTTCGGTCTGAAACTGGTTTATGGTTCCACGCTGGTGAGCGTACTGTCTGCTTCTATCGCGGCACTGGTTCTGTAATTTAGTCTCGCTACATCCAAGGGTCTGTAACGTGGTTACAGACCCTTTTTTTTGTTCTCAAGCTGCCACAGCGGCCGTGGCTTATCGATTAAGTAACCTTGCATATAGTGGACGCCAAGCTGCTCCAGAAGCTCCAGCTGCGCTTGTGTTTCCACATATTCCGCCACAACCTCCAGATTACGCACCTTCGCGAGCTCGCAGATGGAGCGAATGATCATTGCGTCCATTGGGTCATTCAATACATCACGCACAAAGCAGCCATCAATCTTAATGATGTCAGCCTCCAGACGTTTGAGCCGTTCATAGTTGGCATAACCGGTGCCGAAATCATCAATGGCGATTCGACAGCCAAAGCGACGTAGCTGCTGAATGTTGGCTACGCTGACATCGGAATTAGAGAACGCCTGTTCCTCAGTTATTTCAATGATGATACGGTTAACATCGATGTGATAACGCCGAAATAGCGCGATAATCTCAGCGGCGCTCCCCTTTTGCATCAGGGTATACGGCATCAGGTTAACGGAAAAACGCTTCCCACCCAGCTCATCCAACGAACTGAACAGGTACTCCAGCACCTGCATATCAAAGCGCTTACTGAGGTTAAACTGTGCCAGCACGGGGATAAATTTATCCGGCATCACCATGCCTTGTGAATCAACAAGGCGGCTAAGAATCTCGTAATATCCTTCACCTGAAGGTTTTCTGATTGGTTGGGCATAAAGCATAAAGCCCCCCCAATCCAGCGCATTTTTAACACGGTTGAGTAAAACAATGCGTTCGCTGTTCAGGTCGAATGCTTCCACATGACCATTATCCAGTTTCAGGATTTGATTCCCCTCGCCGGCCTGTTCCGCCAGCCAGCTCAACTGCCCCAGCATATGGTGGAGATTGTTATCGCGCGCGCTCACCCGTCCCCAGGAGATGCCGTATTCGAGATTCAGCACCGAATTATTCCAGCGAATTTCCTTACTGCTAAGGTAGTCAATCAGATGAGTTAAGCGTGCTTCGGTATCTGGTCCGTTTAACACCAGCAGGAGCTCATTGCCGGGCAGGTGGAATAGCTTCTCCTCCTTGCAAAGAATGGGCTGTAACACCTGCGTTATGCTACGTTTGCACTGAATACGCATCATCATGCCGTAGTGACGGCTGAGAAATTCAAGATTCCTGATATGCAGGCAGCAGACGCTGACCGGGTCCGGACGCGCCATGTACTCCTCCAGCGCGCGCAGGTTGGGCAGGCCGGTAATTGGATCCAGCATCGCCTGTTCCTGCCACATCGTCTTCAGCCGCTGGCTTCGATTGTAAACCTGAAGCAGATATAACAAGCACACCGTGAAGGAGATCAGTGACGAGAGAATAAACGCCAGTGAATACTGCGTCTGTATGCCATGGAGAAAATTGGTGTTGTACATCACCAACAGGAAGGCGGAAACCGTCCAGGCCAAAATGACCATCGGGTAGGCCAACTGGCTGATGCCAAAAGAGAAAAAGATAAATATTGCAGGGACCAGGTAACCAGCGAAATAATAATCACCGAAGGGAGCACATAAAAATACCAGCATGCCGATGAGGCTGGTAAACCAACAGATGATAAATACACGATTTTTGAACCCGGTGTAACAAACGAAATTTCGACGCCAAAATGTTTTGGCGTATCTTGGGTTCAAGCACATTCTTAACGGATAATAGAAGAGCTTCGTAAAAATCAATGAAGCACAAACTAATCCTTGTATATCAACAATAGTGTAAATAACTGAAGTTATATTAAAATAACTGTACATTAATTCCGGTATAGCAATGATTTTACCGGTGAGATACATCAAGACCTTGCCCATCACGGGCGCAGCAAACCCTAACCAAAAAACATGCAACCATATGTTTTTTATTGGATTACCATGTCGCCATCGTCGCCCAAGCACGGAGTACAAAATAAGACACGAGATACAGACA
>NZ_JMPL01000149.1 GCF_000735365.1 Kluyvera ascorbata ATCC 33433 | reverse complement strand
GCTTACATATCGTTGGACGGCGCAGATACATGAAGATACAAAGGCAGCTGCAGCTTCGCCGACAGGCCACCCTGCGGACGGTTGCTGAGGCTGAGCTTACCCTGTAAACGTACCGCCAGCTGCGAGGCGATAGCAAGCCCCAGCCCGGTGCCGCCGGTGTGGCGGTTGCGCGAAGACTCCAGCCGATAAAACGGTTGCAGCACGGCGTCCAGTTCATGGTCTGGTATACCGGGCCCGTTGTCCGCAATATCAATGACCAGCCAATGTTCATCGACCTGCTGAAGCGTTAATTGCGCTGATTCGCCGTACTTCAGCGCGTTATCGACGAGATTCGTGACCACGCGCCGTAGCGCCTGAGGGAAGGTGGTGAGCGGCATCGGCGTGCCCGGGGAGAGGTACGTTACCGGATGCCCGGTATCGGTATAGTCGCATACCAGGGTGTCGAGAAACGCGTTAAGGTCGAGGCGCTGGCTTGGCTCCTGAACGCTTTCGGTGCTGCGCGCATAAGCAATGCCTTCGTGCACCAGACGCGTCATGGCATCCAGATCCTGCATCAGCTTGTCCTGTAACGCCGGTTCCTGCGCCATCTCGACTCTCAATTTCATGCGCGTGATTGGCGTTTGCAGGTCGTGAGAGATAGCGGCAAGAATGTGCGTGCGCTCTTTGAGATAGTGCTGGATCCGCGCCTGCATGGCGTTAAAGGCTCGTGCCGTCTGTTGCACCTCCAGAGGACCGTGCTCGTTCATCGGTTGCGGACTGTCGGAGGCGGGCTCGAGGTTCTCTACCGCGCGGGTAAACTGCCGCAGTGGACGAACAACCTGGCGTACGGCAAGCCAGGCGAAAATCAGCAGTAGCAGGGGTTGTGCTACCAGTACGATGGGGAGCCAGCGGGCAAGCGCCGGAAGCTGCGGATGCATATCAATTGTTAATGGGCTGCCATCACTGAGGCGTAGGTGAGCCTGAATATGCTCACGCGGGCCGGGGAGGTGGCTTACCGTCAGTGAATACTTATTTCCCAGCGCATTGTTCAGCGTCTCGACAATGCTGCGCGTTCGCCAGCCGGTGGGTGCCGGCCCCGATTCACCTGCCGTAGTCAGGTACTGATAGTTGCCGCGCGCCAGATGGGGAAGCCAGGCTTGACGTTCGCTTGCGGGCAGGCGGTCGAGGATGGCGACGCTGGTGGCAACATCGTTCTCCAGGGTATTGAGCATCACGCTGCGTGCGCTGCTCATTCGCTCGTACAGCAGCAGCGACAGCGTCAGACCGTTGGCCAGCAACAGGCCGCCAAGCACGATCAACACCAGCCGATAAAGCAGGGATTGCGGCCATAGCCTCATTCGTGGTGTTCCCGAATTTCCACCGGCATTGCCAGCACATAGCCTTCACTGCGCACAGTTTTGATATACGCCGGTTCGCGAGCGTCATCGTTCAGGCGCTGACGCAGGCGGCTGACCAGAAGATCGATTGAGCGCTCGAACAGCTCTGCGTCGCGCCCCTGGGTCAGGCTGAGCAACTGGTCGCGGCTTAACACCCGTTGCGGATGATCGACAAACACCCGCAGCAGACGGTACTCCGCGCCGCTTAACGCCACCACCAGTCCGCTATTGTCTATCAGGTGTCTGGCGGTGGTATCGAGCTGCCAATCGCCGAAGGCAATCAGACGCCCGGTTTCGCTAATCTGCAAATTGGGCGGCAGGGCACGATAGCGGCGAAGAATCGCTTTAATACGCGCCAGCAGTTCGCGGGCGACAAACGGCTTCACCAGATAATCGTCCGCGCCCATCTCCAGCCCCAGAATGCGGTCTGCATCATCACCGCGGGCGGTGAGCATCAGCACCGGCACGTTCTGGCGATCGTTACGTAGCTGGCGGCACAGTGTCAGCCCGTCGTCGCCGGGCATCATGATATCCAGCACCACTAAATCCACCTGATTACCGCCCATATAGGCGCGCATCGCCTTGCCGTTGCTGGCCCCTGTTGCCCGGTAGCCTGATTTAATCAGGTAGTCGACGACCAGTTCACGGATGTCGTGGTCGTCGTCCACCACCAGGATATTGTCGATATGTTCCATGCATTCTCCACAAAGGGCTAAGGGGCCACGGTGACGCTACAGCTTATCGGCATCGATGACCGCGGTCGTAAAATCAGTTGGATCTTCTTGCGGCGGGTTATGACCGACATGGGCACCAAAAGTACGGTGCTCATACTTGCCGGTAAAGTGCGACGCATAGGTTTTTGGGTCCGGGTGTGGTGCGCCGTTGTTACCGCCTTCAATGGTGATGGTCGGTACGGTAATGGGCGGCAGCGTCGCCAGCTTCTGCTCATATTTATCGTATTTTGCTTCGCCTTTTTCCAGCCCCTGACGCCAGCGATAGTTATTTATCGTTATCGCCACGTGGTCCGGGTTATCCAGCGATTTGGCGCTGGTATTGAAGGTCTCATCGCTGAATTTCCAGTCCGGTGAGGCCTGTTGCCAGATAAGTCTGGCGAAGTCGTGGGTGTTTTTGGCGTAGCCCGCCTGGCCGCGCGGTGTGGCGAAATAAAACTGATACCACCACTGGAGTTCCGCTTTCGGCGGCAGCGGCTGCTCGCCGATTTTCTGGCTGCTGATGAGATAGCCGCTCACGGAAACCAGTGATTTCACGCGTTCCGGCCACAGTGCCGCAACAATATCAGCCGTGCGCGCGCCCCAGTCGTATCCCGCGAAATCCGCCTGTTTAATGTTCAGCGCGTCCATCAGCGCCACAATATCGGCCGCCATCGCGGAAGGTTGGCCGTTACGCGGGGTGCTGGCAGAGAGAAATCGGGTGGTGCCGTAGCCGCGAAGATGGGGAACAATCACGCGAAAGCCTTTGCTGGCGAGCGCGGGTGCGACTTCAGCATAGCTGTTGATGTCGTACGGCCAGCCGTGTAGCAAAATGACCGGCTGTCCGTCGCGGGGGCCAATATCGACGTAGACGACGTCGAGCACGCCAGCGTGAATCTGATGGACCGTTTTAAAATCGTTGGCGTAGTCGGTTGCTGCCAGCGCGGGAATTGCGGAGGCCATCAACACAGAGGCCAGACACAGACGGTGAAAGCGGGATACGTTAGAGGCTGAAGCGTTCATGAATTTCTCCTGGACAGAGGCTTGATATCATCAAATCAAAAACGATAGCGAACGAAGTATAGGTGGCTATCGCGACCAGATAATAAAAACAATCTGAAGTGTCGAGGATGTGTGGGAATTCTTGAATTTTGCCAGCCACTGTATCCGGGAAGGGGCCGGATACAGTGTGATACAAACTGCGATATTGTAGCCCGGCCGAGCAAAGCGACGCCGGGATCACGCCCGACTTAAAAACGGCACGCGCCACATCTCTGGCTTGGCAAACATCACCAGGTTCCCCAGCAGAATCAGCACCAGTCCGAGAACCGCGTTCGCGTGCCACTGATAGCCTTCGTACATCGTCGACAGCGTCAGCGCGACCAGCGGGAACAGCAGCGTGCTGTAAGCGGCATTGCTGGCACCGATACGCCCGACCAGGGTGAAATAGACGCCAAAGGCAATCACCGAACCGAAAATCGCCAGATAGAACAGCGCGCCCATGTAGCTCACCGTCCACTGCGGCGTGAAATCATCGCCGCGCAGCAGGGCGATAACGCCAACGATTATCGTACCGTACAGCATTGCCCAGGTATTGGTGGTCAGCGTTTCCAGCCCACGCCGCTGGTGACGCAAGCTCAGCATGTTGCCCAGCGAGAAACCGTAGGTGCCGAGCGCGCTGAGTAATATCCCGGCCAGCAGCGTGCTGCTCATGCCGACTGCGCGCAGGTCATCCCAGAAGAGGGTGATAATGCCGCACAGCCCTAGCAGGGCAGCCAGATAAAAGCGCTTTGGCGGCGTCTGGCGGAAGAAGATAAAGCTGTTGATGGCGTTAAACAGCACCGCCATGGAGAAAATCACCGACTCCAGCCCGGTATTAATCCACTTTGCCGCCGTGTAGAAGCACAGAAAGTTGAAGCCGAAAACGCAGCAGCCTTGCAGAATGCAGAACAGGTGGTCGCGTAGCGCCAGCGGACGTAAACGACGCAGGCACAGCAAAATGGTCATCATGGTGACGCTGGCAATGGCGAAGCGCCAGAAAATCGAAACGGCCTCAGGCACCGGGCCCTGTTGTAAAAAGATGGCAATCCAGGTGGTTCCCCAGATAACAACGACCAGGGCATAGAGCAGCGCGTTCATAGTTCCTCGCATCAATAACGATAAAAAAACCAGTGTGACGCGATGCTCATCCCGGCGCTTGCAGAAGGCTGCGGGCGACTTGCATATTCTTGCGGTTTTTTTGCCAGCGGGTCGCGCAGAACGCTAGATTCTCCGGCCGACAGCCCCTAGACTGGCACTATCGTTAATCGTGATAGATATGTTAATGGCCTACGCAACCTTTGAGAGATTACAGAGTCAGAACGCACAGCTGCGGGAAACCGTTGCGCTTAACTCTGGGATCCAACTGGCGGCCTGGTATAACAAATGCGATAACCTGACGGTTAAGAGCGATCATCACACGCTTAGTCTGTACGTAGCAGATGGCTACGAGAGCTATCAGAAAACGCCGCACGGCTGGAAGAATGGCGGGGGACCAGACCGTTTCTGCCTGATGCCGAAAGACTCGGAATCAACGTGGGATATCCGCGGCGATCTGTCATTTGTGCATCTCTATTGCACCGATGAGCATTTGCGTAAGGTGGGCGAGCAGGTGTGGGATCGCAGCCCAGCGACCTTAACGCTCGACGAACACATTTTTGGCGACGACCCGAAAATAACGCTACTGTACCGCCAGTTTCTGCTGGGCTATGACTGGCAGCAGCCCGCTAACCAGCTTGCTTTGAGCAGTGCCAGCACCCTGTTGCTGACGCACCTCATCCAGCATCACGCCAATGTACAGTGGCGACTACCTACGGTAACCGGCGGGCTGGCTCCGGTGGTACTGCGTAATACGCTCGACTATATCGACGCCCATCTCTCTTCAGCGCTGACTCTTGCCGACCTCGCCGCGCAGGCGACCCTAAGCGAATACCATTTTGCGCGCATGTTCCGCCAGAGCGTGGGCCTGGCACCGCATCAGTACGTGATGCAGCGCCGGATGGACTGCGCGCAGCAGATGGTGCGTTACACCACGCAATCCCTGACCGATATTGCCCTGTGCTGTGGGTTTAGCTCCGCCAGCCATTTCAGCAATCGCTTTAAAGCGGTGAATGGCATGACGCCGTCACAACTACGCGCGGGTCTTGCGGGATAACAGCGCGAAGCTGACGCCGCCAATCACTAACCCCCAGAACGCCGACCCCACGCCCGCCAGCGTTATCCCGCTGGCGGTGACCAGAAAGGTGACCATGGCTGCGTCGCGTTCTCTATCGTTATTCAATGCCTGAAACAGGCTTCCTCCCAGCGTACCGAGCAGCGCCAGTCCTGCCAGCATCTGGATCCACACCGTCGGTAGCGCTGACATCAGCGCGGTAATGGAGCCGCCAAAGACCCCGGCAATCAGATAGAAAACCCCTGCGGCAGCCGCCGCCTGCCAACGCTTGAGCGGTTCGGGGTGGGCATCCGGGCTCTGACAGATGGCGGCGGTAATGGCGGCGATGCAGACGGAGTACACCCCGAACGGTGCCAGCAAAAGGCCAAATGCGCCGCTGACCACAATCAGCGGCGAAATCGGAACGTGATAGCCGGAGGCCTGAAGCGTGGCAAGCCCTGGCGCATTTTGCGACGCCATCGTCACGAGGAAAAAGGGAATACCGACGCTCAACAGTTGGGTTAGGGAAAAGTGTGGGGTAAGAAACTGCGGGACGACCACGGCCAGACTCAAGGAATGAGTGACAATGTCACCTTTTAAAGCTGCCATTACGATACCCACTGCCAGCGCCGCGACAACCGCGTAGCGCGGCGCGAGGGCTTTAAACAGCAGCCAACCCACCAGCATGCTGCCGCACAGCACCAGCTGTCCCTGCAACGTGGCAAATGCCTGCAGACCGAAACGCAGCAAAATACCGGCCAGCATGGCCGCCGCCAGCGAATGCGGAATCAGCTTCATCAAGCGGGCAAACCAACCGGTCAGGCCGCAGATAACAATCAATGCGTTGGCAAAAATGAAAACGCCTACCGCGTCGTTGAGCGTTGCCCCCTGTAAACCGCCCACCAGAAGCGCCGCGCCGGGCGTTGACCATGCGGTTAAAATCGGCACTTTTCGCCACAGGGTCAGCGCGAGCGTGCTGACGCCCATCGCCAGACCGAGCGCGGTCATCCAGCCAGATATTTGCATTGATGTTGCGCCCGCCGCTGCGGCGGCCTGCCAGATAATCGCCGCAGAGCTGGCATAGCCGACCAGCACGGCAATAAAACCGGCCAGCACGGTGGGGAAAGGAACGAAAGCGGTTCGCATAAAAGCCTCTTGTGCGCTATAACATCCAATAAATGTAGCATTGTGCGTTATAGCGCACAACAGTCGGTTATGATTTGCTAAAACGGCGCAGGCAGCGTGGGGTATACTTCGGCGATGGAAGAAAATGGAGGTGGAATGAATATTGCGCAACACCTGGCAGCGACGCTGAAATCTTTACGTCAGCAGCGTGGCTGGAGCCTATCTAAGCTCGCGGAAGAGACGGGGGTCTCGAAGGCGATGCTGGGGCAAATCGAACGCAACGAATCCAGTCCAACAGTCGCAACGCTGTGGAAAATTGCGACCGGCCTGAACGTGCCGTTCTCGGTGTTTATCACGCCTGAAGTGCCGGGCGCGGAACAGTCGTTCGACCCGCAGCAGCAGGCGATGGTCGTCACGCCGGTATTTCCCTGGGACCCGGTACTTTTCTTTGACCACTTTTCTATTACCCTGGCGCCGGGGGCGTTAAGCGAATCGACCCCTCATGAAAAAGGGGTGATTGAGCATGTGGTGGTAATTAGCGGCCAGCTTGATATGTGCATTGAGGGCGAATGGCGCACGCTGTACGCCGGAGAAGGGCTGCGGTTTGCCGGGGATCTGGCGCATGCTTATCGCAACAGCGGCGAGCAGGTAGTGCATTTCCACTCTATTATTCATTATCCCAAAGAAAACGCCGCAGGCAGGCCTGCGGCAAATCATGACAATCAACCATAACGTGGCCGTTACGAGGAAAGTCCGGAATACGGAAATGACTCTAACTGGCTGATGTCGAAAGCAGAAATACCCATTTCGGCAATAGGTTACTGAAATTTTGCTAACCGTGGCGCACAAGCGCTGGAAACTGTTTTCGTCCGCCGCGGCTTCTGGCTACAATAGCCGCCATTTTGTGACCCGACTGGATAACCTCGACCGTATGCGCCAGCAGAATGCCTTTCTTGAACTCCTTAGCCCGGCTCGCGACACTGCAATTGCTCGCGAAGCGATTCTTCATGGTGCCGATGCTGTGTATATCGGCGGCCCAGGCTTTGGCGCGCGCCACAACGCCAGCAACAGCCTGCAGGATATTGCCGCGCTGGTGCCGTTTGCCCATCGCTACGGTGCTAAAATCTTTATTACGCTCAACACTATTTTGCATGATGATGAGCTTGAACCCGCGCAGAAGTTGATTACCAGCCTGTACGACGCGGGCGTTGATGCGCTGATTGTGCAGGATATGGGCATTATGCAGCTCGACCTGCCGCCCATTGAACTGCATGCCAGCACCCAGTGCGATATTCGCACCGTTGAGAAAGCGAAATTCCTGTCTGACGTTGGGTTCAGCCAGATAGTGCTGGCGCGCGAGCTGAATTTGCAGCAGATCAAAGCCATTCACGACGTGACCGACGCGACCATCGAGTTCTTTATTCACGGCGCGCTGTGCGTGGCGTATTCCGGCCAGTGCAACATTTCGCACGCTCAGACCGGGCGCAGCGCCAACCGCGGCGACTGCTCACAGGCTTGTCGTCTGCCGTATACCCTGAAAGACGATCAGGGGCGGGTGGTGGCGTTTGAAAAACACCTGCTGTCGATGAAAGATAACGATCAGACCGCCAACCTCGGCGCGTTGATTGACGCGGGCGTGCGTTCCTTCAAGATTGAAGGGCGCTATAAAGACATGAGCTACGTGAAGAACATCACCGCGCACTATCGCCAGATGCTCGATACGATTATTGAAGAACGCGGGGATTTGGGCCGTGCTTCTGCCGGTCGCACGGAGCATTTCTTCGTGCCATCAATGGACAAAACCTTCCATCGCGGTAGCACCGACTATTTCGTTAACCAGCGTCAGATGAATATTGGTGCGTTTGACTCACCGAAATTTGTCGGTCTGCCGGTCGGGGAAGTGCTGAAGGTCAATAAAGAGACCCTCGACGTAGAAGTGAGCGAGCCCTTGGCTAATGGCGATGGGTTGAACGTGTTGATTAAGCGTGAAGTGGTGGGCTTTCGTGCCAACACGGTAGAGAAAATCGGCGAAAATCGCTATCGCGTGTGGCCGAATGAGATGCCAGCTGACCTCTATAAAGTACGTCCGCATCAGGTGCTTAACCGCAACCTCGACCACAACTGGCAGCAGGCGCTGCTGAAAACCTCCAGCGAGCGCCGTATTGCGGTGGATATCGAGCTTTCCGGCTGGCAGGAACAGCTGGTGCTGACGATGACCAGCGAAGACGGCGTTAGCGTCACGAATACCTTAGACGGCGAGTTTGCGGCCGCTAACAACGCCGATAAAGCGCTGAGCCAGCTTCAGGACGGGATTGCGAAACTGGGGCAGACCATCTATTACCCGCGCGGCGTGGAGGTGATGTTGCCGGAAGCGCTGTTTGTGCCGAACAGCATGCTGAACCAGCTGCGTCGCGAGACCGTGGAAATGCTCGACAACGCGCGCCTGGCGGCTTACGTGCGCGGTAGCCGTAAAGCGGTGGCGAACCCGGCGCCGGTCTACCCGGAAAGTCATCTGAATTTCCTGGCCAACGTTTACAACCATAAAGCGCGCGAGTTTTATCATCGCTATGGCGTGCAGCTGATTGACGCGGCCTATGAGGCGCACGAAGAGAAAGGTGACGTGCCGGTGATGATCACCAAACACTGCCTGCGCTTTGCGTTCAATCTGTGCCCGAAACAGGCGAAAGGCTCTATCAAGAGCTGGAAGGCGACGCCGATGCAGCTGGTTAACGGTGATGAAGTGCTGACGCTGAAGTTTGATTGCCGTCCGTGCGAAATGCACGTGATTGGCAAAATCAAAAATCACATTCTGAAGATGCCGCTGCCAGGGAGCGTAGTGGCGTCGGTGAGCCCGGATGATTTGCTGAAAACGCTGCCGCGTCGTAAATAGTGGG
>NZ_JMPL01000148.1 GCF_000735365.1 Kluyvera ascorbata ATCC 33433 | reverse complement strand
CAGCGCCTGGTAAATCAGGCTTATCTGGCGGGTAATCGCCGGGAAGCTAAAGCCGTCCACCAGCAGATGATGGTAACGCTGATACCAGAACCACTGATTATCGCCAACGCGGAAAAGCTGGTGGCAATAGAGCGGATTGCCGCTATCGACGCGGCTGTTTTGCGAGAGATCATGCTGCATCAAAGCTAGCGCCGCCTGCTGCGGGTCAGACTCACCGCGCAGGTCGTGGCATGCCGGTTCGGCAATCGCCATACTGTCATCCAGCCACTGCCAGATTTCGCCATTCTCTTCGCTAAAGCGCATACGCAGCGTATCGGCCTGGTTCAGGCCCATCACAATAGCGCGCGCCAACAGGTCGCCGTTAATCTCCCCGTTTAGCTCAACGTAGTGCGCCACGCTCCAGGCGTTAGGTAGCGTCGACAGGGCTTCCGCCATCCAGATGCCCGGCTGGGCGGCGATCAGCGGTAAACGCGGGCTCATGAGCGGCCTCCGCTGACGGAGAAATGGTCAGGATAAATCGTCGTCCAGTTTTGGGTGAGCCAGGCGTTACACGCCTCAAGCGACTGCGGCTCGCACACCACCGTCCAGCCCGCAGGCAGTGAACACTGCTGGGGCCAGAGGCTGAACTGCTGTTGAGGATTTTGCAGAAGGTAAAACTGCCCTTGCGCCACGTCGAAGGGGTTACTGACTTGCATACCAAACTCCTGTCGTTAATCGCGCGTTGCCGCCTGGGGGTTCCAGAGCGTCATCAGCCCGGCGGTCAGCCCGCCGCGCCAGCAAAGCGCATCATGTCCGCCGTCAACCTGACGCCAGAAAATCGGCTGCTGTGTGTGTTGCAGTTGCGCCAAAAGTGCCTGATTGGCGCGAAAAATAATCGGCTCGCGGATACCCGCTTCCAGCACGATGCGCAGCCCTTGCGGTTTAAGTTCCCCACGTTCGAGCTGCTCTTGTATTTCGCCACGCTGGCGACCACCGCGATGCGGCCACCAGTACGACCCCGACTGACTGAGTATGCAGCCAAAGCGTTCCGGCCAGTGCAATCCGGCGTAAAGCGCAGAGAGGCCGCCGAAGCTCTGACCAGCCACCACCGTCCATTCAGCACGCTCGCTGAACGGCGCAAGCGTCTGCACCTGCGGCAGCAATTCCTGCTGTACCGCCAGCCAGAAGTCCGGGTTGCAGGGCAGCTCAACGCTGCGGTGTGCGTTATCAATCACATCAATCAGCAGATAAACCGCGGCAGGCAGCTTTTTCGCTTCGGTGAGCGAAGTCAGCGCTGGCCACACTGGCATGCTTTCGGCCCAGAACTGGCCGTCGAGCATCACCGCTAAAGGTCGATCGGTTTCGTTCACCGCTCCGGTGGTGAAGATCCACACTCGGCGCTGATTGCCCAATCGCTCGCTGCGCCAGGTAATGCACTGCGGTTCTCGCCAGGTGGACGCAGGCGTTGACCACCCCGGCTGTTCCGGAGCCTGCGGCATCTCGAGCGCCGAAACCGCATGACCGCGCCCGCCCTTCCAGCTTTGTGGATTCAGCGGGTCAGCAATGGCCTGAGGCAGCAGCTTGCGCCAGCCTTCGCGCAGCTTCTGCCGGTCCGGCTCGGCGGCGGTAAAAATGTCAGGGGAGAAATCATCGTCGCGCTCGCTGGGAGCGAAGCAGTAGCTCCCGCGCCAGGTAGGCGGCAACGTGGTCGTCCAGTGCCAGACGTCGGTATCGGGAATACGTTCAAGAGTCTGCGGGGCAGAGTTGTGGTGGTGATCGGTGACGCCGGTGATGTAAATCCATACCCGGCGAATGGGCGATGAATCCTCGCTGCCTGCGGGGTCGCGCCACCAAAATGTGACACGATAATCTTCGCCAACTCTTTCATATTGTGGGCCTTTTATCGCATCCCACCACGCGTCACTTCCTGTTGTTAACATTCCCACCACGTTAACCCTATGTTTATTGTGGAATTTATTGTTACATATGAAAATTTATTGATAATATTATTGATAACTATTTGCATTTGCAATAGCGTATTGCCGCGCACTTTCACATGCTTCTGGCATACAACCTTGCCGCGTCTCCCCTTTTGGGAACGGATCACGACGGGACGTTGGCGACGAAAAGCAGGACACACAATGAATAATAAAATCAAATCCCTGGCCTTCCTGGTCAATCTGGGTATTTATGGCGTTGCATCTCCGGCTTTTGCCGCCGAGACGACCAGCAATAAAGACGTGGACGGTGAAACCATGGTCGTTACCGCTGCCGAGCAGAACCTGCAGGCACCGGGTGTATCGACCATCACCGCCGATGAAATTCGCAAGCGCCCACCGGCCCGCGACGTCTCCGAAATCATCCGTACCATGCCGGGCGTTAACCTCACCGGTAACTCCACCAGCGGCCAGCGCGGTAACAACCGCCAGATCGATATTCGCGGTATGGGCCCGGAAAACACCCTGATTCTGATCGACGGCAAGCCGGTCACCAGCCGTAACTCCATCCGTCTGGGTTGGCGCGGCGAACGTGATACTCGTGGCGACACCAGTTGGGTACCGCCGGAACTCATTGAACGAATTGAAGTTATTCGTGGCCCTGCGGCTGCTCGTTACGGTAACGGCGCAGCAGGCGGTGTGGTGAATATCATTACCAAAAAAATTGAGAACGAATGGCATGGTTCATGGAATACCTACATGAATGCACCAGAGCATAAGGATGAAGGTTCAACGAAGCGAACCGACTTTAGCCTGACCGGACCTCTTGGTGATGCCTTCAGCTTCCGTCTGTACGGAAGCATGGATAAAACGCAAGCGGATGCATGGGATATCAACCAAGGCCACCAATCTGAGCGTACCGGTATCTACTCAGATACCGTGCCTGCTGGCCGTGAAGGCGTTGAAAACAAAAACATCAATGGTGTCGTGCGCTGGGAATTCGCACCAATGCAATCATTGGAACTTGAAGCAGGTTACAGCCGTCAGGGCAACCTGTATGCGGGTGATACCCAGAATACAAACAGCAACCAACTGGTAAAAGACAACTACGGTAAAGAGACGAACCGCTTGTACCGCCAGAACTATGCCTTAACCTGGAATGGCGGATGGGATAACGGCGTCACCACAAGTAACTGGGTACAATACGAACACACGCGTAACTCCCGTACGCCGGAAGGTTTAGCAGGGGGCACCGAAGGTATTTTCGATACAAAAGCGACACAGAAATATGCAGACATCGACCTTGATGACGTCATGATGCATAGCGAAATTAACATCCCGTTTGACCTGTTGGTGAACCAGAATCTGACACTGGGTGCAGAATGGAACCAGCAAAAGATGAAAGATTCCAGCTCAAATACTCAAGCACTGATTCCCGCTTCTGGCGTGCCCGCTGGTGGTCCGATTCCCGGCGTAGATTCCTACAACCGAAGCCCATATTCCCAGGCCGAGATCTTCTCTCTGTTTGCGGAAAACAATATGGAAGTCACCGACAGCACTATGCTGACCCCAGCGCTACGCTTCGATCATCACAGTATCGTCGGCAATAACTGGAGTCCATCTCTGAACCTCTCCCAAGGTTTAGGCGACGATTTCACGCTGAAAATGGGGATTGCACGTGCCTATAAGGCACCGAGCCTCTATCAGACAAACTCCAATTACATCCTCTATAGCCAGGGCCAAGGTTGTTACGCCAGTGCAGCTAATGTTGGTTGCTATTTGATGGGTAATGATGACCTGAAAGCAGAAACCAGCATCAACAAAGAAATTGGTCTGGAATTCAAGCGCGAAGGTTGGTTGGCAGGTGTAACCTGGTTCCGTAACGACTATCGCAACAAAATTGAAGCGGGTTACGCCCCTATTGGCCATACCTCCGCAGGAGCGACTCAAACCGATATTTACCAGTGGGAAAACGTGCCAAAAGCCGTCGTTGAAGGGCTGGAAGGCACCCTTAACGTACCGGTTAGCGAGTCGGTAAACTGGACCAATAATATTACCTATATGCTGCAAAGTAAGAATAAAGAGACTGGCGACCGCCTGTCGATTATTCCAGAATATACGCTGAACTCGACCTTAAGCTGGCAAATTCAGCAGGATGTATCCGTCCAGTCAACGTTCACCTGGTACGGTAAACAGCAGCCAAAGAAATACAACTATAAAGGTGAGCCAGTGACCGGTTCAGAAACCAATGAAGTTAGTCCATATAGCATCGTTGGTCTGAGTGCAACCTGGGATGTCACAAAATACGTAAGCCTGACCGGGGGTGTTGATAACGTCTTCGATAAACGCCACTGGCGCGCAGGTAATGCGCAGACTACTGGCGGCGTGAAAGGCGGTATTTCTAGTTATATGTACGGTGCAGGTGCCGAAACCTACAACGAATCCGGCCGTACCTGGTACATGAGCATCAACACGCACTTCTGATAATCTGTGCCTACCCTCTCCCTACCGGGAGAGGGTTTTTCAGGAGGCTTATGTTTACCTACCACACCACCTTCAACGCTATTCACCGTATCGACTTCCAGCCAGAGACCTTCACACCACAGGACTTACTGTGGTTGCCACACCACGTCTTGCTTGAACGCTCCGGTAAAAAACGCCAAACAGAACACCTGGCGGGGCGCATTGCCGCCGTTTATGCGCTGCGTACCGCTGGCGAGAAATCTGTACCAGGCATCGGTGAAAATCGCGCGCCGCTTTGGCCAATAGGGCTATATGGCAGCATCAGCCACTGCGGGCAAACAGCGATTGCTATCGTCTCGCATCGTCCGGTAGGGATCGATATTGAAGAAGTGATGAACGTTTCGCTTGCCGAATCCCTCGCTGAGCAGGTAGCGAGTGGCGTTGAGCTAACAAACCTGCGTGCGGCCCCTATCCCCTTCCCGCTGGCACTAACGCTGACTTTTTCGGCAAAAGAGAGCCTGTACAAAGCGCTTTCAGCTCGCTACCCCCAGTTGCTCCATTTCCATGATGCCGTGGTGACCCATATTGATGCCCAAAATATCACGCTGCACATCCCTACCATTAACCTCACCGCCATCATTGTGTGGTACACCGTTGACCACCAACGTATCGTCACGCTGTATCAACAGCCATAAATATGACCAGACATCGAAAACACCGAATCAACAACCAATCAAAACCTCATTGATAAAATAAAAAATCAAAAAATGCGTCTTTAGTCAGATTTATCCACCATAAAAATAGTGTTCCTCACGGCAATTCCCCCTATCATTCCCCTGAAACATTCATACAAACAATGAAACAATTGTCTGAATTAAGGAACCGAATGAATACCCAAACACGGACACGGAATGAAGTGGGTGAAAGCCGCCTGATGACGGGCTTTCTTAACGCGATAGAAAAAGCAGGGAACCGGTTACCTGAACCGGCGATGATCTTTTTCTACTTTTTATTGATTGTGATGGGCCTGTCGGCGGTGCTGTCGATGATGACCTTCGACGTTATCAACCCGATGACGCAGGAAGCGGTGAAGGTTAATAACCTGCTCTCTCCTGAAGCGCTGACCAATACGCTCGCCAATATGGTCACCACCTTTACCGGCTTTGCGCCGCTGGGGATCGTGCTGGTGGCGATGCTCGGCGTGGGCGTTGCCGAAAGCTCCGGCTTTATCAACGTGGCGCTGAAAAAGATGCTGCGCGTAACGCCGAAAAAACTGCTGACGCCAATGCTGATTTTTGTGGCGATGTTCAGCCACGTGGCGGCAGATGCGGGCTACGTGCTGGTCATTCCGCTGGGGGCAATTATCTTTATGTCCGCTGGCCGTCACCCGCTGGTAGGGATTGCCGCCGCGTTCTCCGGCGTCTCCGGTGGTTTTGCCGCCAACATGGTTCCGACCGGTAACGATGCGCTGCTGCAAGGCTTTACTCAGGCCGCCGCCCAACTGCTGGACAGCACCTACACCGTTAACACCCTGTGCAACCTGTTCTTCGGTATTGTCTCTTCTATCGTGATTACGCTGGTCGGCTGGTGGGTCACCGAGCGTATCGTTGAGCCGCGCGTCAGCAAAATGGCCATCGACGGCGATTTTAAACACGATGAAGATATGTCTAACGTCACGCCGCAGGAGAGCCGCGCTTTCCGCCGCGCGTCGCTGGTGATGCTGTTAGGTCTGTCGGCGCTGGCCGCTGCGGCCTGGCCGGAAGGTTCGATGCTGCGCGGCACCGACGGTTCACTCACCTCGTATAGCGCGCCGATTATGAAGTCCATCGTGCCGCTGATTTTCCTGATCTTTATTCTGCCGGGTATCGTCTACGGCTTTGTGTCCGGCACCTTTAAGTCGGGTAAAGACGTGATTGGCGCGATGAACGATTCCATGAGCAAAATGGGTTCGTACATGGTGATGGCTTTCTTCTGCGCCATGTTTATCAAAGCATTCAGCGACTCCAACATTGGTACGCTGTTCGCGCTGATGGGTGCCGACGGTCTGAAAGCGCTAGAACTGCCGGGGCAGGCAACGATTATCGGTATGATTGTGCTGACGGCGGTGGTGAACCTGCTGATTGGCTCCGCGTCGGCGAAATGGGCGCTGCTGTCGCCGATTATGGTACCCATGCTGATGGCGGTGGGGATTTCCCCGGAACTGACGCAAGCGGCGTTCCGTATCGGTGACTCCTGCACCAACATCATCACCCCGCTGATGGTCTTCTTCCCGCTGATCGTTATCTACTGCCAGCGCTACGTGAAGGGTGCGGGTGTGGGCACGCTGGTCTCGATGATGATGCCGTACTCTATTGCCTTCTTCATCGCCTGGAGCATTCTGTTGCTGGTGTGGTGGGGTGTGGGTATGCCGTTGGGTATCGCGGCGCCGTATACCTGGAGCCCGAGTTAACGGTCTGTTCGGTGCCATTCCCGGCGGCGCTTCGCTTGGCCGGGCTACGACGTTGGTAGCCCGGCACAAAACTACACGGCTAAATGGGCAAAATTGCCTAACACGTTGTGCAAAATCCCTACCCCTTTCTGCACCTGCTCGGCGCTGATGGTGCACGGCGGCACCACGTGAATGCGGTTTTCCACCACGAAGCTCAGCAGCCCCGCTTCGGTTAACGCGCCTTTAATCTCCGCCATATCCCCAGCCGCCAGCGGCGTTTTCTTCGCCCGGTCGCTCACCAGCTCCAGCGCCTGGAACACGCCACGCCCGCGCACTTCACCTATCAGCGGTGACGACGCGGCCAGCGCCTCCAGCCCCTGACGCAGCACGCCGTTGCCGATGTGCGCCGCGTTCTCCACGATCCCTTCGTCCTTCATCGCATCAAGAGTGGCAATAATCGCCGCCATCGCCAGCGGATGTCCGGAATAAGTCAGCCCACCGGCAAAGAAGTGATCGTCAAAATAGTGGGCGATCTTGTCGCTGATGATCACCCCACCGGCCGGAACATAGCCCGCATTCACCCCTTTGGCAAAGGTGATCAGATCCGGCACGATCCCATCCTGCTCGAAGGCAAACCAGCTACCGGTACGGCCAAACCCGGCCATCACTTCATCGAGGATCAGGATAATCCCGAATTCGTCCGCCAGCGCACGTACGCCCTTCATATAACCTTCCGGCGGCACCAGAATCCCCGCCGTGCCAGGAATCGACTCTAGCAGGATAGCGGCAATAGAAGACGGACCTTCGCACTCGATCATCCGCCGCAGGTGAGCCAGCGCACGGCTGCACTCTTCCTGTTCAGAGGTGGCGTTAAACTCCGTGCGGTAGAGGTATGGGTTAAAGAAGTGCACGTGGCCGCGCGAATATTCGTTCGGTACGCGACGCCAGTCGCCGGTGGCGGCAATGGCGCTGCCGGTATTGCCGTGGTAGGAGCGGTACGCCGACAGCACTTTATCGCGCCCGGTGTAAAGACGCGCCATGCGGATGGCGTTTTCGTTGGCATCGGCCCCGGCGTTGGTGAAGAACACCTTGCTAAAGCCTTCCGGCGCCAGCCCAATAATGCGTTTTGCCGCTTCGCCGCGCGCCAGGTTGGCGGTGGCCGGGGCAATCGTCACCAGCGACTCGAGCTGATCTTTCATCGCCGCCAGCACGCGAGGGTGCTGGTAGCCGAGGTTAACGTTCACCAGTTGGCTGCTGAAATCAAGATAGGTTTTCCCGTCGTAATCCCATAGCTCGCACCCTTTCGCGCCGGCAATCACCAGCGGGCTCAAATTGCCCTGCATCGACCAGGAATGAAAAACATACTCTCTGTCCAGCTGGCGAACCGCTTTGTTGTTCAACTCTGTCATTCGTCGTTCCTCGCATACCGTTGGCTGTGATTCATCATGTCGTCGGCGGAAAAAAAAGTGATAGAGCCAGTGTAGTCGCGGCGCTGTGACAACGGTGTCACATCGTCATACGCCGACTGGCTCTCGGCAGGCCGCGCCGCGGTTTTTATAGTGACCGGAACAACCTGCACAGGAGAGCACAATGCAAAAGCGTAACGTGGTGTTTATTACCGGGGCGACCTCCGGCTTTGGGGAAGCGGCAGCGCATGTGTTTGCGCGCGCAGGCTGGGCGTTGGTACTGAGCGGGCGTCGGCTGGCGCGTCTTCAGGCGCTACAGGCCGAGCTGGCATCGCAGGTGCCGGTGCATGTGATTGAGCTGGACGTACGGGACAGCGCGGCGGTGAGTACAGCCGTCGCCGCGCTGCCGCCAGACTTTGCCGATGTTACCGCGCTTATCAACAATGCCGGGCTGGCGCTGGCACCACAGCCGGCGCAAAAGGTCGATCTGGCCGATTGGCATACCATGATTGATACCAACGTGACCGGGTTGGTCAACGTGACGCACGCCCTGCTGCCAACGCTGATTCGCCACGGCGCAGGCGCGAGCATTATTAATATTGGGTCGATTGCCGGGCAGTGGCCCTATCCCGGCAGCCACGTTTACGGTGCCAGCAAGGCGTTTGTGAAGCAGTTCAGCTATAACCTGCGCTGCGATCTGTTAGGCACCGGCGTGCGCGTCACCGACCTTGCGCCGGGCATTGCCGAGACCGAGTTTACGCTGGTGCGCACCAAGGGCGACCAGGCGGCATCCGACGCGCTATACCGTGGCACCACGCCGCTGTCGGCGCTGGATATCGCCGAGCAGATGTTCTATATCGCAACCCTGCCGGACCATATGAATATTAACCGCGTGGAGGTGATGCCGGTGCGTCAGGCGTGGCAGCCGTTTGCGATTGATAGGGATTAGTGTGGCTTTCCCCCTCCCCTTTTCAGGGCTGCTTTACACGCAATCTCGTGGTGACAGTTATCCAATAAGTGGAGATGCATTCGGGTTGAGCACTCTGTTGCGCTCCCTTCAAGTTCCAGCCGCATAAATTGCGCGGGTGCA
>NZ_JMPL01000147.1 GCF_000735365.1 Kluyvera ascorbata ATCC 33433 | reverse complement strand
CAAAGACGTACCGCCAGGCGCTATGTTCTGATAAAAAAAACCTGCCACGGCAGGTTTTTTTATCTTCTGCGAAAGTAGGTTACTATTACGCTCCGCAAAATAGGAGCAAAAAATGTCTCAGAACCTGACCCCGAACGATGAACTGGTTTCCGATGTGGTAGCCTGCCAGCTCGTTATCAAACAGATCCTCGACGTCATCGACGTTATCGCCCCGGTTGAAGTCCGTGAAAAAATGGCGAGCCAACTGAAATCCATCGATTTTACCACCCACCCAGCAGGGGCTGACCCGGTGACGCTGCGAGCGATTCAGAAAGCGATTGCACTGATTGAGCTGAAGTTTGCGCCACAGGATGCAACGCACTAATACGCGGTGAGGTTTCGGGCAAACGGCCCGGAATACCAATAAAAGAAGGGCGGAGACGCCGCCCTTCTGAAATCAATTAATGTTGTTGTTGAGTCACGATATTCAGCAGATGCTGGTCGGTTTGTTGAATGCACAGACCGGCTTTTCGTGCGCTGCGAACTTCATCCAGAATCGTCTTCAGCAAGATACCATCCTGTTCCTGCTCTTCTTCCAGAGCGTTCAGGAACGTCAGGGTGTTATCGTCATGAAGCACTTTAGCTTGTTCAGTTAATTCTGACAGCGTTGAAGCACGTTGGTCATGGCCTTCGATTGTTTTCAGGAAAAGATCTTCGAGGGTCGCGCATTTATCTTCGTTGGTTTCAAAAGCTTTAACCACCGGATAAGCGCCAGACTTCTTCATATAGTCGAACACGCGCATCATCTGCGTTACGCTGGACTGAGCCCGTGAACGTAGAAACGTCGCGGTCCCATTCAGCCTATGTTCTGAGCACCACTCGCTCAAACGCAAATAATGATTAGATGCAGAAAACTCAAGATTTATCTGTGCATTAAGCTTTTGAACCATTCCTGGAACTGCCATACAAATATCCTTATTGCTGGTAGGAACGATACGCGTTAAATCGCATAGTTCGTAATAGCCGCTAACCATGCGCTATTTCCGCGTTAGAGTGTGACTACATATTACCTGTAGTCCTTGCGTCTGACTTTGGGATATTAAATCCCTTCGTCAAAAAAATAATACGCTGAGTGTGGATATAAGAAAAGTCTCATGGGTTGCTTTTTACGTTTCGTTACAACCTATATTAAAATTAACGCCATTGGCAGAGATATATTTTCTTAATGCGATGGTTAACAGTGAATATAACGCGTTTGTATAATTTCCGTAAGGCGTTGTTAACATGAGGTTTGCTAGGGCTCGATGGGCATTTAAAGTGTGATCGCGATCTTGTTTTTCAATGAATATTAAAGTTAAAGCGAAATTAATACGTATTATTTACGATGAATGGCATTTTACGAATAATGTTTATCAGATAAAGCATGTATTTTTAAGTGGCTGTCTTGAATATCAAAACAAGGTTAAATTTGTTTTAGATCATTTTTGCTATTAGACAGCCGGTAGATGCTGTTTGCCGTAATTAAGGGTACGCAAGTTCTTCCCGTTTTGCCGCCTCAGGGAAGATGCGTTGATTAAAATGACAGGAGTTAAAATGAAACAGGTTGCTGTACTGCTGGCCCCAGGTTTTGAAGAAGGGGAAGCGATTGTCACGATTGATATCCTACGTCGTCTGCACATTGGCGTTGAACTGGTGTCCTGCGCTGAGTCCCGTGCGGTTGTCAGCTATCACGATATTCCGATGGTTGCCGATTCGACGCTGGCAGAACGCCTTGATACGTTGTACGACGCGGTTGTCCTGCCAGGCGGCCCTCAGGGGAGCGTGAATCTGGCGGCGAATGCCGATGTTGTTAAATTCGTCGAAGCCCACGATGCGGCAGGTAAGTTTATCTGCCCAATCTGCTCTGCGGCGGCACGTGTATTAGCAGGCAATGACTTGCTGAAAGGGCGCCGTTACGTTTGCTCCGGGGATTTATGGCAGGATGTGAAAAACGGCGAATATGTTGATGCACCGGTTGTCGAAGATGGCAATCTGATTAGCGGCAAAGGCTTTGGTCATGTCTTTGATTTTGCCTTCACCGTTGCCGCTCGCCTGCTGGGTGATGAAGCGCCGGTTCGCGACCATGCCGATCACATCTATTACCGCTGGTAATTGTTAACAAATTCCGGTTAAAGGGATTTTCCCACTCGTTATATAGATAAATCTGCTATCCCTTAGCGTGAATTGTCCGACAATTCACGCTTTCTATATGTACTTAATTGCTGAATATATGCATCACCCTACTGTAATTCTGCGGTGTGATGCCGCTCTCTTCTGGAAAACGCATTCCGGGCTATTAATGTTTCAACAACGTTAACGCTGTTAATAATACGGCTAATACTTTGTTTTATGTCTAATTTAAATCACCTATTTGATTTTTCCCTACATAAAAGAACATTAAGGCTGGAGTTAACCATGCACAAATTTACCAAAGCGCTGGCGGCCATTGGTCTGGCAGCGGTTATGTCACAATCAGCTATGGCTGAAAATCTCAAGCTCGGTTTTTTAGTGAAACAACCCGAGGAACCCTGGTTCCAGACGGAATGGAAATTTGCCGATAAAGCCGGTAAAGACCTCGGCTTTGACGTGATTAAAATTGCCGTGCCGGACGGAGAGAAAACGCTGAATGCGATTGATAGCCTGGCGGCTAGCGGCGCAAAAGGCTTTGTTATCTGTACCCCGGACCCTAAATTAGGGCCAGCCATTGTGGCGAAAGCGCGCGGCTATGACATGAAAGTGATCACCGTCGACGATCAGTTCGTCAACGCCAAAGGTAAACCGATGGAAGATGTACCGTTGGTTATGATGGCGGCGAGCGAAATTGGCGCGCGTCAGGGCCAGGAACTCTACAAAGAAATGCAAAAGCGCGGTTGGGATGTGAAAACGACCGGCGTGATGGCCATCACCGCGAACGAACTGGATACGGCGCGTCGTCGTACTACCGGCTCAATGGACGCGTTGAAAGCGGCGGGCTTCCCGGAAAAACAAATCTATCAGGTACCGACCAAATCTAACGATATCCCGGGTGCATTCGATGCCGGTAACTCCCTGCTGGTACAGCATCCGGAAGTGAAACAGTGGCTGATTATCGGCATGAACGACAACACCGTACTGGGCGGCGTGCGTGCGACGGAAGGCCAGGGCTTTAAAGCGGCCAGCGTCATTGGTATCGGCATTAACGGCGTTGATGCGGTCAATGAGCTTTCTAAAGCCCAGGCTACCGGCTTCTTTGGTTCATTACTGCCAAGCCCGGATATTCACGGCTATAAAACCAGTGAACTGCTCTACAACTGGGTACAGAAAGGCGCTGAGCCACCGAAATTTACTGCGGTGACTGACGTGGTGCTGATTACCCGCGATAACTTCAAAGAAGAGCTGGCGAAAAAAGGCCTCTGAGTCCTGATAGTTCTCCCTTCGCGACAGCGGAGGGAGACGGGTCGTGTCATTGTGGAGGTTGCGATGCAACAGTCTACCCCTTATCTCTCTTTCCGCGGTATTAGCAAAACCTTCCCCGGCGTAAAAGCGCTGTCCGATATTAGCTTCGATTGCTATAGCGGACAGGTGCATGCGCTGATGGGGGAGAACGGCGCGGGTAAATCCACGCTGCTGAAAATTCTCAGCGGCAATTATGCGCCAACCTCCGGGTCATTGGTGCTGCGGGGAGAAGAGATTTCTTTTGCCGATACCACTGCGGCGTTGAACGCAGGTATCGCAATTATTTACCAGGAACTGCATCTCGTCCCGGAAATGACCGTGGCGGAAAATATTTATCTAGGGCAGTTACCGAGCCGCGGCGGCTTCGTTAACCGCTCGTTGCTGAACTATGAAGCCCGGCTGCAGCTGGAGCATCTGGGTCTGGATATCGACCCCGATACGCCGCTGAAGTATCTCTCCATCGGCCAGTGGCAGATGGTGGAAATTGCCAAGGCTCTGGCGCGTAACGCCAAGGTTATCGCCTTTGACGAACCGACCAGCTCGCTATCCGCGCGCGAAATCGACAATCTGTTCAGGGTCATCCGCGAACTGCGCAAAGAAGGCAGGGTGATCATTTATGTTTCACACCGCATGGAGGAGATTTTTGCCCTCAGCGATGCGATTACCGTGTTCAAAGACGGTCGTTATGTCTGCACATTTGACGATATCAAAGCGGTCAGCCATGACCGCCTGGTACAGGCAATGGTCGGGCGTGAAATCGGTGATATCTACGGCTGGCAGTCACGCGAGTATGGCGATGAGCGTTTGCGCCTTGACCAGGTGAAAGCGCCGGGCGTTCGCACGCCAATCTCGCTTGCGGTGCGCAGCGGCGAAATCGTCGGGTTGTTTGGCTTAGTCGGGGCGGGACGAAGTGAACTGATGAAAGGGATCTTCGGTGGCACCAGGCTCAGCGGCGGGCAGATATTTATCGACGGCCAGCCGGTGACTATCGATAAGCCAGCGCAGGCCATTCGTGCCGGGATGATGCTTTGCCCGGAAGACCGCAAAGCCGAGGGGATTATTCCGGTCCATTCGGTGCGCGACAATATCAACATTAGCGCCCGGCGTAAGCATATCCACGCTGGCTGTCTTATCAACAATGCGTGGGAGTCAACCAACGCTGAACATCATATTAAATCTCTGAATATCAAAACGCCGGGGGCGCAGCAGCTGATTATGAACCTCTCCGGGGGTAATCAGCAGAAAGCAATTCTTGGGCGTTGGCTCTCTGAGGAGATGAAGGTCATCCTGCTGGATGAACCGACGCGCGGGATTGACGTTGGGGCCAAACATGAAATCTATAACGTGATTTACGCGCTAGCGGCCTCGGGCGTAGCGGTGCTTTTTGCCTCCAGCGACCTGCCGGAAGTATTGGGGGTTGCTGACCGCATCCTGGTGATGCGGGAAGGGGAGATTTCCGGTGAGCTGCTGCACGACAGCGCCAATGAACAACAGGCGTTAAGCCTGGCTATGCCTAAAGTCAGTCAGGCTGTGGCCTGAGGAAGGAGGTTACGATGTCATCTGTTACTACACCAGGCGCACGCCGCACGTCGCTGAGTTTTGGCCGTATCTGGGATCAGTACGGCATGCTGGTGGTCTTTGCCGTGCTGTTTATTTGCTGCGCCATTTTTGTGCCAAATTTTGCCTCATTCATCAATATGAAGGGGTTAGGGTTGGCGATTTCTATGTCGGGAATGGTGGCCTGCGGAATGCTCTTCTGCCTCGCTTCCGGCGACTTTGACCTGTCGGTAGCGTCGGTGATTGCCTGCGCGGGGGTCACCACGGCGGTGGTGATTAACCTCACTGAGAGCCTATGGATTGGCGTATTTGCCGGTCTGCTGCTCGGGGCGTTAAGCGGGTTGGTCAACGGTTTTGTTATTGCGAAACTGAAAATCAACGCCTTGATTACCACGCTTGCGACGATGCAGATTGTGCGAGGCCTCGCCTACATTATCTCAGATGGCAAGGCGGTGGGCATTGAAGACGAGCGCTTCTTTACCCTCGGCTATGCCAACTGGCTAGGGCTGCCGGCACCAATCTGGCTGACCGTTGGGTGCCTGATTATTTTCGGTTTACTGCTGAATAAAACCACCTTCGGGCGCAATACTCTGGCGATTGGCGGTAATGAAGAAGCGGCGCGTCTGGCGGGGGTTCCCGTGGTGCGTACCAAGATAATCATTTTTGTCCTTTCCGGGCTGGTGTCCGCGGCGGCGGGTATTATTCTGGCTTCGCGTATGACCAGCGGTCAGCCGATGACGTCCATCGGTTATGAGCTGATTGTTATCTCGGCGTGCGTGCTGGGCGGCGTGTCGCTGAAGGGCGGGATCGGCAAGATCTCTTATGTGGTGGCCGGGATCCTGATACTGGGAACGGTAGAAAACGCTATGAACCTGCTGAATATTTCCCCGTTCTCTCAGTATGTCGTGCGTGGCCTGATCTTACTGGCGGCGGTGATTTTTGACCGCTACAAACAGAAGGCGAAGCGTACCGTCTGATTGTGTGATATTGGTCCCGGCGTCGCTGCGCTCGGCCGGGCTACAAAAAATAGCTATCCGTAACCCGGCCGAGCGCAGCGACGCCGGGTTTCACCATTTGTTACAGTGTCACCAACAGCACATCAACGCCGCTATTCCCGGCAATCGCTTTGGCCGAGCAGGTGGCGCGTGAGAAGAAGCTTTGGTTATGGTTACCGCAGATAACCAGGTCAACCTGGTGATTCTGGCAGAATGCTTTGACGTGATCGCACAGCTCACCCGAGGCAATATGGCTTTTCCAGATAGGGTAGTGGGTAGAGTCAGAAAGGCTTTGCAGAAATTGATGCGTTTCTTCCTGCATCAATTCACGCAGATTTTCCAGCATCGGTGCAGCCAGCTGGTTGTACATCTCCGGGTCAGTTGACAGCGTTATCAAACTAATACGAGCACCGGCAGGCTCGGCGATTTCCACTGCTTTCCTTAGCAGCTCATGACTCTCTGGGGTAGGCGCAACGGCCACCAAAAGATGTGAGTAAGACATCAGACCTCCTTGCTTGAATGACATGCACTCGATCCTTCATCTCTTACTCTTTTTACCGCCTCGCTGCAAGCGTTGGGGGCAGTATCGCTGTCTATAACTTAACCTAATACATTAGCAAGGTTTATGCGAATGACAGTATTAAAGGTGCGTAAATTGCATAAGCCGCACTGAATATATGATGTAACCAGTAAGGCGGATAAACATTTAATTTTTGCTGAAATATTGTTAATAAAAAGTAAATAACATGAAAATTAATTTGTGGCAAATGATTATATGTTTCAATTTGTTGAATTTAAAATGAATTTTATTTATTAGATGAAAGCATGATCTGTGATAATTTTTTCGCATCTGGCTCGCGTAAAGTCCCTCGTCCTGAATCTTTGTTAAATACTTTCGGTGAATGAATATCCGTTAGGCTGGAATAAAATAGCGATTTTTTTGCTTAAATAATACTCAAAATACAATTGAGACTGATGGATTGAGGGGCGAAATTTGATTTGATTTTGTGACGGCGATCACATAAATTTCAAATTAACAGCGAAGTAACATTGTATGTGTCACATCTGGCGAGTAAAGTTGCGTCGAATTAGGAAAAATCTTAGTAAATTGTAAGAAATGTTTAGGTTAGTCGGGCGAGAGGTCAACGCGCCGACCGACAACCCTGCAGAAAGATTCACCTAATCGGCTATGCATTTCGACCGATTTTTTTTATCGGGCCTTGCCCGACGACATCACGGGGTATGCGGTTTGACCGCATAAAGTACTAATTGGTTATTCGGGATGGGGAAAATGCATACATCCGAGTTGCTAAAGCACATTTATGACATCAATTTGTCTTACTTGCTTCTTGCACAGCGTTTGATTGGTCAGGATAAGGCTTCAGCTATGTTTCGTCTCGGCATCAACGAGGCCATGGCTAAAGTTCTTGGTGAACTGACTCTTCCGCAGATGGTGAAAATTGCGGAGACCAACCAGTTAGTTTGCCAGTTCCGTTTTGATGATGCTCAAAGCATCACCCGTCTTACGCAAGAGTCACGAGTTGACGACTTACAGCAGATTCATACCGGTATTCTGCTCTCCACCAGACTGCTGAATGAAGCCAGCCAATCAGGCGAACCTGCACGTAAGAAAAGGGCCTGAAAATGAGCGAAAAAAGCATTGTTCAGGAAGCCCGCGATATTCAGCTTGCTATGGAGTTGATAACGCTGGGCGCGCGTTTGCAGATGCTGGAAAGTGAAACCCAGCTCAGCCGTGGTCGTCTGATTAAGCTGTACAAAGAACTGCGCGGCAGCCCGCCTCCAAAAGGAATGCTGCCGTTTTCCACGGACTGGTTTATGACATGGGAACAGAATATTCACTCTTCCATGTTCTGTAATGCCTGGCAGTTTTTACTCAAAAGCGGACAGTGCTCTGGCGTGGACGCCGTGATTAAAGCCTACCGCTTGTACCTCGAACAATGTCCACAGCAGGATAACGGGCCGCTTCTGGCGCTGACTCGCGCATGGACGTTAGTCCGCTTTGTGGAAAGCGGAATGCTTGAACTCTCCAGCTGCCATTCCTGCGGCGGCAATTTCATTACTCATGCGCACCAGCCAGCGGGCAGCTTTGTTTGCAGCCTTTGCCAGCCACCATCTCGCGCAGTAAAAAGACGTAAACTTTCCGACAATCTTGCCGATAGTAATCCACAACTGCTGGATGAACAGATAGAGCAAGCTGTTTAACCCACACGGTGTGGATAAAACACTCCAGCAGCGGTCTTGATGATCGCTGCTTTTTTTTACCCGTCGGTTAGTGATTTTGCTCATCTGTCTCCACTCATGGTCAACGGTGGAAGGATGATTACGTGCTTATCTTAATAGGTTACCTGGTTGTTTTGGGGACAGTTTTCGGCGGCTACATGATGACCGGCGGACACCTTGGGGCACTGTATCAACCGGCCGAGCTGATTATCATCGGCGGGGCGGGGGTCGGTGCTTTTATCGTCGGGAACAACGGCAAGGCTATCAAGGGCACGCTTAAGGCGCTGCCGCTGCTGTTTCGTCGCTCGAAATACACAAAAACGATGTACATGGACCTGCTGGCCCTGCTTTATCGTCTGATGGCGAAGTCGCGCCAGCAGGGGATGTTTTCGCTCGAACGCGATATTGAAAACCCCAAAGAGAGCGAAATTTTTGCCAGCTATCCGCGCATTCTTGCCGATAAAGTGATGCTGGAATTTATCGTCGACTATCTGCGTCTGATTATCAGCGGTAACATGAACACCTTCGAAATTGAAGCGCTGATGGACGAAGAAATTGAAACCCATGAAAGCGAATGTGAAGTTCCGGCGAACAGCCTGGCGCTGGTCGGCGACTCACTGCCGGCTTTCGGTATTGTCGCGGCGGTGATGGGGGTTGTTCACGCGTTGGGTTCAGCTGACAGACCCGCAGCAGAGCTTGGGGCGCTGATTGCCCACGCGATGGTGGGAACATTCCTTGGCATCTTACTGGCCTACGGATTTGTCTCTCCGTTAGCTAGCGTACTGCGCCAGAAAAGCGCAGAAACGACTAAAATGATGCAGTGCGTCAAAATTACGCTGCTGTCGAACCTCAACGGCTATGCACCGCCGATTGCCGTCGAGTTTGGCCGTAAAACCCTTTACACCAGCGAACGTCCTTCGTTCGTCGAGCTGGAAGAACATGTGCGTGCGGTGCGTAACCCGGCTGGCCAGCAGCAGACCACAACCGAGGACGCATGAAAAACCAATCGCATCCTATTAGTCGTCGTAAAGCGGCGACAAACATAAATACGCACGGTAGCCGCCCACGGCTCTTGG
>NZ_JMPL01000146.1 GCF_000735365.1 Kluyvera ascorbata ATCC 33433 | reverse complement strand
GCTCCAACGGCGCGTACCTGAAAAGCCGCCTCTCCGTGCCGGTTATCCTGATTAAACCCAGCGGCTTTGACGTACTACAGGCGCTGGCAAAAGCCGGAAAGCTCACCTCCTCCATCGGCATCGTGACCTATCAGCAGACGCTGCCTGCACTTATCGCCTTTCAAAAGACGTTTAACCTGCAGCTTGAGCAGCGTAGCTACGTCACTGAAGAAGACGCCCGAGGGCAAATCAACGAACTGAAGGCCAACGGCATAGACGCGGTCGTGGGCGCAGGGCTGATTACCGACCTCGCCGAAGAGGCGGGCATGACCGGAATCTTTATCTATTCCGAAGCCACCGTCCGCCAGGCCTTCAGCGATGCGCTGGAGATGACCCGTCTGACGCTGCGGCAAAGCGTCTACCCTGCGGCTGGCAGCGGTCTGCGCACACGCTATGCGCTGGACGACATGCGCGGGGAATCGGGGCCCATGGAACAGGTTCGCCACACCATCATGCTCTATGCGCGCTCTCGTGCGGCAGTGCTGATTCAGGGAGAAACCGGTACGGGGAAAGAGCTGGCGGCACAGGCCATTCACCGCGAATATTTCACGCGATTGGGCCACCGCCACGGCAAATCCTTTCCGCCGTTTGTCGCCGTGAACTGCGGTGCCATTGCCGAATCACTGCTGGAGGCCGAACTGTTTGGCTATGAAGAAGGCGCGTTTACCGGCTCACGGCGCGGCGGGCGGGCCGGGCTGTTTGAAATTGCCCATGGCGGGACGCTGTTTCTGGACGAAATTGGCGAGATGCCCCTCCCCTTGCAGACGCGCCTGCTGCGCGTGCTGGAGGAAAAAGAGGTCACGCGCGTAGGCGGGCACCACCCCATTCCCGTCGAGGTACGGGTGATTAGCGCCACCCACTGTCATCTGGAAGCGGAGATGAAACGCGGGCAATTTCGCAATGACCTGTTTTATCGCCTCAGCATCTTACGCCTGAAGTTGTCACTGTTGCGCGAGCGCCTGGCAGACATTGTGCCGCTGGCGGAGGGGTTTCTGGTGCAGTCGCTGGCGGCCTTAGGGGTGCCGTTTAGCGAGGCGTTACGCAACGGGATGATGCAAAGCCAATCGGTTCTGCTGCGCTACAGCTGGCCCGGCAACGTCCGCGAGCTGCGTAATATGATGGAACGGATGGCGCTTTTTTTAAGCGTTGAGCCGCAGCCCATGCTGGATAGCGATTTTTTACGGCAGTGCCTGCCTGAACTCGTCGCGCAAAATCTGGCGCCACCAGCACCAGACTCGTTAAGCCCGCAACAGGTGCTCGCCCAGTTCAATGGCGATAAAACCGCGGCGGCGCGCTATCTGGGCATCAGCCGTACGACGTTCTGGCGCAGACTCAAGGTCGGAGATTAGCCCGTGCGGCTGTGAAAGCGAAGGGGAGTAAAGCAGGATGCCTTCACGCTTACGGTGAAAGCATCCGGGATAGGCTATTGGAATTTAAACAGGGTTAACTCACACCAGTGAGCGGAGCTCTTCACGCATGTAGGAAGAGAAGAATTCAGGGTTCTTAATCACCATATGCTCGCCGGATTCGACCTTCTCGGCCCATCCCGCCACTTTATCAGTAAATCCCTCGCTCCAGCCGTCCTGATGACCACGTTCAGCCACCGCCGCAGAGCTTGCAGGAACACCTAACTCTTTTAAATATTTCAGAATTCCCTTCGCTGTACTCTCATCCATGGATTGTGGTACTGGCTCAGACGTGTTCATACCACCAATGAAATCCAAAGCTTTATCAATGACTGCTGGCATATGCTTGTCCTTAAAATTAACCACGTAGTAAACAAGTCTATACTATGGACCGGAATCCAGCGCAATTTCAAAGGAACCGCTCACGTTATTGCATTTATTCTCGATCAGAAATCACGTTTTATACCCGTTTTGCGCAAGAAACGGTGCGCATTGCGCAAAAAAAAGCCGGTACAACATGTACCGGCTCAGTAGTCAGAACGCTATCACGCGTTGCTGACCGGCGTTTGTTCCGCGCTGGATTTGGCGTTTTCCAGCATCCGGCGAACCGGCACAATCAGTACGCACAGCACCGCGGCACAGATCAGCAGCGCAATGGAGCAGCGAGCGAACAGGTCCGGCAGCATATCCAGCTGATCGGCCTTCACGTGACCACCGATCAGACCCGCCGCCAGGTTGCCCAGCGCACTGGCGCAGAACCACAGCCCCATCATCTGACCGCGCATTCTTTCCGGTGCCAGCAGCGTCATGGTCGCCAGACCAATCGGGCTCAGGCACAGCTCGCCGAGCGTCAGCATCAGGATACTGCCCACCAGCCACATCGGTGATACGCCAGCGCCGCCGTTGCTCAGCACATTCTGCGCTGCCAGCATCATCAGACCGAAGCCTGCTGCCGCACACAGAATACCGATAACGAACTTGGTGATACTGCCAGGACGAATGTTTTTACGCGCCAGTGCAGGCCAGGCCCAGCTAAATACCGGCGCCAGCAGGATGATGAACAGGGCATTAATTGACTGGAACCATACCGCTGGGATCTCGAAATCACCGATCATACGGTTGGTATAGTCGTTGGCAAACAGGTTGAACGACGTAGGTTTCTGCTCGAAGGCCGACCAGAAGAACGCCGCGGAGACCAGCAGAATAAAGCACACCAGCAGGCGCGCACGCTCTTTACGGCTCAAACCCGCGAAGGCAAACAGGTAGATGAAGTACAGCGCCACGGAAGCCGCAATCACGTACACCAGCACGCTGGCAACGGCCACCGGGTTAATCACAATGATGCCCTGGGCAATCAGGGTGATAATCACTGCTACACCCACCGCTAACGCCAGCAGCCATGCGCCAACGCCATTTTTCTTCGCCACCGGGTTGTTCCAGGTAGAGTCGAGGCCCACTTCGCTGTCGTAGCGCTTCATTGCCGGAACGGCAAACACGCGGAAGATAACCAGCGCCACCAGCATCCCGATACCGCCGATGCCAAAGCCCCAGTGCCAGCCGTGGGATTTAATCAGCCAGCCGGAAATCAGCGGCGCGATAAATGACCCCATGTTGATGCCCATATAGAACAGCGAGAAGCCGCCGTCGCGACGGGCATCGCCCTTTTTATACAGCGTGCCGACCATCACTGAGATACAGGTCTTGAACAGACCCGAGCCCAGTACGATAAACATCAGGCCGATAAAGAACAGGTTGTCACCCATAAAGGCCGACAGCGCGATCGACAGGTGGCCCAGCGCAATCAGAATAGAGCCGTACCACACTGCTTTTTGCTGGCCGAGCCAGTTATCAGCCAACCAGCCGCCCGGCAGCGCCGCCAGGTACATCGTTCCCGCGAAGATACCTACAATCGCCGAGGCGTTTTCACGCGCCAGTCCCATGCCGCCGTCATAGACGGTTGCCGCCATAAACAGGATCAGTAACGGGCGGATACCGTAAAACGAGAATCGCTCCCACATTTCGGTAAAGAACAGCGAACCCAGCGGGTACGGATGACCGAAAAAGGTCCGGCTTTCGTTTTTATTAACAGAGGAATGCATAGTTTCTCCAGAGAAGGTGCGTCGTAACGCAGGTAAGTCGTGTATGCGGGCTAACCATTTTTTAATTTTGTCGATGATTAACATCTGACACGGTATTTTTTAACCATTTGATAACCATTACGTGGTCGTGTCTAGCCCTGGACCCGGTATTTTTAGACGAAAAGTCGACAAAGTTCTAGTTTTACAGATTTTGTATTGGAAACATGAATGTAGTGATTGACATCACATAACCACGTTTTTACTCATAAATAATTCATTAAAAACAATTAATTAGATAATAAACAATCATCAAATACAGCCCCAAATACGGGGCAAAATAATCGTATAAAAAGTGTGGAAAACAGGATGTTCATCATAATGATGAGGGGAGATCTGGATAAATCACGAGGAGAGAGAGGGCAGGAATAGGGTCGCGCTATCACATCATCGTATAGCGCAACCAGAATTCAGTTATTTCGCGTGCCAGTAGGCACTTGAACGCACCAGCTGCGGGTCGATAGCGTCGGTCACAAAACCGTCGGTCAGACTTTTTACCACCTTCCCTTCACCGGTCAGCCAGATAAAGTAATCCGATTCCGGCACCGTGAGCTGTGCCAGGCGCGCGGCGACGGTGGCCGCATCGTAGCCGGAAATCCACTCGATATTGAAGCCATCGAACCCGGCCAGATAGGCTTTATCCGCGTCGTCTTTTACCATCACCAGCGCCGTCACCTGCGGACGCTCCGCTAACGTCTGCAGCGCTTCCAGACGGCGACGCAGCGCTGGCATACCGGTCTCATCGCAAACGTACAGCTGCCAGGCATAATCTTCCGGCACCACCAGCGAACCGCGCGGGCCGCCGATAAGCAGCGTATCGCCCGCTTTTGCTTCCATTGCCCACTGGCTGGCGACGCCGCCGTCATGAATAAAGAAATCGTAGGCCAGCTCGTGGCGCTCGGCATTATAGAGCGGCGTATAGTCGCGAGCCTGCGGGCGCACGCCTTCAGCCCATACAATCCCTTCATCGGTCATCGTTGGTGGCGTCAGGGTGCTACCGGCCTGCGGGAAAAACAGCTTGGTGTGATCGTCAAAGCCGCGCGAACTAAAACCTTCCAGCGCCTCACCGCCCAGCACCACGCGCTGGAAGGCTTCACCCACGCGTTCCACGCGCAGGACGGTCAGTTCACGAAAACGAAGTTCATTGCGCACGCGCTGTGGGTATTTGTTCTCTTTCATTTGGCGTCTCTCTCACAAATAGATATATCTAAATCATTTGCAAATGATAATGATTGCCAACTAAACAGAAAGCAAGCTATTTTTAAGATATATGAACAGCGGCGCACAAAAAATCCGCACACAAAATTAAAATCGTTAAAAATCAACACAATAAAAAATAACACATTTTCGATATTGCTAAAGATATATATTTAGATATAAGTTAGATATATCTAAACAACGTAAGGATAAACATCATGAGACCTTTCTCTGATTCTGAACATCGCGGCCGTGGTGGTCGTGGACATCGCGGTGAACGCGGTGAGTGTGAACATCGTGGCGGGCGTGGCGAAGGTCACGGCGGCGGCGGACGTCGCCAGCGCTTCTTCGGCCACGGCGAGCTGCGTCTGGTGGTCCTCAGCATCCTCAAGGATAACGCCAGCCACGGCTATGAACTGATTAAAGCGATTGAAGCCCTGACCGAGGGCAATTACAGCCCAAGTCCCGGCGTTATCTACCCGACGCTCGACCTGCTCCAGGACCAGGGGCTGATTACGGTGCATGAAGAGGACGGCGGGCGTAAAAAAATCGCTATTACCGCCGAAGGCACCCAGACGCTGGAAGAAAATCAGGAACATCTGGAACACATTCAGGCGCGCCTGAAGTCCCGCATGGTGGGGCATGAACTGCGCAAAAACCCGCAGATGAAACGGGCGCTGGATAACTTTAAAGCCGTGCTAGACCTGAAGGTGAATCAGGGCGAGACAAGCGACGCGCAGTTGAAGCAGATTGTCGGCATTATCGACCGCGCGGCGCTCGAGATCTCGCAGCTGGATTAATGCAGGACGGTGACCGCATCCTGTAAACGGCTGGCGCGGTGTTTTACCATCGCCGATACGTTGGCGCTTTCTGCCACCAGTCCGGCGTTTTTCTGGGTGATCTCATCCAGCTTCGCCACGGCACGCGTTAAATCAGACAGCCCCGTGGCCTGTTCAGACGTAGATTGACTAATCTGCGCAATCAGCTGGGTGACATTCTGTACCTGCGAGACAATGTCATCCATCGTGCGCCCGGCAGCGTGAACCTGCTCGGAGCCCGACTGCACCTTGCTGGCGCTGGCCTCAATCAGCTGACGAATCTCGTTTGCCGCCGTCGCGCTACGGCTCGCCAGATGGCGAACTTCCCCGGCGACCACGGCAAACCCTCTCCCCTGCTCGCCCGCGCGCGCCGCTTCGACGGCGGCGTTCAGCGCCAGAATATTGGTCTGGAACGCGATATCGTTAATCAACGTGGTGATAGAACCAATGCGCTGCGTACTGTCAGCAATATCTTCCATGGTCTGCACCACCCGGTGCATCGCCTGACCGCCCTGCGCCGCCGCACCGCTGGCCGCCAGCGAGAGCTTATCGGCTTCGGCCGCCGTCTGGGAGTTATTCTGTACCGACGCCGCCATCTGGCTCATGGTCGCCACGGTTCGCTGTACGTTAACGACCGTTTCCTGTGTACGCTGATTCAGATCTTCGTTGCCGCGTGCCAGCACATCGCTGCCATCGCTCACGCTATTCACCTGCGTCGAGACATCGTTAATCAGCCAGCGGCACATCAGGCCGAGTTGACCGACCGCACGTAGCGTCAGCCCCAATTCATCGCTGCGCGGCAGCGGATCAACGCTGTTACGCTCGCCGGTCGCCACGCAGAGCGCCTGTCGCGCCACGTTTTCCACCGGGCGAACAATTTGCCACTCAAGCACCAGCGTGGTCAGCAGCAAAATCAGCGCCGACGCCAGCACCGCCATGACCGGCGCACTCAGGGCCAGCAGGCTGGCGGCCAGCAGCAGGTAGAACGCCGACATAATACTTATGACCCGCCAACGGAGCGGGATAGCCGACAGCTTGCCCCACCAGCGTTTGCTGATAACACGTCCTTTATAAAGACGCTTATTGCTGCGTTCTTCACGAAGCGCCTGATACAGCGGCTCAACCGCCGCCACCTCTTCCTCACTGGCTTTCGTGCGAATCGACATATAGCCAATCGTTTTACCATTACGCACCTGGGGGATGGCGTTCGCGCGCACCCAGTAATGGCCGCCGTGTTTCGGGCGATTTTTGACGATACCGCTCCACGGCTCGCCCTGCTTCAGGGTTCGCCACATGTCGGCAAAAGCCGCTTTTGGCATATCGGAATGACGCACCATATTGTGCGGCTGGCTCAGCATCTCGTGGCGGCTATAGCCACTCACCTTCACGAAGGCATCGTTTACGTGGGTGATATAGCTGTTGAGATCGGTGGTGGACATCAACGTGGTGTGGTCGTCCATCAGCGATTCGGACGAGTTTTGGTCGGGCAGGGTAGACATACGGACATCCTTTTCAGGTGCTAAGAGAAATGTATTACAATTGTTATATCGGAGGATATTAAATTAACCTTAATTGTTAATTTTGCGTTAGATCGCAAAATAGACAAAAGCCCTACTTTCCTCACGTCATTCTTTGCTGCTCATCCCTGGAGCAAAACCTGCCCTTTTGTGGGGCAATACGCCCGACAACCACGCACTGCCTCGTGACCGCTTTCACACTCTCTCGCTTCGCTGGACGATTAAATATTGTACAAACGCGATTTCCCCTGGCGTTTATCCCGATTTTCACCGCCAACGCTGAGATGGCGTAATCCCTGCAATACTTAAATCAGTATCGTGTGATACGTGATCCCCAGGAGCTTATTTTGAACAGGTTACCTTCCAGCGCATCGGCTCTGGCCTGCAGCGCACACGCACTGAATCTCATTGAAAAGCGAACGCTTGACCATGAGGAGATGAAAGCTCTTAACCAGGAGGTCAGGGAATACTTTAAAGAGCATGTGAATCCGGGGTTTTTAGAGTACCGAAAATCTGTAACAGCCGGTGGGGATTACGGAGCCGTAGAGTGGCAGGCGGGAGGGTTAAATACGCTTGTCGACACCCAAGGTCAGGAGTTTCTCGATTGCCTGGGCGGTTTTGGTATTTTCAACGTGGGGCACCGTAATCCAGTGGTGGTTTCCGCCGTACAGAATCAGCTCGCTAAACAACCGCTTCACAGCCAGGAACTGCTCGACCCGCTACGGGCGATGCTCGCCAAAACCCTGGCGGCACTGGCACCGGGTAAACTGAAGTACAGCTTCTTCAGCAACAGCGGCACCGAATCCGTAGAGGCGGCGCTGAAGCTCGCGAAAGCGTACCAGTCACCGCGCGGCAAGTTCACTTTTATTGCCACCAGCGGCGCATTCCACGGGAAATCGCTCGGGGCGCTGTCGGCCACCGCTAAGTCAACGTTCCGCAAGCCGTTTATGCCGTTACTGCCGGGCTTCCGCCACGTGCCGTTCGGCAATCTCGACGCCATGCGCACGATGCTCAGCGAATGCCAGAAAACCGGCGATGACGTTGCAGCAGTGATCCTCGAGCCCATCCAGGGTGAAGGTGGCGTGATTCTGCCACCGCAGGGCTACCTGCCGGCCGTGCGTAAGCTGTGCGATGAATTTGGCGCGCTGCTTATTTTCGACGAAGTGCAAACCGGTATGGGGCGCACCGGCAAGATGTTTGCCTGCGAGCATGAGAACGTTCAGCCGGACATTCTGTGCCTGGCGAAGGCACTCGGCGGCGGCGTGATGCCGATTGGCGCGACCATCGCTACCGAAGAGGTATTCTCGGTGCTGTTCGATAACCCGTTCCTGCACACCACCACCTTTGGCGGTAACCCGTTGGCCTGTGCGGCCGCGCTGGCGACCATCAACGTGCTGCTGACCGAAAACCTGCCTGCTCAGGCGGAACAGAAAGGCGATATTCTGCTGGACGGTTTCCGCAGCATGGCGCGTGAATATCCGGATCTGGTCCGTGAAGCGCGCGGCAGAGGCATGCTGATGGCCATTGAGTTTGTCGATAACGAAATCGGCTATAACTTTGCCAGCGAGATGTTCCGCCAGCGCGTGCTGGTTGCCGGAACGCTCAACAACGCCAAGACCATTCGCATCGAGCCACCGTTGACCTTAACGATGGAACAGTGCGACCAGGTGCTTAAGGCGGCGCGTAACGCGCTGGCGGCCCTGCGTGTCAGTCAGAATCAGGTTGCCACCGAGCAGTAAACTCACGCCCCCTACCGTTTGGTTGGGGGCGTTCTTTGAATCCCATCACAATCATCGCATTCCCCTTTTCCCTTTTTCCCGCCGACGGCTAAATTAGTAACTCATCCGACCACATAACAATAATTTTACATACTGGACATCCTTATGAGCTATCCGTCGCTGTTCGCCCCGCTCGATCTTGGTTTTACCCAGCTGAAAAACCGCGTGCTGATGGGCTCGATGCATACCGGGCTGGAAGAGTATCCCGATGGCGCGGAGCGTCTGGCGGCGTTCTACGCCGAGCGCGCGCGTCACGGCGTGGCGCTGATCGTCAGCGGCGGTATCGCCCCGGATGCGACCGGCGTAGGGATGGCGGGCGGTGCGATGCTGAACGATGTGAGTCAATTGCCGCACCACCGCACGATTACCGACGCCGTCCATCAGGAAGGCGGCAAAATTGCGCTGCAAATCCTGCATACCGGCCGCTACAGCTACCAGCCAAATCTGGTCGCCCCTTCCCGCTTCAGGCGCCGATCAACCGCTTTACGCCGCGCGAACTCGACGCACGAAGGC
>NZ_JMPL01000145.1 GCF_000735365.1 Kluyvera ascorbata ATCC 33433 | reverse complement strand
CACAGCTGCCTATTGCCGGATGGCGCTTCGCTTATCCGGCCTACATACAATCTCGTTACATTCACACCCACTCATTCTGTTACCGGTATCACGCAAAGCAGTTTACGTAAGCGTAATACGGAATATCGCAATTGTTAACTTTTCTCACTCATCCACACTGTATGGCGTCTTTCCCCACAATCGTGCTGTAACGACACCAGGTGATACGATGAACATGAAAGTTACCCGTAAAGAAAAAATCAGCTATGGATTAGGCGATATGGCCAGCCATATCGGTCTGGACAACGTCATTATCTTTTTAACCTTCTATTATACCGACGTGGTTGGCCTGCCCGCCGCCTTCGTGGGCACCATGTTTTTACTGGCGCGTACCGCTGACGCCATCATCGACCCGGCAATGGGCTATATGGCCGACCGTACGCGCTCACGCTGGGGCAAGTTTCGTCCGTGGATGCTGTGGCTGGCGCTGCCTTTCGGCGTGAGCTGTCTGCTGACCTACGCCGTGCCGCAGTCGCTGGACATGTCCGGCAAAATGATCTTCGCCAGCGTCACTTACACCTTCATGATGCTGATGTACACCGCCATCAACATTCCTTACTGCTCGATGGGCGCGGTCATTACGCCAGACAACGATGAACGCATCTCCCTGCAGTCCTGGCGCTTTTTCCTGGCCACGCTCGGCGGCGCCATGTCGACTTTCTTTATGATGCCGCTGGCCGAGTATCTGGGCGGCGATGACAAGCTCATGGGCTACCGTTCCGCAATGGCAATCATGGCCTGCGTTGCCGTGGTGATGTTCTGGATCTGTTTTGCCAACACCCGCGAACGCATTAAAGCCCCAGCCACTCACAACAACTACCTCGCCGAACTGCGTGACCTGCTGCGCAACGATCAATGGCGCGTGGTCGCCATACTGGTGATGACCAATATCGGCTTTGGCGTGATTCGCCTTGGCGCCATGATGTATTTCGTCACCTACTACCTCGGCAGCGCCGCTTACTTTATGTGGATGCTGGCCGCACACATCATCGGCAAAGCCGCCGGTAGCCTGCTGGCCAAACGTCTGACCCGCAACGCCAACAAGGTCCAGATGTTCGGCTACTGCGCCGTGCTGGCCGGGGTACTGAGTATCGGGCTGTTCTTCGCGCCAAAATCCATCGTCGTGCTGGTGCCGCTGACGTTCATCGTCTCTACCCTTTATCAGTCCACCACGACCCTGATGTGGGTGATGATGGCGGACGTCGCCGACTACGGCGAATGGCGTCAGGGTAAGCGTATGGACGGCATAATCTTCTCGACCTTCCTCGCCGTGCTCAAGCTGGGCATGGCGCTGAGTGGGGCCATCGTCGGCTGGACGCTTGGCTTTAGCGGTTACGTCGCCAACGCACCGGAACAAACGCCGCTGGCGATGCACTGCATCGTCGCCCTCTTTACCGTGGTGCCTGGTCTGCTGTCTCTGGGCGCATTCATCACCCTGCGCTGGTACAAGCTGGACGACAGCACCATGCAGGAAATCAATCTCGCGAAAACCCAATCTCTTGTGAAAGGATGAGTCAACCATGAGCGAACTAATTCAGCATGCAAACGCTATCGAATGGCGCTTCGAACGGCAGATACTGCGCGTAGAGCCCTGGGGAGAACACAGCCTCCGCGTTCGCGCCACCTGTGCTCCGGCGTTCAAGACTGAGCTAAATGCGCTGCTGCCCCAGGCTGAAAACCAGGCGATTATTCAGCAGGATGCGGAAACCCTGAGCTTAACCCACGGCAATATTCGTGCGGTGTTGAACCTCAAAGGGCAGCTGGCGTTTTATAACCAACGCGGTGAACTGCTGCTGGAAGAGATGTGGCGCCAGCGCTCAACGGTAGGGATTGGCGCCAGCGAAAAGAGCCAGGACAAATACGTCAGCGCCCTCAAGCTTGACGGCCGCGAATTTAAGCCGCTGCCCGGCGGTAAGTATCAGCTATCGGTGCGTTTTGAGTCGCGTGACGGCGAGCGGCTGTACGGCATGGGGCAGTATCAGCAGCCGTGGCTGGATCTCAAAGGCTGCTCGCTGGAGCTAGCCCAGCGTAATTCACAGGCCAGCGTGCCGTTTTTACAATCCAGCCTCGGCTACGGCCTGCTGTGGAACAACCCCGCCATCGGCGAGGCGGTGCTGGCGAAAAACCACACCTGGTGGACCGCGCGCGTCACCGAAGAGATGGATTACTGGATAACTGCGGGCGATAGCGTCGCACAAATTACCCGCCAATACGCGCGCGCCACCGGTACGCCGCCACCCGCGCCGGAATTTATCAGCGGCCTGTGGCAATGCAAGCTGCGCTATCGTAATCAGCAAGAGGTGCTGGAAGTGGCCCGTGAATATCACCGCCGCCAGCTACCGCTCTCGGTGATAGTTATCGACTTCTTCCACTGGCCGAACCAGGGAACCTGGTGCTTTGACCCGGTTGACTGGCCCGATCCGAAAGCGATGGTGGAAGAGCTGGAGTCACTCGGCATTAAACTGATGGTCTCCGTCTGGCCGACGGTTGAAGCGCGCAGCCCGCTGTTCCCGCATATGAAAGCCAAGGGTTGGCTGGTCACCAGCGATCGCGGTGTGCAGGTCAATCTCGACTTTATGGGCAACACCACCTTCTTTGATGCCACCCACCCGCAGGCCCGAGAGTACGTCTGGGAGACGGTGAAGAAAAACTATTACGATCTCGGTATCAAATTGTTCTGGCTGGATGAAGCCGAGCCGGAGTACCGCGCCTACGATTTCGATAACTATCGCTATCATGCCGGTCCGGTACTGGAAGTGGGCAACCGCTACCCGCGCGATTTTGCGCAGGGCTTCTACGATGGGCTGCACGACGCAGGCGAGCGCGATATCGTCAATCTGGTGCGCTGCAGCTGGGCCGGTAGCCAACGCTACGGCGTGCTGGCCTGGTCAGGCGACGTGCACTCGTCTTTCCACGCCTTCCGCAACCAGTTGGCCGCTGGGCTGAATATGGGTCTGGCGGGGATCCCGTGGTGGACCACGGATATCGGCGGTTTCCAGGGCGGAAACATTCACGACCCGGCCTTCCACGAACTGCTGATCCGTTGGTTCCAGTGGGCCGTGTTCTGCCCGGTGCTGCGCATGCACGGCTACCGCGAACCGCGGGTTCAGCCGCCGGAAAGCTACCGTCATGGTATCCCGCAGTGCGACAGCGGTTCGCCTAATGAGCTGTGGAGCTACGGTGAAGAGAACTTCGCCATTATGCAGCGCTGGCTTGGGGTCCGTGAAAGCCTGCGTCCGTACATTGATGCGCTGTACGATAATGCCCACCGCCACGGTGACCCGCTGATGCGCCCGCTGTTCTGGCACTACCCTGACGAGCCGCAAAGCTGGCAGACGGAAGATCAGTATCTGTTCGGCGAGGATCTGCTGGTCGCGCCGGTGATGCATGCAGGACAACGCCAGCGTGATGTCTGGTTACCGAGCGGTAATGCCTGGGTAGGGCTCGATGGAGAGCGCTATCAGGGCGGCCAGCGCATCACCGCCGCTGCCGGGCTGGGGACGATTCCTCTGTTTATTCGCGAAGGCAGTCCATTATTGACGGTATTGGTCAGATAATCAGGCAAATGCCTGAAATCCTCGACAAAGATTGAAAAAGAACTGTGTACGCCCCGCTTCTTGCGTACAGTAGAGTGACAAACAGTAACCCGGCCGAGCACAGCGACGCCGGGCTACGATAATGCAGTCTTTTTTCTTTTTCTGGCAAGGATTACCGCTCTATGCTCGATACCACCCTACTGATCCTTTTAGGTCTGGCGGCGCTCGGCTTTATCAGCCACAACACCACCGTCGCCGTCTCCATTCTGGTTCTGATTATTCTTCGCGTCACCCCGCTAAGCACCTTCTTCCCGTGGGTAGAAAAACAAGGGCTTAGCATCGGGATTATTATTCTGACCATCAGCGTTATGGCGCCCATCGCCAGCGGCACGCTGCCGGCCTCCACATTGATACACTCGTTTGCCAACTGGAAATCGCTGGTTGCCATTGGTGTCGGCGTGTTTGTCTCGTGGCTCGGCGGGCGCGGCGTGACGCTGATGGGAACTCAGCCGCATCTGGTGGCTGGACTATTAGTCGGCACGGTTCTTGGCGTCGCCCTGTTCCGCGGCGTGCCGGTCGGGCCGTTGATTGCCGCCGGTCTCGTCTCGCTACTTATTGGGAAGTCGTAGTCAGCGCCGCCAGATAGCGCCCCGGCGTTTTCCCTAGCCCCTTGCGGAACATGGTGATAAACGCCGTGGTGGAGTCGTAACCCAGCGACAGCGCCACCTGCTGTACGTTAAGCCCGCGTATTAACATCTGCAGGGCGAGGATCAACTGCAGCTGATGCCGCCAGCGGCGAAAGTTCAGCCCGGTCTCTTTCACCACCAGCCGGGCAAGATTGCGCTCGCTCATGGCGAAGCGTTGCGCCCACTGCGTCAGCGTCTGCCACTGCGCGGGCTCCGCTTCCATGGTCTCCACCATCAGACGAATTTTCGGGTGTGCGGAGACCGGCAACTGTAGCTGCTGCTCTGGCTGCTGCGGTAACTCATCGAACAGAACCTGAATGAGCCGCTGCGTTTCTGGCTCCAGACGCTGGGCTTCATCGCGCTGAGCTAACGCTAAAATCAGCTCGCGAACCAACGGTGATATCTTCAGCGTGCAGCAGTGCGCTGGCATCTGCGCCGCGCCGGGTTCGATAAACAAAAAGCACAGTTCCGCCTGCGGCGTGGCCCGATTGCTGTGCGGTACTTCACCGGGGATCCACACCGCAAACTGCGGTGGTACCATCCACATCGCATTTTCCACTTCACAGGTAATCGCTCCGCGCAGCGCAAGAATCAGCTGCCCTTTTCGGTGCTGATGCAGCGGAATATGCTGCTCCCCCTCGACTACCTGTACCCCAAACGCGATGGCCGCATCCTGATGGCTATCCGGGTGATAGCCGCCTAAACCGAGTCCCAGCATCATTTTGTCCGAATTTAGCGATAATCTGTCATTTTAGCTTGATTTCAGCAAAGGCTAAACCGGGTATTGTAGTGCTCCCACTCTTTTGTCGAGATGACTATGTCTGATGTTGTGACGTCTCCCAGCCGCCGTTGGCTGCTGATTATTGGTATTTTATTGATTGCTTCGACGCTGCGCGTCACCTTTACCGGCGCCGCCCCTCTGCTCGATTCGATTCGTGCGGAATACGGGCTGACCACCGCACAGACCGGGCTGTTAACTACGCTGCCGCTGCTGGCGTTTGGTCTGGTCTCACCGCTGGCAGCCGGGGTAGCCCGGCGTATCGGCATGGAGCGCAGCCTGTTTATCGCCATGCTGTTGATTTGCGCCGGTATCGCCGTGCGCTCTCTGCCGTCGGTCGCGCTGATGTTTGTCGGTACCGCCATTATTGGCTGCGGGATTGCGCTCGGTAACGTACTGCTGCCAGGGTTAATCAAACGTGATTTTGCCTCACAGGTGGCGAAATTCACCGGGGCCTATTCGGTCACCATGGGGGCCGCCGCCGCGTTGGGTTCGGCGCTGGTCGTTCCTATTGCGCTAAGCGGCTTTGGCTGGCGCGGCGCGCTGCTGATGTTGATGGTGTTCCCAGTACTGGCGCTGCTGTTCTGGTTGCCGCAGTGGCGGGCAGCAAAAACCACGGCCATCTCCGGCAGTGGTGCCATGCATAATCGCGGCATCTGGCGCTCGGCGCTGGCCTGGCAGGTGACGCTGTTCCTCGGCCTGAATTCGCTGGTCTACTACGTGATTATCGGCTGGCTGCCAGCAATTCTGATTAGCCAGGGCTACAGCGAAGCGCATGCTGGCTCTCTGCATGGCCTGTTGCAGCTTGCTACCGCCGCTCCCGGTTTTGTGGTGCCGATTATCCTGCATCGTATGAAGGATCAACGCGGGATCGCTATTACCGTCGCGCTGATGTGCGCCGTTAGCGCGCTGGGCTACTGGCTCTTTCCCTCACAGGCGGTGCTCTGGACGGTTATCTTTGGCTTTGGCTCCGGCGCTACTATGATTTTGGGCCTGACCTTTATCGGGCTGCGCGCCAGTTCGGCGCATCAGGCTGCCGCCCTTTCGGGGATGGCGCAGGCAGTGGGCTATCTGCTGGCAGCATGCGGGCCGCCGCTGATGGGGAAAATTCATGATGCCACCGGCGCATGGCATATCTCATTGCTTGCGGTTGCTATCATTGCGCTGGTGATGGCGGTGTTCGGCGGGCTTGCCGGGCGAGATAGAGAGATTAACGTCGGATAACGTCGTAGCCCGACCGAGCGTAGCGACGCCGGGAAAAATCCCGGAGTCGGCGTACCGCCTCGTCCGGGCTACATTTTTACTGGGCAGCAGCGTGCAGGAAGGCCTGCACCAGCGGCGCAGGGCGCCCCGCCAGCGCGTTACGTTCATGCTGGAACAGCGTCGCCACGAAGAACGGATGCGTGACCAGTTCCACCGCGCGAATGTCACCATTTTCATCCCAGCCAGTTACCCGCAACGCCTGTGATTGCAAGGCATCGGCAAATTCGGCAGAGATGCCGTAGTTGCAGTGATAGCCCTCTTCAATGCTGTCGCGACCGTACGCGCGGGCAATGAGCGTGTTAGCCCGCAGTTCAATGGTGTCGCTCTTCTCCACCAGCGAGCAGGTCAGCGGCGCAATCACCATGCGGCCTTCGGTATCCGTTTCCGCATGCGCGGCATCTTCCCATCCCATCACGTTACGCGCGTATTCCAGAATAGCGTGCTGGAACCCCCCGCAAGTGCCAAGAAACGGCAGGCTATTTTCGCGAGCATAGCGGGCGGCGGTCAGCGCACCTTCGGTGTTTTCATACGGGCTCGCAGGCACCAGCCAGATGCCATCGAAATCGGCGAAAGCGTCAGCACTATGCACATCGCACGTAGCCACCCAGCGGTATTCAATAGGTCGTTCCAGTACCGCAGCGGCGTCATCAAGCGCCAGCGGAATGGCCTGATGCGCAAGGACATCAGCGTTGTAGTCACCCACCAGGGCAATGCGAAGAACAGAGGTAGTAGCGGAGTTTTCCATGGGAGATCCTTATGTACAGACATGACGAACGGCATAAGGAGCCTCAGATTAGCGATGTCGTCACGCTTTAGCAATACCCGGAGGGCGAACCCCACGAATCTTTGTGGTATGGTCGAATGGAAAAAGGGAGGAAGGATATGATCCAGTGTAAACGCGTGTATGACGACGCAACACCTGATGATGGTTACCGTGTCCTGGTCGACCGGTTGTGGCCGCGCGGCATCAAAAAGGAAAACCTTATCTACGATGAATGGTGCAAAGACCTTGCCCCTTCAGCCGAGCTGCGCAAGGCCTACCACGGCGAGGTCATCGACTTTGCCACCTTCTGTCAGCATTACCGCGAAGAGCTTTCGCGCCACCAGGACGAAGGCCAGCGTCTTGCTGACATTGCGCAAAGACAGGGATTAACGCTGATTTACGCGGCCGCCAATACCGCGCAAAACCATGCCCGCGTACTCGCCGACTGGCTAAAAAATCGCTAAACCCTGAACGCGATGTCTGCGGACATCGCGTTATTCCACCAGGGCAGCACGCTCTTGCTCAACCTGCGCGTCTGGCGTTAATGGCAGTAAATACTCTGAACGGACAAACGCAAACCCCTGCTGTCCCTCACCTGCGCTGACTTCACCGGTCACCAGCCACAGCGCACGCGGCGCATCGGCGGACAGCTCGGTCATCACGCCGTTAACCGGGTTCAGGCAACGCTCTCCTGGGTTAATCAGCGCAAACAGTTCAACACTCTTGCCAATATTGGCTCGGCCAGCAGCAGTACGGGCACCAATGATCACGGCGATGGTACCCGGTTTCAGCGAAAACATACGTCTCTCGTTAATCAGAATTATCTTAGGTGCGCAGTTTACTGGATAGAGAATGTACTGTCATTTTTTCTGTGGATGATCGCGTCGCCACAGCGCCCACTCCTCAATCGTTTCGCCATTTGGCAGTTTGCAGAGGCTTGATTCGCCCTGCGCATTGACCTGACGAATGCTTTCTCCCCCTTTCTGCTGGCAATAAACCGCAGCAGGATTTGCCATACCAATTTGCGGCGGTAAAGGTGCTTCTGGTTCAGCCTGTTTTGCACATCCTGCAAGCAGCAATGGCAGCAGTAAAACGTAGCGACGGGACATCATTTCTCCTTAGTTTCACACTGGAATTTAGCTTTAAACTCCATAATTTCTTCAAATTAACTACACTTTTGCGACGTAAAGTACATTTCGTTCTCAACTGACCAGAGAACAGAACATTCCATAATCAATGAGTTATTTTGCCCCATCTCCCCCGATGGGGCTTTTTTTTATCTGTAATAAGAAGCAGATAACCTCTCGTTACACACCTTTTAGACACACAGTGCTTACCTTCTTGATACATAATGTATAAAATTTAGTGTATCTGGATCGCATTCAAGCTCAAATGCCACCATTCACGCTATCGTAGGGACCCTCGTTTTCATGTCAGATATTATCCTTGCTCGGGTATCGCAAACGCTTGCCACTGAACAATCTCTGGAAAGTCTTGTTCGCCAACTGCTTGAGATGCTTGAACTGGTGACCAATATGGAATCCACCTATCTGACGAAAATTGATACGCAGGCCGACCTGCAGCACATCGTTTATTCGCGCAACAGCGGTGAAATGAACATTCCAGAGAATTTCTCCGTTCCCTGGGGCGATACCCTGTGTAAACGCGCGATGGACGACGGCTGTTTTTACAGTGACCATGTTCCTGAGCAGTGGGCCGATTGCGACGCCGCCAAAGCGCTGGGTATCACCACGTTCCTGAGCACGCCGATTCACCTGACCGACGGTTCGCTTTTTGGCACTCTATGCGCCACCAGCACCGAGCAAAAGCCGCTCAGTTTTAATAGCGAACACGTGCTACAACTGTTTGCCAGCATTATCGCCCGCTATATCGAAAAGGAGTCGCTGGTAGCCCAGCTTCAGGAGGCTAACGCCGCGCTGATTTATCACTCCTATACCGATGCGCTCACCGGCCTTCCTAATCGCCGCGCCGTTTTTGAAAATCTGGAGACGCTGTTCTCGCTCGCGAGGCATCTGAACCACTCGGTGATGCTGGCCTTTATCGACTCGATAAGTTTAAGATGATCAACGACTGCTACGGACATCAGGCGGGCGATGCATTTTTACAGCAGGTAGGTCAGCGCCTCAAGCTTGGCATTTCCCCCGACGACCAGCTTGGCCGGTTGGGCGGCGATGAATTTATGGTCGCCACGCTTGCCCGTACAGCGGTACAGCTTGAGCACTTTGCCGAAACGCTACGCCAACTGTTGATTGGTGATTACCTTCTCGGTGACACGTTGATTCACTATCCCGGTGCCAGCATCGGCGCTATTGTGGTCGACCCCAACGTGATGGATCCTGATGGCGCGCTGCGAGCAGCAGATAGCGAAATGTATCAGGATAAAAAATTCCGTCATCGCCCGGAAATTACCGCCCAACGGGTTGAATAATTACAGTATCATACGCGCTGTTTATGGAAAAATTCAGGATGTCACAATGAGATTGGGTATCGCCTTCCCCATCGTTATCTTCATTATCGCCGTCATCTTTCTGGCCTGGTTTTTTATTGGCGGTTACGCGTTGCCGGGAGGAGCACAATGAGAAA
>NZ_JMPL01000144.1 GCF_000735365.1 Kluyvera ascorbata ATCC 33433 | reverse complement strand
ACGGGGTGGCGGTGGATAATAATATTAAGCTTCTTGGATATAGAATTGATAATAGACTTTATTATTCCGTAGAAAACAAAACCTTGATTTCTTTAGATGGCAGTGAGAAAAGCATCCCACTCAGAACAACCAAAGCACGCTTGCTTGAATATTTATTGCTAAAATCAGGTAGTAAAATAATTACCGATCAGGAGTTGCTAATAAATATCTGGGACAAATATGGGTTGAGCTCTTCGAGTCAACGTCTGTGGTTGGTTATGAGAGAATTGAAAGTCATCCTGGGTGTATTCAATGTGTCAGATGATCTGTTTATACGGGTAGAAAACAACGGCTATCTCGTTGATGTTGCATTTGTTCGTGAAGTTGTCGAATTTACGAGGAAGGTGAAGACCGGAGATCGTTAGGTTACATCTGAAAGCGACTGCCTAATTTTTAGCGCACTTTAATTGAGGATAATAAAATAAACCCAGCGTTCACCAGCACAAAAAGCAATCTAATAGTTGTGTACACGAATAACTATTGGCTTTACCAGGGGATAAAACTTTCTCTTAAAGACTTTGATGTATTCCACTATATAGATGAACGCATCGACTTTAATCAACAGAAAATGATATTTGTAGACGGCAGTATTCTTCTTGAGGGTAAAAGTGATAACTTCATCTCTTTTATTTATTCGAACTGCATTGATCGGATAGTATGGCTGACAGGTCACGATACGGGAATGGTATATCCTCTTTGGGCTGCTGGTGACCGTGTTATCAATATTAATAAGAGTCGCGACTGCTTCTCACAGGTTTTGCGAGCTGCGGCGACAGAACTGTCGATGGAAGGTATTGCATACTACGTACGGCTTTCACCAACTGAAGCCCTTATCCTTAACTATCTTGCTAAGGGCTTCTCTATTGCCCAAATCGCTTTTATGACGGACAAAGCGGCGAAAACAATCTATCAACACCGTGCGACGATACTGAAAAAACTGGGTTATAAAAATGCTGCTTTCATGCAATCTATATTTTTGAGATTCGGCAAGTTGATGTGGACGAATAGAAGGCCACGGTTGGCAGACGTTTCTGCAGCATCCTAGCCACCTACATCTGGAGGTACCCGCAATATCAGATCACAAACGCGGATCTGATGCGTGTGGCAATGGCTAGAGGCTATACAGAAACGGTATCAACCGTGGCTGGTATCGTGCAGGGGGCTGTGATGAGGATATTACGCACGTTATCGGTGAATACCGGGTGCTACCCAACGGTAAGCTTTTTATTCGTCCAAGCAAGCTACCGCCGAACGAGCTGGTTGTACTGACGCAGCATCTTATCACTTACGGTGTTCTGTGCGATCAACCGCCAGCCACGGGGGAAGGGCAAGGCGAGTACAGCTCGCGTTTTGATGTCCGTTCGTGGGTTTACATGGCTATGGCTCACCTTGGCGTTAGTGAGTCTGAGGCGTGGGGCATGATGATGACGCGTCTACGCGCTGCACTGGCTGCAAAATACCCGCAGAAAGAAAGCCAAAAATCCCGAGCGATGAAGAGTATGAAACGTTTATGGAAATGGGTGATGCACTTATGACTGCGGATGCAGAGCGTGAATAATTAAATATTTAGCAGACGCAATATCAATAGGTATATAATATTATCAAAATTATACACATCATGGAGGCATGGTTTTGAGTGATATAATATATGCATTGATTGATTATGAAAATATATCCTCACTTGAAGGAATAAATCTGGATAAATACGAGAAAATAATAGTATTCACTGGTGCATTACAAGATGCCATAAAGATTCCTGCTACAACACTTGTAAGTGAATTATCCATTAGAGTCGTGAGGGTAAGCGCCGTTTCGAAAAATAATGTCGATTTTCATTTGGTATTGGAATTAGGGTTGCTAAGTGGCACGCTTCACGATGATATAAAATTTCATGTGATATCAAATGATAAAGGATACGATGATGTTATTGCTTACCTGTGTAAATTAGGGCGGGATTGTGTTCGCGTAACTCCGGCACAACCCATAAAGACTAAAATTAATCCCCCTGCTAACCAAGCACCTGATCCAAAATTCACTGTTTATGCAGATATTGTTAATAAACAGGTTCAACATCTGCTCAAATGTTGTAGAGAGTCTAATAACATGCCATCAAAATATGAAGCGCTGACGTCATGGCTAAAATGTCATATGAGGTCTGAATGGACCCCTGAGCGGGAATTGCAGATTAAAAGTATCTTAAAACAGCAAGGTGTCATTCATCTAAGTGGCGAAAAAATAACGTGGATTCGTGCAAGATAGAGTACACAAAGCTTCACTCGCATCTACCGAAGCATTACGAAATATGGCCTTATGGCATTTTATGGGGAAAATTTGGGGGAGTTTTGGCGTTGGGGGCGTTAAAAAGTCCGCTATTGTCCCTTAATGTCCATAGGGCGCTTTTCCTAACTTACTGATTATCCAATAAGTGCTTGATTCACTGAACATGTTAAAATCGATTTAATAAATAGGCATTGGCTATACATCTTTAGCTCATCTCGCCAACCCACCTATCATCCTCAATAAATCCAATATTTTCAAAGCATTGTAAAAATAAATCTATCTTATTCGGCGTTTGTCGCAGGGTCTATGCTTATAAAAAGGCATTTATAAAGGGAAAACCGCGAATACCCCCACGCGGCGCGGGTTGAAGTGATAATCATTATCACTAACATAGCGTTATCCCTTTGTAGCTCCACTGATGAGGTAGACCTATGGATTTGCATTCAGGAACTTTCGATCCGAACGACGTCAGCTGGCGTGGTATTACGCTGACTCCGTCTGCGGCGGCGCATATCCGTGAGCTGGTAAAACAACAGCCCGGTATTCAGGGCGTTCGACTCGGAGTGAAGCAGACCGGCTGTGCGGGTTTCGGCTATGTGCTGGACGCGGTCAACGAGCCGGATAAAGACGATCTGCTGTTCGAAGCCGACGGCGCGAAGCTGTGGGTGCCTTTAAGCGCGATGCCGTTTATTGACGGCACGGAAGTGGATTACGTGCGGGAAGGCCTGAACCAGCTGTTTAAATATCATAACCCGAAGGCGCAGAACGAATGTGGCTGCGGCGAAAGCTTCGGGGTATAGGCGGTACATAATGACGCGCAATACTGATGCAAGTGACGATGTCCAGACCTGGGCCGGTGGCCCGCTGAACTATAAAGAAGGGTTTTTTACCCAACTACAGACCGACGAACTGGCAAAAGGCATCAACGAAGAGGTGGTGAGAGCCATCTCGGCCCGGCGCAATGAACCCGAGTGGATGCTCGAATTTCGCCTGAAGGCCTACCATGCCTGGACTCAGATGGAAGAGCCGCATTGGCTGAAAGCCCACTATCAATCGCTGAACTATCAGGACTACAGCTATTACTCCGCGCCGTCCTGCGGTAACTGCGATGATACCTGCGCTTCCGAGCCTGGTGCGCAGCAGCAAACCGGGGCCAGCAGCTTTCTGACCGATGAAGTTGAAGCGGCCTTCAACCAGCTCGGCGTTCCGGTACGCGAAGGCAAAGAGGTGGCGGTGGACGCCATTTTTGACTCTGTCTCGGTCGCCACTACCTATCGCGAAAAGCTAGGCGAGCAGGGGATCATATTCTGTTCCTTTGGCGAAGCGATCCACGATCATCCTGAGCTAGTCCAGCGCTACCTCGGTACTGTCGTGCCCGAAAACGATAACTTCTTTGCCGCGCTGAATGCGGCGGTGGCCTCGGACGGCACCTTTATCTACATCCCGAAAGGGGTGCGTTGCCCGATGGAGCTGTCGACCTATTTCCGCATCAACGCCGAAAAAACGGGTCAGTTTGAACGGACGATTTTGATTGCCGATGAAGGCAGCTACGTCAGCTATATCGAAGGCTGTTCCGCCCCGGTACGCGACAGCTACCAGCTGCACGCGGCGGTTGTTGAGGTGATCATCCATAAAGATGCAGAGGTGAAATACTCCACCGTACAAAACTGGTTCCCTGGCGACAACAACAGCGGGGGGATCCTCAACTTCGTCACCAAGCGTGCGCTGTGTGAAGGGGAAAACAGCAAGATGTCGTGGACGCAGTCGGAAACCGGCTCGGCGATCACCTGGAAATACCCAAGCTGCATCCTGCGTGGTGATAACTCGGTTGGTGAGTTTTTCTCGGTGGCGTTGACCAGCGGTCATCAGCAGGCCGATACCGGCACCAAAATGATCCACATTGGTAAGAATACCCGTTCGACCATTATCTCGAAGGGGATCTCTGCCGGGCATAGCCAGAACAGCTATCGCGGGCTGGTGAAAATCATGCCGACGGCGACCAATGCGCGTAACTATACCCAGTGCGACTCTATGCTGATTGGCCCGGACTGCGGCGCGCATACCTTCCCGTACGTTGAGTGTCGCAACAACAGCGCGCAGCTGGAACATGAAGCCACAACCTCACGTATCGGGGAAGATCAGCTGTTCTACTGTTTGCAGCGAGGAATTAGCGAAGATGACGCTATCTCAATGATTGTGAACGGCTTCTGTAAAGATGTTTTCTCGGAGCTGCCGCTGGAATTCGCCGTGGAAGCGCAAAAATTGCTGGCTATCAGCCTTGAGCACAGCGTCGGTTAAGGATTAAGGGAAACGATATGTTGAATATCAAAGAATTAGCGGTCTCGGTTGACGATAAAGCGATTTTGCGCGGCGTTAACCTGAACGTGCGTCCGGGTGAGGTGCACGCCATTATGGGGCCGAACGGTTCGGGGAAAAGTACGCTCTCCGCGACGCTGGCTGGCCGTGAAGATTACACCGTCACCGGTGGTTCGGTCACCTTTAAAGGAAATGACCTGCTGGCGCTGTCGCCGGAAGAGCGCGCGGGAGAGGGCATTTTCATGGCCTTCCAGTATCCGGTTGAGATCCCGGGCGTCAGCAATCAGTTCTTCCTGCAAACCGCGCTGAACTCGGTCCGTGCGCACCGGGGCCAGGAGCCGCTCGATCGTTTTGATTTCCAGGATCTGATGGAAGAGAAAATCGATCTGTTGAAGATGCCTGCGGATCTCCTGACCCGCTCGGTCAACGTCGGTTTTTCCGGCGGGGAGAAAAAGCGCAACGATATTCTACAGATGGCGGTGCTGGAACCGGAACTCTGTATCCTTGATGAAACGGACTCCGGGCTGGATATCGATGCCCTGAAAATCGTCGCCGACGGGGTGAACTCACTGCGCGACGGCAAGCGGGCGTTTATCATCGTCACCCACTACCAGCGCATTCTGGATTACATCAAGCCTGACGTGGTGCACGTGCTCTATCAGGGGCGAATTGTGAAATCCGGCGACTTCCGTCTGGTGAAACAACTGGAGGAGCAGGGCTATGGCTGGCTTAGCGAACAACAGTAGCGCGCTGCAACAGTGGCAGGCGCTGTTCCAGTCGCGGGGCGGCAACGTTTCACCTCAGGCGCAGCAGCACCTCCAGCAAGTACAAAAGCTGGGTTTGCCGACACGTAAGGATGAAGACTGGAAATACACCTCGTTGGATAAACTGCTTGCCAGCACTTTCGTTGCTCCGGCACTGCCCGCGCTGACCGCAGAAAAGCGTGATGCCCACGCGGTGGCGTTGGATGCTTACCGTCTGGTGTTTGTTGATGGGCAGTTCGATGCCCGTCTGAGCGACGATTTATCGGTGAGCGGGTTTGAGGTATCAGTCGATAACCAGCGTCAGTCGCTGCCGGAAGCGGTTCACGGCGAAGTCTTTCTCCACCTGACCGAAGGGCTGGCGACCAGCGTGACCCATATTCAGGTGGCGCGTAACCAACATCCGGCAAAACCGCTGCTGCTGCTGCATATTACTCGTGGACTTGATTCTGATGAGATGAACACCGCGCACTATCGCCATCACCTGCGGCTGGCGGAAGGGGCGCAGGCGACGGTGATTGAACAGTACGTCAGTCTGAATGCGGCGCGCCATTTTACCGGTGCAAGGTTGACCGCGGAGGTGGCGGATAATGCGCAGCTTCATCATTTTAAGCTAAACGTTGAAAACGCCCTGAGTTACCACTTTGCCCATAACGATCTTCGCCTGGGACGCGACGCCTCGGCCTTCAGCCACAGCTTCCTGCTGGGCGCTGCGGTCACGCGCCATCACACCAGCACGCAGCTAAACGGTGAAAACAGCACCCTTCGGGTGAACAGCCTATCGATGCCGGTGGGTAACGAGGTATGCGATACCCGCACCTGGCTTGAGCACAATCAGGGCTACTGCAACAGCCGTCAGCTACATAAAACCATCGTTAACGATAAGGGCCGGGCGGTGTTTAACGGCGTGATTACCGTAGCACCGCACGCGATCAAAACCGACGGGCAGATGACTAACAACAACCTGCTGCTTGGCCGTCTGGCGGAAGTGGATACCAAACCGCAGCTGGAAATCTACGCGGATGACGTGAAGTGCAGCCACGGTGCCACCGTAGGCCGTATCGACGACGAGCAGCTCTTTTACTTACGCTCACGCGGGGTCGCATTAGAGGAAGCGAAAAGAATCATCCTCTATGCGTTTGCCGCTGGGCTGACCGATGCCATTGTCCTTGAGCCGCTTAAGCAGTATGTGCTGACGCGTATTGGGCTGCGTCTGGCTGGAGGTAAACAATGACTTTTTCCGTACAACAGGTTCGTGGTGACTTTCCGGTGCTGGCTCGTGAGGTTCACGGTCAGCCGCTGGTGTATCTCGACTCCGCCGCCAGCGCGCAAAAACCGGAGCAGGTGATCAACGCCGAAGCCACCTTTTATCGTCACGGCTATGCCGCCGTTCACCGCGGGATCCACACGCTAAGCGCTGAAGCCACGCAGCGCATGGAAGACGTTCGTCAGAAAGTGGCGCACTTCCTCCATGCCGCCAGCGCCGAAGAGATTGTGTTTGTGCGCGGCACCACCGAAGCGATTAACCTGGTGGCGAATAGCTGGGGAAACAGTAACGTCAAAGCGGGTGACAATATCGTGATCACCGCTATGGAGCATCACGCCAATATCGTACCCTGGCAGATGCTCTGCGCGCGCAGCGGGGCGGAGCTGCGGGTTATCCCTCTTACCCCTGACGGTACGCTGCAGCTTGATGCCGTAGAGGCATTGTTTGACGAACGTACCCGGTTGCTGGCGGTCACGCAGGTCTCTAACGTATTGGGCACAGAGAATCCGCTGCCGGCCCTGATTACTCTGGCACATCGCCACGGTGCGAAGGTGCTGGTGGACGGGGCGCAGGCGGTGATGCATCTGCCGGTTGATGTGCAGACGCTTGACTGCGACTTCTATGCCTTCTCTGGTCATAAGCTTTATGGCCCGACCGGGATTGGCGCACTGTACGTCAAAGCCGAGATTCTTCAGGAAATGCCACCGTGGGAAGGGGGCGGTTCAATGATCGCTACCGTCAGCCTGACCGAAGGTACTACCTGGACCAAAGCGCCCTGGCGCTTTGAAGCGGGTACGCCTAATACTGGCGGTATTATCGGGCTGGGGGCGGCGTTGGATTACGTGAACGGATTGGGGCTGACGGCGATTGATGAATATGAACAGACGCTGATGCGTTATGCGTTGGACGCGCTGGCCACCGTGCCTGATCTGCATCTTTACGGTCCCGCTGAGCGCCGTGGGGTGATAGCCTTTAATCTCGGCAAACATCATGCTTATGACGTGGGCAGTTTTCTCGACAATTACGGTATCGCCGTGCGTACCGGACACCACTGTGCGATGCCGCTGATGGCGTTTTATCAGGTTCCCGCAATGTGCCGTGCCTCGCTGGCGATGTACAACACCGTAGAAGAGGTCGACAGACTGGTCGCAGGGTTACAGCGCATCAGGCGTTTACTGGGTTAACAGGGAGCAACAATGGCGGCTTTACCGGATAAAGACAAACTGCTGCGCAACTTCCAGCGCTGCGCAAACTGGGAAGAAAAGTACCTCTATATCATCGAACTGGGCCAGCGCCTGGCGCCGCTCAGCGCGGAACAGCACAGCCCGGAGCATATCATTCAGGGCTGTCAAAGCCAGGTGTGGATAGTAATGGGGCGTGATGAGTTGGGAAGAATCACGCTACAGGGCGATAGCGATGCCGCTATTGTTAAAGGCTTGATTGCCGTGGTGTTTATCCTTTACGATGGAATGACTGCCGCCGACGTTCAGGCCTTCGATGTTCGCCCCTGGTTTGAACAGTTGGCGCTGGCGCAGCACCTGACTCCCTCACGCTCCCAGGGGCTGGAAGCGATGATTCGGGCAATTCGTACGCAAGCAGCGAGTTTTAGCTAATATCAAATAGACAGCTTTCATTCTGTTACGAAAGGCGGGTCTGAGCCCGCCACGCTGGTGGTTCAGCTTTCTGGCACGTTGTCAGTGAATATGAATAAGGAATCCAGATATGAAGCGCGCGTCCCTCTTAGCACTCAGCATTTTAGGAGCCCTCAGCGCCATTTCTAGCGCCTGGGCCGTTGACTACCCGTTACCCCCTGCCAACAGTCGTTTAATCGGCCAGAACCAAACCTACACCGTTCAGGACGGTGATAAGAATCTACAGGCCATCGCCCGACGCTTTGATACTGCGGCGATGCTGATCCTCGAAGCCAACAACACGATTGCACCAGTGCCAAGACCTGGAACCGTCGTGACTATCCCGTCGCAAATGCTGCTGCCGGATGTGCCGCGCGAAGGCATCGTGGTGAATCTCGCTGAACTGCGCCTCTATTACTTCCCGCCGGGAGAGCAGCAGGTACAGGTTTACCCTATTGGTATAGGTCTTCAGGGGCTGGAAACGCCGGAAATGACCACGCGAGTTGGGCAGAAAATTCCAAACCCAACCTGGACACCCACGGCGGGTATCCGTGCGCGTTCACTGGAGCGTGGCGTCACGCTGCCAGCAGTGGTTCCCGCAGGGCCGGGTAACCCGCTAGGGCTCTTTGCGCTGCGCCTGGCGTATGGCAACGGTGAATATCTCATTCACGGTACTAACGCGCCGGACAGCGTCGGACTGCGCGTCAGTTCGGGCTGTATTCGCATGAACGCACCAGATATCAAAGCGCTGTTTGCCCAGGTGCGCAGCGGAACGCCGGTCAGGGTTATCAACGAACCGGTTAAATATGCTGTAGAGCCGGATGGCTCTCGCTATCTGGAAGTGCATCGTCCACTGTCGCAGAACGAAGCACAGGACACGCAAACCATGAAGATGACGTTATCCCCTGGCTTTAAGCAATTCGTCCAGCAGGCAAGCGTGAGCGAAGATCAGGTGAAGAAAACGCTGTCGCGTCGTGCCGGTTATCCGGTGATTATCTCTACGGGGAAAGGAACGGCTTCTGCGGCTGAGCCGGTGCTGTCGGTGCAGAACAGTGCGCGGAATGAAACGGTTGGCACAGAAACGTCATCAGGGAAGGTGACGCAGTAGAGCGGGGCAAATCGCAGGCAAAAAAAAATGGCGCACAATGTGCGCCATTTTTATTACCAGAACTCTTACTTACGGTAAGAGTGAGCCTGGTTGTCCAGACGCTGGTTAGCACGAGCTGCGTCGTCTTTAGCAGCCTGAACGTCGGAACGCATTGCGTTCACGTCGTTGCTCAGCTGGTCAACTTTAGCGTTCAGAGTCTGAACGTCAGAAGACAGCTGATCGATTTTAGCATTGCTGGAGCAACCTGCCAGCAGAGTAGAACCCAGGATTACCGCGCCCAGTACCAGTTTAGTAC
>NZ_JMPL01000143.1 GCF_000735365.1 Kluyvera ascorbata ATCC 33433 | reverse complement strand
ACTACTGGCAAAAATGGATTCATGGCCGACATCTTGTGCTCCTGAAAATAACAGGCTTCAGAGTAACAAGCCCCTGATAGACCGCAATGGTTTTACCCGAAAAAAACGACTGTTTTTCCCTATAGTGACAATAGCGTATTGAGGAAACTCAAGAAATAGGCAGGCTGGCAGAACGCTATCCGCAGGAATGGTGTTGATTGAAGGCCGTTTACCTTCTATGGGCATCGGCCGTTTCCCGTGAAACCATGGGCTCAGCAGACGCAGTCGTCGTTCAGGGTTTCAGCACGCCAATCTCAACAAGCGCCTGTGTAACCAGTAAGACGAACATGATTGCAACAATTGGAGTGTACATGTTGAACCTCCGGCGAACGTCGCTATAGAGAGTATAGGATATAGCGGCTTAATCGTCTCATGCCGAAGACCAGGCTGGCAAAGTGGCAGATTTTGCTGGGGTTTTGCTGAAAGAAAAAATCTCATTACAAAACAGATGATTGAAAACTGCGTGTTCTGCTATCGTAGATAGCACACTAACGCGTTGAAGGAACAGAGAGATGATCGTACTGGTAACCGGAGCAACGGCGGGTTTTGGCGAAAGCATTACGCGCCGTTTTATTGCCAACGGACACAAAGTGATTGCCACAGGTCGCCGCAATGAACGTTTAAAAGCGCTCAAAGATGAATTAGGCGATAGCGTCCTGACCGTGCAGTTGGACGTGCGTAACCGCGCGGCCATTGAAGAAACCATTGCTAACCTGCCTGCAGAATGGCGCGATATCGATATTCTGGTCAACAACGCCGGGCTGGCGCTGGGTCTGGAGCCGGCGCACCGCGCAAGCGTTGAAGACTGGGAAGACATGATCGACACCAACAACAAAGGTCTGGTGTATATGACGCGTGCCGTGCTGCCAGGTATGGTCGAGCGCAATCGTGGGCACGTGATTAATATTGGTTCCACCGCGGGTAGCTGGCCATATGCGGGCGGTAACGTTTATGGCGCCACGAAAGCCTTTGTGCGTCAGTTCAGCCTGAACCTGCGAACCGATCTGCACGGTACAGCCGTTCGCGTGACCGATATTGAGCCGGGCCTTGTCGGGGGAACCGAATTCTCCAACGTCCGCTTTAAAGGCGATGACAGCAAAGCCGGTAAAACCTACGAAAATGCCAACGCGCTGACGCCAGAAGACGTGACGGAAGCGGTATGGTGGGTAGCGACGCTGCCAAAACACGTCAACATCAACACCGTTGAGATGATGCCGGTCAGCCAGACTTACGCAGGCCTGAGCGTTCATCGCCAAAGTTAGCATTTTAACGCAACCCGACCACCGGTCGGGTATGGGCTCGGCGGCAAAAAAAGCGTAAAATAACAGCTTAATCAGCTGATAAGAACGACTCAATGGCCGCCGAAACCCAACTGAACCCAACACAACCTGTTAACCAACAAATTTATCGCATTCTGCGTCGCGATATCGTGCACTGCCTTATTCCGCCAGGCACCCCACTTTCAGAAAAAGAGGTCTCGTTGCGGTTTGACGTTTCCCGCCAGCCGGTACGCGAAGCGTTTATTAAACTCGCTGAAAACGGTCTGATTCAGATTCGCCCGCAGCGCGGCAGCTATGTGAACAAGATTTCACTGTCTCAGGTTCGTAACGGTTGTTTTGTTCGCCAGGCCATCGAGTGTGCCGTCGCGCGCCGGGCCGCCACCATGATTACCGATGCGCAAAGCTACCAGCTTGAGCAGAATCTGCATCAACAGCGCATTGCCATCGACCGTCAGCAATTAAATGATTTCTTCCTTCTCGACGACGAATTTCACCAGTTGCTGTCAAATATTGCCGATTGTCAGCTAGCCTGGGACACCATCGAAAATATTAAAGCCGCCATCGACCGCGTGCGTTATATGAGCCTCGACCATGTATCCTCTCCGGAAATGCTATTAAAGCAGCATCATGAAATCTTTGATGCGCTGGAAAAACGTGATGTCGCAAGAGTGGATAAAGCGATGACTCAGCATCTTCAGGAGATTGGGGAATCCGTATTGTTGATTCGCCAGGAAAACAGCGATTGGTTTAGTGAAGATTAATGGAACAAGGCCTTCAATAATGAAGGCCTTATTTTTATCGAATCACCATGGTTGGGATATTCGCGTAGCGCAGAATAGATTCGGCGTTCGAGCCGAGCAGATGCGTCGAAATACCGCGCTGACGAGAACCAATGACGATAGCGTCGTACTCACCGGTTTTGCTTAACGCAATCACTTCATCACGGATATTGCCAAAGCGCACGTCGGTGTGCAGACGCTCTGCGGGCATATCAAAGAGACGCTGCAGGTTTTTCATCTTTTTGACGGATTCCGCCTGCATAAACTCTTCAAACTTTTTAATATCCGCTGCGAAGCCGCGTAAAATAGAACGATTGCTGTTGGGCAATACATTTAATAACGTAATCTCACCCGCTTCGCCCGCCAGATAAACGGCATGACGAATCGCTTTATCGCTTAAATCCATTTCAAAAATATCTACAGGCATAAGAATTTTTTTGTACATAGCCCGAGCTCCTTATTCCAGAGGTTCCATTATTCTTTCGCTATAACCATGACATATTTATGACTATGTCGATAGCATTAATTCACCAAAATGATAGTTTCGATGTGAAAATAACCGTCCATTATTTCAAATTATTTAAAGGAACATAAAGAAGCGTCATCCTGCTATTTTTTGTAGGCTGGATAAGCGAAGCGCCATCCGGCCTACCGCTCACAGCCGTTTCCCGCTAATTACGCTCAGCTAGCTGCTGAACCTCTGCCCATACGCCATCATCAACGGGAATACCGGAACGCATAAAGTTGGCGCGGTTACGCATTTCCATTTCCCCAGGATAGAACACTTCGTGACAACCTTCCGCCGGTGTTGAGGTTTTCACGTAATCAGCCACGCTTTTGGCCATCGTTTCACTCCATTCCGCACCACCGAAATGTGTCGGGTCAAAGACCATATAGACCTGACTTGCCCCGGTGCAGCTGCCCTGCTGAACCTTGTCAATCTCGTTGGTTGGGGAGCCGGCCGTCAGAAATGCCGCCATCGCATCAAGCAGAATCGCCATACCCGAACCTTTCCAGTAGCCCGTCGGCAGAATACGCATCGACTCTTCGATTGGCCCCGGCTCATCCGTCAAATTCCCCTCTTTATCGTAACCACCGGGGAATGGCAGCTTTTCACCTTTCAGCCGCGTGACTTGAAGTTTGCCGTAGGCATATTGCGACATGGCCATATCCAGGACCAGCGCTCCCTCCTCGGTAGGCACCGCCATGACAAAGGGATTATTTCCCAGACGAGTATTTTTTGCTCCCCAGGCAGGCATACAGGATTCCGTATTCGTCCAGCACATTGCCGCATATCCTTGCTGGGCAGCTTTCCAGCCGTACGTACCTCCCCGCATCCAGTGGGTGGTATTGCGCATGCCGACAATGCCTACGCCATATTCTTTCGCTAACGCCATAGCCCGTTCAGTGGCAAATAACGCGTTGGTAATGCCAATACCTCGACAGCCATCATATATTTCCATGGAAGCCAGCGATTTAATTAACTCAGGCTCCGCCTGAATATCGACCCAGCCTTTATTAACGTAATCAACAAACCGCGCTACGCGATTAAGCCCATGAGAGAAAATTCCATCACAGCTGGTTTCAGTATGAATCTGGGCACAAATATCTGCCTGCTTCTCACTTAGCCCAGCATTGAGAAATGCTTGTTTAACCGTACGCTTCATTTCACTAAATGAAATTTTTGTCATGGTTTAATCTCCAGTCCAATAAGTCATCAGGATAAAATCACTACAGTCACTACCATACAAGTATGAATGAATAAAAAAAACTATCGCGGTCACAAAATGACCGCTAATGACGGTAAAAAACGATGACACATAATCCGCAGGGGAAATAACGATGAGAGGCAATGCCAGAAGAATAGAAGGAAAGCGTGCCGCCAGAACGGCGGCACGAAAAGCGTTTACTGAGCGGCAGCAGCGACGGTCGCTTTTGCACCCTTGTTCAGCAGCGACAGATAGGCGCTCGTCACCAGGTCCACAAACTTCCCTTCCTGCGGCAGGTCTTTGCCGAAGATAGCTTCGATTGCCAGCAGCGCTTTCACGCGAGATTCACCTTCTTCGCTCTGCTGTACCGCCGCCTGAATCACAGGCAGCAGTGGATCGCACACTTCGATAGCATTACCTTGCTCATCGACGCCGCCGACGTAGCGCATCCAGCCAGCCACGCCCAGCGCCAACAGCGCGAAGTTGCTGTTATCCGCCAGATGCCAACGCACAGAATCCAGCATACGCTGAGGCAGTTTCTGGCTACCGTCCATCGCAATTTGCCAGGTACGGTGGCGCAGTGCCGGGTTGGTATAGCGCTCGATAAGCAGGTCGGCATAGCGCGCCAGATCGACGTTCTGCACTTTCAGCGTTGGCGCCTGCTCTTTCAGCATCAGGTCATGCGCCGCGCGACGGTAATTTTCGTCACCCATGCAGTCGTTGATATGCTGGTAGCCCGCCAGATAGCCCAGATATGCCAGGAAGGAGTGGCTGCCGTTCAGCATGCGTAGCTTCATCTCTTCGAACGGAATCACATCGCTGACCAGCTCTGCACCTGCCTTTTCCCACGCCGGACGACCAGCCACGAAGTTATCTTCGATAACCCACTGACGGAATGGTTCACATGCCACGCCTGCCGGATCGCGAACGCCGGTCAGCTGTTCAATTTTGTCCAGCGTTTCTGGGGTAACGGCAGGCACGATACGGTCAACCATGGTCGATGGGAACGTTACGTGTGACTCAATCCAGTCGGCCAGACCCGCATCGACAGCGCGCGCATAGGCGCAGACAACGTTACGCATCACGTGACCGTTCTCTGGCATATTGTCACAGGACATCACGCTGAACGCCGGCAAGCCAGCAGCTTTACGACGCGCCAGCGCTTCAACAATCACGCCAGGAGCGGATTTCGGCTGATGCGGGTTTTGCAGGTCAGCCTCAATAAATGGGTGATCGAGCATCAGTTGGCCGGTAGCCGGAGAATGGCAATAGCCTTTTTCGGTGATGGTCAGGGAGACAATCGCGACCTGCGGTTCACACATTTTTGCCAGCACGGTTTCCAGACCATCGACCTGGGCGTGCAGCGCTTCTTTGACGACGCCCACCACGCGGGCAGTCCATGCATCCGCGGACATTTCTGCCACGGTGTATAAATTGTCCTGATGATTCAGGTCGGCAATCTGCTGCTCACCGCCGATCAGGTTAACTTCGGTATAACCCCAATCGCTGCCGTGTTTTGCGGCCAGAATATCGGCATAGACAGCCTGATGGGCACGGTGAAATGCGCCAAAACCGAGGTGTACAATGCGCGGCACCAGTTTGCTGCGATCGTAAGTTGGGAGAGTTGCCTTAGCGGTTAATAGCTTATTCTGCATCTTTTTGACTCGCTGTAGAGAATGTTGATTGCCATACTAGATTAACGAGTTCATCTGAGGAGATTTTGATTTGCGTTAATATATTGGCGATTGGTATGACATGATTTTTAAGTTGTGTGACAGCATAGGCAAAGTCATCGCTTCTTACCCATGCTGTCACGGCAGGACGTTAGTTTACCTGCGCAGGGCGGCTCAGCTTGCTGCCCGCTTGCTGCGGTTCGTTCCACAAATCGTCATAAGAATACCCGGTAAGGTCTTCTACAATGCGGCGCGTTTCTGGGGTCACATCGTGTTTCGAACCTTTCGCTTTCAGACGCTCAACCTCATCAACAAAGATTTTGTGCGTGCGTTTATTGAGCCGGAAAGTCGCAGCCTGCCACAACGCAATCAGCAGCAGACCCGCCGTCCCAATGAACAGCAGCATCGCAATCGTATTCACCGCGCTTTCTGGCTGTACCTGGCTTCCCTTCACAAAGCCCCCTTCTTGCAGCATCACACCCACGATAAAGGTTGCGATCGCTACCGTGGTTTTACGAGAAAACGTCATTACCGCGGCAAACAGGCCTTCGCGACGCTGGCGCGTGATCATCTCATCAATATCCGGGATGAACGGGAATACGTTCCACGGCGTGAACTCCAGAACGCAGCGGCCGACCTGATACAATGCCGCCAGCACGACCAGAATGGTGATTTTATTTTCGGTCGGGAACTGGTAAACCATAAACAGCCCGACCAGGCACAGCATCATCAGGGTATAAGCGAAAACGTACAGACGCGATGGACCAAATTTAATGATGGCCACCCCGGCCAACAGCGTTACCGGCAGGCCGACAATACTCATCGACAACAGCGTCCCGGACAGCGATGGCGACACGTTCAGGCAGTACACGCAGAAGAAGACAAATACCGTGTTATAGACATCTTTCGCCGTAAACGAGAACAGATAGATAGCCAGATGTTTCCTGAACGCACGAACCTTCAGCGTGGAAAAATACTCTTTAAACAGGTTGCCAACGGCGGCGATTTTCTCGATGAATGAGCGCGGTTGGCGATCGCGTTCCAACTCGGCCAGCATCTCTGGCGTTAACTCGCGCTCCCAGGTCACTTTCCAGGAAATAAACACGCAGAACATGAACAACACCGCGAAGACCACACCGTTAATAAAGTAGGCATGCGGATCGTGTTCGCCAAAATGGCTGATTAATAAACCCGGAATAAAGGTGGCGAGGAAGGTCCCGGATGCCGACAGGAACATACGGCAGGTAGAGAGCTTGGTACGTGAGTTAAAATCCTTGGTCATTTCAGACGGCAGCGTCTCCCACGGGATCAACACAACGGCCGCAATGATTTCAAAGGCCAGGTATACCGCCAGGTAGAACCAGAAGCTCATTCCGGTAACCCATAGCAGAATATAAACCAGCATCAACGGCGCGCCGATCAACAAGAAGAAACGCCGACGACCAAAACGCTTACCGAGCGGGTTTTTATAAAAGTGGTCAGTGAAGCTCCCCATAAACAGACTGACGACCGCATCGACAATACGGGCAATCGCGACAATGGAGGCCGCTTCAACCGGCGATAAACCTACAAATGTCGTGTAAAAGAATAAAAGCCAGGCGCCGATAACGGTAAACGCACCGCCGCCCATAATATCTGTTAAGCCATAGCCGATACTGACAGGGATTGTTATTTTTCTATTAGTACGAGACATGTTCTACCCTCATGTAAGGAAGGACGTTAGAATCGGAAATAATTAACGGCGTTATCGTGACAAATATTTTTAATCATCCGCGTTAAGATCCTCTCATTATCAGGAACCTCGCCGCGGTCAACCCAACCACCAATTAAGTTGCAAAGAATACGGCGGAAATAATCATGGCGGGTGTAGGACACCAGGCTACGGGAATCCGTCAGCATGCCGACAAAGTGCATTAATAATCCCTGGTCAGCCAGGCTATTGAGCTGATTTTCCATGCCACGACGGGTATCGTTAAACCACCAGCCAGAACCGAGTTGCATTGGCGATTTCACGCCGTCTTCACCCGACTGGAAGTTGGCAATAGTGGTCGCGACCACGTCGTTGTAGCTGGCATTCAGGTTATAAAGAATGGTCTTTGGCAGACCGTTATTCTGCGCCATGGCGTCCAGCAGGCGGTTCAACCCCGTGGCCAGATGGGTTTGATCGGCAATGGAGTCAAAACCAGTATTGCTCCCCAGCTTGCGCAACATCTGAGTGTTATTACTGCGGATGGCGCCAAAGTGAATTTGCATCGCCCAGCCGCGCTTTTTGTATTCGCGGGCCAGCATGACAAACAGAGCGCTATTGAGCTGCGCGGTCTCATGAAGGCTCAGCGATTCGCCGTGACGCTTCTTGCTGAACAAGGCGTCGATGCAGGCGGCATCGGCTGGCTGATAATCGATGGTGACCGGGCCATGATCCGAGATACGGCATCCTGTTTCGTGGAAATGGTCGATTCTCTTAGCCAATGCCGCCGAGAAGTCGCCAAAAACGAGGATTTCCGTTTCCGTTATCTGCGCGAGTTTGTCGGCAAACTGAGAAAATGCCTGCGCGTCTTCGATAAAAAGGTCATCCGGGCGGAACGTTGGCAGCACCTGTGTTTTGAAGGCAGCATCCTGCTTAAGCAGACGATGATATTCCAGCGAGTCCAACGGTGCGTCGGTGGTGCAAATCACGGCCACGTTCGAACGTTCAATCAGGCGGCGCGGTTTAAAGTCATCGGTTGTAATTTGTTGATTACAATGCTGCATTACCTGCTGCCAGTTTTCACTGCTCAACATGTCATTGCAGCCGAAATATTTATTCAGCTCCAGATGGGTCCAGTGATACAGCGGATTACCGAAAGCAGCTTCTACGGTTTCCGCCCAGGCTTTAAATTTCTCCTCCGCCGTTGCCGGCCCGGTAATATAATGCTCTGAAATACCGTTAGCACGCATTGCGCGCCATTTATAATGGTCTCCGGCCAGCCATAGCTGGGTGATATTATCGAAGTTCTTGTTTTCGTAGATCTCTTTTGCATCAAGGTGACAGTGATAGTCGATAATCGGCAATTGAGCGGCTACATCTTTATATAACCGAGCACCAACGTCACTCTCGATCATGAATCGATCGTTAATAAAGCTCATAATATTTTATTAACCTAATGTGTATGGGTTGAGGATGTCATTTTTATAATTAACAGCCCATCACCCTAAAGCGATGGGCAGGGTTTTAAGCATATTGTTGGTTGGTTTTTTTCTCTTCTGCAGACTGCATATCGGCAGCATCTACGGCAAGGCTAAGGTCGCGGTCGCAAACTTCCGGCATCATCAATGCAGAAATAAGGCCAATCAGCGAATAGCAAACCAGCATGATGACAATCGGATACCAGGACCCCGTCATGTTGCAGAAAATACCTGCAAGTACCGGTCCAAAACCAACGGCCACCAGACCACCCGCCTCTTTCGAGATAGCCATGCGAGTAAAACGATTACGAGAGCCAAACATTTCTGCCATCGTAATATTTTCCAACGCAAACAGCCCCAGCACCGCGAAGTTATGGATAATGATAATTGACAGCATAATCACGCTAGCGCTGTAGGTTTTATCCACGATAATAGCCAGCATCGGGTACGCAAGAATAATGGCTGAAATGCTCAGTAAGACGTAAGGCAGCCGGCGACCATATTTATCCGACAACCAACCGAGCAGTGGAATGGTCAGGAAGCCGATAATAGAGCTAATCATTAGCGCATCTGTTGGGATTTTTTTATCAAACAGCAGTGTCTGTACAAGATATCCCGCAAGAAAGGTCTGAATTAACCCTGAGTTCCCCGCCTGACCAAATCGAAGCCCAGTGGCCAGCCAGAAAGATTTACTGCGAAGCATAGCGCCAATGGTGTTATCACTCGCCGGAGAGTGGCTAACCAAAGCGTCCCCTTCGCTGACTTTCTCAAATACCGGGCTCTCTTTCAGATTCAGACGCAGCCAGATAGCAAAGAGCATCACCACAACGCTTGCCAGGAAAGGCACGCGCCAGCCCCATGCCACCAGCGCCTCACGATCGAGCAAGAAGAACATCACGGCCCAGATAGCGGTCGCGCTCAGCGTTCCGCAGTTTGTACCCATCGCGACTAATGACGAAATTAACCCACGTTTGCCTTTGGGGGCATATTCCGCCAGCATCGTCCCCGCACCTGAAATTTCAGCACCGGCACCCAGTCCCTGAATGACGCGTAATGTCACCAGCAGTACAGGAGCAAAAATGCCAATCTGTGCATAGGTGGGTAATACGCCAATCAAGGTAGTACATATTCCCATCATGGTGATGGTAATAAATAACACCTTTTTACGTCCTACGCGGTCTCCCATCTTGCCGAAAATAACGGCGCCAATAATGCGCGCAATATATCCCGCACCGTAGGTCCCCATCGCCAGAATTAATGCCATTGCCGCAGACTGTTCTGGGAAAAATATCTCATGAAAAACTAATGCCGCACCTAAGGAATAGAGTTGAAAATCCATAAACTCCAATGCAGTTCCAAGCCAACCAGAAACAGCGGCTCTCACTAAATCAGATGTCGTTCTTTCATGTGTTAATTGCGTCATTGCAGTCATATCCAGGTAAGATGCGAACAGCTCAATCGCATTATTTAATTTTAT
>NZ_JMPL01000142.1 GCF_000735365.1 Kluyvera ascorbata ATCC 33433 | reverse complement strand
ATATGCCCGGGGGCCTGTCGCGCGCGGATTACAACGCCGGCCGCTGGCAATCTACGCGTCCGAACGATCGCTTCTGGGGGCGTCGCAAGCTGGCAAGCCTTGGCTATCAGTTCCAGCCGGACAGCCAGCATAAATTCAATATTCAAGGCTTCTACACCGAAACCCTGCGCAGCGGCTACCTGGTACAGGGCAAACGCACCACGCTTTCACCGCGCAATTACTGGGTACGCGGCATTGAGCCACGCTACAGCCAGAGCTTTATGGTGGGCCCTTCCGCGCACGAAGTGGGGGTGGGATACCGCTATGTGAGCGAGTCGACGCATGAAATGCGTTACTACACCGCCACCAGCAGCGGACAACTGCCGTCCAGCGCCAGCCCCTACGATCGTGACACCCGTTCCGGCACCGAAGCGCACGCCTGGTATCTGGATGACAAAATCGATATTGGCAACTGGACTATCACTCCGGGTATGCGCTTTGAACACATCGAGTCATACCAGAACAACGCCATCAAACGCACACATGAGGAAGTGAGCTATAACGCCCCACTTCCGGCGCTAAACGTGCTTTATCACCTGACTGACAGCTGGAATCTTTATGCAAACACCGAAGGCTCGTTCGGCACCGTACAGTACAGCCAAATTGGCAAGGCTGTGCAAAGCGGCAATGTGGAACCGGAAAAAGCGCGAACCTGGGAGCTCGGCACCCGATACGACGATGGCGCGCTGACCGCGGAAATGGGGTTGTTCCTGATTAACTTTAATAATCAGTACGACTCCAACCAGACCAACGACACCGTTACAGCACGCGGTAAAACGCGCCATACCGGGCTGGAAACCCAGGCCCGCTATGACCTCGGCACGCTGACGCCAACGCTCGATAACGTGTCAGTCTACGCAAGCTATGCGTACGTGGACGCCGAGATTCGTGAGAAAGGCGACACCTACGGCAACCAGGTGCCGTTCTCCCCGAAACACAAAGGCACGTTGGGCGTGGACTATAAGCCGGGCAACTGGACCTTCAACCTGAACAGCGATTTCCAGTCAAGCCAGTTTGCGGATAACGCCAACACCGTGAAAGAGAGCGCCGATGGCAGTACCGGTCGTATCCCTGGCTTTATGCTCTGGGGCGCACGCGTAGCTTATGATTTTGGTCCGCAAATGGCAGACCTGAACCTGGCGTTCGGCGTGAAGAATATCTTCGACCAGGCGTATTTCACCCGCTCCTACGACGACAACAATAAAGGCATCTACGCAGGCCAGCCGCGCACGCTGTATATGCAGGGGTCGTTGAAGTTCTAAATCCCGTTGACCCGGCCTGCATGCTGTTTTTGTCGGCCGGGTCAACGACGCGCCACTCGACACAGGCCATTCACATGTTCACATCATTACGCACGCTATTCGCCGCTCTGCTGCTGCTCACCGGCCATGCTTTTGCCGCCACGGTTCATGACGAACATGGCACCTTTACGCTTGATAAAACGCCACAGCGGATCGTGGTGCTGGAACTGTCGTTCGCGGACGCACTGGCAGCCGTCGATGTTAGTCCGGTCGGCATTGCCGACGATAACGATGCCACGCGCATTCTTCCAGAAGTTCGCGCCCATCTTAAACCCTGGCAGTCTGTCGGCACGCGCGCACAGCCGAGTTTAGAAGCCATCAGCGCGCTGAAACCGGATCTGATCATTGCCGACAGCAGCCGTCATGCGGGTATCTACAGCGCCTTGCAGCAAATCGCGCCGGTGCTGCTGCTTAAGTCCCGCAATGAAACCTACGCTGAAAATCTGCAATCTGCGGCCATCATCGGCGAAATCGTGGGCAAAAAGACACAGATGCAGTCACGTCTGGCGCAACACCAACAACAGATGTCAGCGTGGGCAAGCCAGTTGCCGAAAGGCACGCTGGTGTTATTTGGTACGTCCCGGGAGCAGCAGTTTAACCTTCACACGCAGGAGACCTATACCGGGAGCGTATTGACCGCGCTGGGGCTGACGGTGCCGGCGGCAATATCCGGTGCGTCTATGCCGTCTATCGGCCTGGAGCAGTTGCTGGCACTCAATCCTGCATGGCTACTGGTCGCCCACTACCGCAAAGAGAGCATCGTCAAACGCTGGCAGCAGGACCCGCTTTGGCAGATGTTAACTGCAGTGCAAAAACAGCAGACGGCGTCGGTCGACAGTAACGCCTGGGCGCGGATGCGCGGCATTTTCGCGGCCGAACGCATTGCCAGTGACACGGTAAAAATCTTCCATCACCAGCCTTTATCCGATGTGAAATGACGGTTTTCAGACACCCAGCGCTGCAGTGGGGTCTTCCCCTTGCCGCGCTTATCACTCTCTTTTGGCTGAGTCTGTTTTGCTACTCGGCCATTCCTGTTTCTGGCGTTGACGCTATTCACGCTCTGCTACCGGGCCATACGCCGACGCTTGCACAAGCGCTGGTGCAAAACCTTCGTTTGCCGCGAAGCCTGGTCGCCATTCTGATTGGCGCGAGTCTGGCTCTCGCGGGTACGCTGCTGCAGACCCTGACGCATAATTCAATGGCATCCCCTTCGCTGCTCGGTATTAACAGCGGCGCGGCGCTGGCGATGGCGCTGACCAGCGCGCTCAGCCCCGTGCCCGTTGCGGGTTACTCTATCGCCTTTATCGCCGCCTGCGGCGGCGGCGTAAGCTGGCTGCTGGTGATGACCGCTGGCGGCGGATTTCGCCACACCCAGGACCGAAACAAACTGATCCTCGCGGGCATCGCGTTCTCGGCGTTTTGCATGGCCCTGACCCGCATCACCCTGCTGCTAACGGAAGATCACGCTTACGGCATTTTATACTGGCTCGCGGGAGGCGTATCCCACGCGCGCTGGCAGGAGTTCTGGCAGCTTTTCCCGATGGTGGCGGTTGCCCTGCCGGTGGTGTTGCTGCTGGCTAATCAACTGAACCTGCTTAACGTCAGTGACAGCACCGCCCGCACGCTGGGGGTGAATCTGCCAAAGCTACGTTTGATCATCAATATTCTGGTGCTGCTTCTGGTCGGTGCCTGCGTCAGCGTGGCTGGCCCGGTGGCGTTTATCGGCCTGCTGATGCCGCATCTGGCTCGCTTCTGGGTGGGATTCGATCAGCGCAAGGTTTTACCGATGAGCATGCTGATGGGCGCTACGCTGCTGCTGCTGGCAGATCTTCTGGCCCGAGCGCTGGCTTTTCCTGGTGAATTGCCTGCCGGGGCAGTAGTGGCGCTGATTGGTGCGCCCTGCTTTGTCTGGCTGGTCAGGAGGCGTGGATGAAAATTACGTTAGTCATTTTCATCGCCCTCGCATTGGCGGGATTTTCGGTTCTGTCTCTGCAAATGGGGGTGATCGCCGTTCCCTGGCGCGCCCTGCTGACCGACTGGCAAACCGGGCGCGAGTATCATTACGTGTTAACGGCGTACCGCCTGCCGCGATTGCTGCTGGCGCTGCTGGTCGGCGCAGCCCTCGCGGTGGCAGGCGTTCTGGTTCAAGGGATCGTGCGTAACCCTCTGGCATCGCCGGATATTCTCGGCGTAAATCATGCCGCAAGCCTGGCCTCTGTGGGCGCGCTGTTGCTCTTGCCGTCACTACCGGTGATTGCCCTGCCGCTGCTGGCCTTTGCCGGTGGCATGGCAGGCTTGATTCTGCTGAAAATGCTGGCGAACACCAACCAGCCGATGAAGCTCGCGCTCACGGGTGTCGCACTTTCTGCCTGCTGGGCCAGCCTGACGGATTACCTGATGCTTTCGCGCCCACAGGATGTCAACAGCGCCCTGCTGTGGCTGACCGGCAGCTTATGGGGACGTGACTGGAGTTTTGTGAAGATTGCCGCCCCGCTGCTGATGTTATTTCTGCCGCTGAGCCTACGTTTTTGCCGCGATCTCGACCTCCTGGCATTGGGCGATGCGCGAGCCACCACGCTCGGGGTGTCGGTGCCGCGTATACGGTTCCAGGCTTTGCTACTGGCGGTCGCCATGACGTCAACCGGCGTGGCCGTCTGCGGCCCAATTAGCTTTATTGGACTCGTAGTACCGCATATGGTGCGCAGCATTACCGGTGGACGTCACCGCTGGCTGCTGCCCGTTTCGGCCATGACGGGGGCATTGCTGCTGGTGGCAGCCGACCTGCTGGCGCGAATTATTCATCCCCCGCTGGAGCTTCCGGCTGGCGTGCTGACCGCCATTATCGGTGCGCCGTGGTTTGTCTGGCTGCTTGTGAGAATGCGATAAATGACATTACGAACTGAAAATCTAACGGTTTGTTACGGGACAAACACGGTGCTTGACGGCGTATCGCTCGCGCTGCCAGCAGGAAAGACAACCGCCCTGCTCGGCCCTAACGGCTGCGGGAAATCGACGTTGCTAAACTGTTTTTCACGGCTGTTAACGCCGCAGTCCGGACGCGTGTTTCTCGGCGATAACCCCATCGACACGCTCTCCTCGCGGCAGTTGGCCCACAGGCTAGCGCTGCTGCCGCAACACCATTTAACGCCTGAGGGGATCACCGTCCAGGAGCTGGTTTCGTACGGTCGCAACCCGTGGTTATCCCTCTGGGGACGTCTTTCCGTTGAAGACAATGCGCGGGTGAATGACGCGATGAGCCAGACCCGAATCCAACATCTTGCCGACCGGCGGTTAACCGATCTTTCCGGCGGTCAGCGCCAGCGCGCATTTCTGTCGATGGTCCTGGCGCAGGATACGCCCGTAGTCCTACTCGATGAGCCAACCACCTATCTCGATATCAATCACCAGGTGGAATTGATGCGGCTGATGGGCGAACTCCAGGCCCAGGGGAAAACGGTCGTCGCCGTGCTGCACGACCTTAATCAGGCCAGCCGGTACTGCGACCATCTGGTGGTCATGGAGAACGGACGGGTTATGGCACAAGGTACACCGGAAGAGGTCATGACCCCTGGGTTGCTAAGAAGCGTGTTCAGCGTGGAAACGGAGATACACCCTGAGCCGATATCTGGCAGGCCGATGTGTGTGGTGAAGTAGCCCGGCCGAGCGTAGCGACGCCGGGACTGGCTATGAACTAACATGCCAGAATGATTTTTACCCGTAATGAATATGCGCACATTTTCCCTGCAAAACAGCCTCATAACTGATATACTGGATATAATCACAGTGCAAGGGGCAAATAATGGCCGTTGAAACAAAATTTGTTGTTGTAAGAAAAGGTGAAGAGAAAATGACATTTGCCAGTAAGAAAGAGGCTGACGCTTACGACAGACTACTCGACATGGCAGAAGCGTTCACCGACCTGCTGTTACAGAGCGGAAAGCCGATGGATGAAACGCTGGCTGAGGATCTTGGTCTGTATCTTGCCGAGCAGAAAATGGCCGTGCAGCATATTCTGCGTACCAGCAAACTCCCTGAACCCGGTACCCCTGCAGAAACCGATACCGCGGAGTCAGATACCGCTGGCAGTAAAAAAATCAGAGCGGTTAAAGCCGCTTAAATACCCGCCTGCTGTATCTCTGATCCTGAAGCCGTAAGCAGAAAACTGCTTGCGGCTTTTTTTTCGAGTGTATGGCCCGACCGCTGTCACGGCGTGAAAGTGTTCTGCTTATCATGCTGGGCAGTACGTTTAGCCAGTTTCTTTTGCATCATCACCACAATAACGGGAAACCCTGACGCAGAAATGGCACACACCACCAGCAACAGCGTCATATTCTGTAGTGCCATATCATGAGCGGGTAATAGCAAAGCGGACAGGAAAAATGCGACGGTGGTAATCAGGTACATTATCGACGTCTGCAAGGAAGAAAATCCCGCTCGTTGGCTGTTATCCGGAAACTGAATTGACACCGCCGAAGATGAAACCAGACGACTATAAGATGCTGCGAGGAATAACGTCATAAATATCGCCGAGTGTGGATAGCCGAAGAGCGGTATTAACAAACTCAGTATAAAGACGAGGGTTGACCCTATTGCCACCGCCAGCGCTGAAAAGTGAGTGGTGAATACACCGGTTATTTTTGTCGCTAAAAATCCTGCCACGCCCCCACCAAAGAACAGCCAGGGGAGCATATCCCGATCCGCGCCCAACTGAAGAGTCATTAAAGGGACCAGAACAGGAATAATCAACATAGGACTAAACTGAACGAGCGCATTACTGGAGGCGAACAGCAAAGTATCCACATTAAGTGGTAGCGTATGGGACGTTTCAGAAGGAGCGGTATCCGGTGGAATGACGGAAATAATCAGTGGCAATGCCAGCAAACACAGTGTGCTGATTAACCATAACGATACATGCCAGCCATAGTGAGTAGACAAAAATAAAATCGTGGGCATTCCGACAATGCTTACCATCGGAAATGACGCAATCACCGTCGCTAACATTTTTCCACGCAGGTCAGTCGGAGCGTGGTTTATCAATATACTCATCCCTACCCCCATTGTCGTGCCGCCAACCAATCCGGCACAGAATCGTGATGTAAGCAGAAGGCTAAAACTGGAGGTAAAGGTCGTCAAAAGCGTCAGCAAGCCTAAGAGCGCCATATTGGTGATTAAAAAACGTTTCTGATTAAAACGACCGATCCAGTAAAAGGCGATAATTCCCGAAATCACGGCGCCGGAGGTGTACATGCCGGAGACATAGCCTGAGTACGACACGGGAACGGTAAAATCTGCCGCCATAAAAGCAAAAATAGGGTTAAACATCATATATTCCAGTGCATTAGTGAACTGGATAAACGCCATGACAATAGCGATTCGCATAAGGGCTTTATGATTAAACGTCGGAGTAACCCGTGGCATAGCACATGTCCTATGAATAAAAGATGTCCCAGTCTAACCGCTATCAATACCGGTAATTAGATGGTAAAAATGGCATTTATTATTATCAAATATGGGATAGTCAATGCGCCCGACGCTGGATTTTAATACCCTGAACGTGTTCATAGCGGTGGTGGAAAGAGAAAGTTTTGTTGGGGGCGCAAAAGTGCTCGACATGCCGACATCGAATGTCAGTCGTTGTATTTCGCAGCTTGAAGACAGATTGAATCTTCAGCTCATTGAGCGTAGCACCCGACATATGAAACTCACTCAGGCCGGGCTACTGCTCTATACCCGCTCGAAGCCAATACTGGAGGCGCTTGAGCAAACGGAAACCGAATTAACGTTACGGCAAATGCAACTGAAGGGCCCGTTACGTATCTGTGTTCCCACAGAAATAGGTCCTGCATTACTGGGCGCTGCTTTAGCTGAATTCGCCTGCCTTCACCCGGACCTGGAGATAAGCTGCGTCACCAACCTGTCAGGCTTTGAATCGCTGCGAGACGATCTTGATGTGGCGGTTATTGTTAGCCGCGGTCAAATGGATGACAGCGACTACATCGCCCGTCATCTGCTGACGATCCCTTGCACCATCGTCGCGGCACCTTCCCTTATTCAGCGTTATGGCACCCCTTCCCGGGTACAACAATTTGCAGAACTGCCCTGTATTACCACGGTAAATGCACTCAAAGGTACGCCCTGGCAGTTTATGAATAAAAAAGGAGGATTCGAGACCATCAAAGTTAACGCATATTACCGGGTAAATAGCGGCGAGATGGCCGGGCGAGCGGCACTAGCCGGGGTAGGTTTTGCCATTTTATCGAAACAAGCCTGTCAGCCGTACATTAACGACGGAGGGTTAATCGAGGTTGAGTTTGAGCAATCGGCAGCGCCGCTGCAATTATTCGCACTGTATTCAAACAGACGTTACCTACCCGCGAAAACAAGAGCGTTTATTGATTTCATACAGCAGAAATTGAGCACTGTATCTCTGGCGCTATAAGATTATAAGCATCCATGCCTGCAAGCGCCGATCAACGCGTTACCGGGAGAATTTCCGGGAGCCCATAACGCAGAGAATAACGCCAAACGTTATGAACACCATAAGAGGACTCACGGCCTCATGCAGCAAGGCGGCTGACAGGCCCAGCCCGAAGAAAGGCTGAAGGAGTTGTAGCTGGCCAACGGCCGCAATCCCGCCCGCTGCAAGCCCCTTGTACCAGAAAATAAAACCAATCAGCATGCTGAACAGCGAAACATAACCCAGTGCGACCCAGGCCGACACGCTGACCCCGGTAAATGTGGCAGGCATTGTTACCAATACAGCGACCAGCATAAATGGCAGTGAGAGAATCAACGCCCAACTGATGACCTGCCATCCCCCCAGCACGCGAGTGAGCTTTGCGCCTTCGGCATAGCCCAGACCACAGGCCACCACCGCGGCGAGCATGAGAAGATCGCCCGTTAGTGAGACCGCCGCACTTTGTGAGAGCGCAAATCCCATAACAAGCAGACTGCCCAGTACAGAGAAAACCCAGAAAGCCATTCGGGGACGTTCACCACCGCGCAACACACCAAAAATCGCGGTGCTGAGCGGCAGAAGTCCCAGAAAGACGATGGAGTGAGCTGACGTCACATGCTGCAACGCCATCGCCGTCAGCAGCGGAAAACCAATAATGACGCCCAGGGAGACGATGATAAGCGGCACTATCTGCGAGGCCTGCGGACGTTTCTCACGAAAGCCGTAAATCAGCATCATGGCCAACACACCGGCAATTGACGCTCTCAGAAACGTCAGAAAAAAGGGATTCATCTCGAGGACGGCAACGCGTGTAGCCGGTAGTGAGCCACTAAAAATGATCACCCCCAGCAGTCCGTTTATCCATCCTGAAGCCAGGCTCGAATCTTTTTTATCTATCGCTGTATTCACCACGGTAACCTCACTTTTTATTTATCGCCCGCAGGCTTGAGCGTCTATGAGGCGGATGGTACGCTCGAGGATTCAATACAATCAAATTATTGTCATGGATACATTTGATGAAAGCCCGCTACAAATCCATCGTCGATAGGTTCGCTGATAGCATCCGCAACGGGGGACTCCCCGCCGGTACACGTTTACCGACCCACAGAACCCTCTCCGCGCAGGAACATATCTCTCTGGCAACGGCGACTCGGGTTTACAGTGAGCTGGAAGCGATGGGTCTGGTCAGCGGTGAAACAGGGAGAGGCACATTTGTCAGGGAAATCGCGTTGCCCTACGGTCACGGGATTGACCAGCATGCGGTGGCAACGGATGTGCTGGACCTGAATTTTAACTATCCCTCGCTCCCTGGACAGGGGGAGAGCCTGCGCGAGGCGCTACGGCAGGTCGCGGTATCCGGGGATATTGAATCTCATCTGCGTTACCAGCCACATGCAGGCCGGATGACGGAAGGGAAATTTTCGCCGATTATCTTGCGGATTCAGAATTCCAGCCTGAAGCCGACAATGTGGTGATAGTGAACGGCGCGCAGCATGGACTGACTATCACGGTGATGGGGTTGCTGCGCCCGGGAGACGTTGTGGCCGTTGATGCCCTCACCTATCCCGGCTTTAAAGTCCTGGCAGAACTGTACCATCTGGAACTGATTGCCATACCCGTTCTGGCTAATGGCCCGGATTTATCCGCCCTCGAAGCGTTATGCCAGAAGCGGCATGTCAGGGCAATTTATACCATGCCGACGCTGCATAATCCCCTTGGCTGGGTGCTCAGCCGTCTTCAGCGAAAAAGAATAGCCGGTATTGCCAGAACCTACGATCTTCTCGTGATTGAGGACACCGCTTATGGCTATCTCGTCCGCAGGCCACCTCCGCCCGTTGCGGTTTACGCACCCGAGCGAACGGTGTATATCACCGGGTTCTCAAAGAACGTAGCAACGGGCCTGAGGGTGGGCGCCGTCGTCTGCCCCACTTCGTACCGACCCGCACTGGAGAGAGCCGTCAGGGCGACCACATGGAATACGCCTTCACTCATGACAGCGCTGGTCTGCAACTGGATACAGGACGGCACGGTGGCCCGCTTTGAAACGCTGAAGCGGCGTGACGCGCACCAGCGACAGGCCGTGTTAAAAGCCGCACTAGGCGATATTTCCTGTATTACGCACCCGGACTCCTATTTTGCCTGGATCCCTTTGCCCGACGAAGCAAGAGCAGACCGCATTGCTCAGGCTCTGATGGACGACAATATTTCCGTTTCAACCGCTGAGCCGTTCTGTACTTCACTCGTTGTCCCTCAGGCGCTCCGGGTTGCTCTTGGCTCAATTGCCATGGAAGATTTGCATGTAGCGCTGGTTAAAGTTCGGGAGGCCGTTGAGTTCGAACGGTGTCGGTAGTCTGTTATTTTCAGAGCGGGGGTTGGTTTCCGCTCCAGGCAGGGGTTTAGATCAGTTTGCTTGTCCGCTTTG
>NZ_JMPL01000141.1 GCF_000735365.1 Kluyvera ascorbata ATCC 33433 | reverse complement strand
GCCCGTATGCGACGGATAAATGCCGCAGCGTAGAGCCTGAGCTGAACACCGTTGACGGTGCTCGCCAGTCGAAATGTCACTACCCACTCGATGATGCCGGGAGGCCCACACTATGAGTACGCACGAGGCCACCTCGCAGCAGTCGCTGCTGCAGGCAATTGACCTGAAAAAACACTACCCGGTGAAGAAGGGGATGTTTGCCCCGGAACGCCTGGTGAAAGCGCTGGACGGCGTATCATTTACCCTAGAGCGCGGCAAAACGCTGGCGGTGGTTGGGGAGTCCGGCTGCGGTAAATCGACGCTAGGTCGCCTGCTGACGATGATCGAAACGCCGAGCGGCGGTGAGCTTTATTATCAGGGGCAGGATCTGCTCAAGCACGACCCACACGCGCAGAAACTGCGTCGACAGAAAATCCAGATTGTATTCCAGAACCCTTACGGTTCTCTGAACCCGCGTAAAAAAGTGGGGCAGATTCTGGAAGAACCGCTGTTGATTAACACCTCGCTCAGCAAAGAGCAGCGCCGTGAAAAAGCGTTGGCGATGATGGCGAAAGTGGGCCTGAAAACCGAGCACTACGACCGCTATCCGCACATGTTCTCCGGCGGCCAGCGCCAGCGTATTGCTATTGCCCGTGGTCTGATGCTTGACCCGGACGTGGTGATTGCCGATGAACCGGTTTCCGCGCTCGACGTATCGGTGCGTGCGCAGGTGCTGAACCTGATGATGGATTTGCAGCAGGAGTTGGGGCTGTCCTACGTCTTTATCTCCCACGACCTGTCAGTCGTAGAACACATTGCCGATGAAGTGATGGTGATGTATCTGGGGCGCTGCGTCGAGAAGGGGACGAAGGACCAGATCTTCAACAATCCTCGTCATCCGTACACCCAGGCGCTGCTCTCCGCTACCCCACGTCTGAACCCGGACGACCGCCGCGAGCGTATCAAACTGACCGGCGAGCTACCAAGCCCACTGAATCCACCGCCGGGCTGTGCGTTCAACGCCCGCTGCCGCCGCCGTTTTGGCCAGTGCACGCAGCTGCAACCACAGCTGAAAGAGTATGGTGGCCAGCTGGTGGCGTGTTTCGCAGTCGATCAGGATGAGAATCCAGAAAAAACGGCGTAGCCCGATACTCATCCGAGATAGCAGAGCCGCAGGGATAAAACCCTGCGGCTTTTTTTGTCCCTGTAGCCCGGGCGAGGCGTTTACGCCGACCCCGGGGCTGCTCGGTACTCATCCCGGCGTCGCTGCGCTCGGCCGGGCTACGGGTAGGTCGGGCGCTATTCTGAAAAAGGGGTGACGACGGCGAGTTGAAGGGCTGATTGCAGTAGTATCGTCGGCAAGCCGGGTTTCCCGGCGAGGCGCAATGTTGCGGGGGCTTGATCCCCGGCGGCATAAGTTGCTGGAAAGAGAAAACCCCCGCACGTTGTTTGGTATAAACCAGCAACATAACGGGGGCCATTCTTTGACTCGCAAACAAAGGATAGCCGCGAACTGTTGCTATTGCAACCAAGGCGGCTACATGACGCTCGCAGAGCTTGGCGTGCTTTTCTGGCACGATCTGGCAGCTCCGATTGCGGTGGGAATTATCACCAGCGCGATTCTGAGCTGGTGGCGTGACCGGAAATAACGTCAACTGACGGGCGTTTGTCCGCCGCAGTGGCAGCATGCGCCCGAACCGGGCCGCAGGGGTAAAATCCTGCGGCCTTTTTCGTTTTACTGTGGGTACGGCACCCAGGAACCGCCGTTCAGGCGAACGTATGGTTTACCCTGATACTGAACGACGACGGCGTTAGAGTTCTCTGACACCGCGGCGGTCTGCGGCAGGTTGCCGGTAAAGGCCGACCAGTCGACGCTATCTTCGGTAAAGATTTTACCGTCTACCGCGCGGGCAACCAATTCGGAAACCGCCAGGTAGCTGCTTGGCTGATTAATATCGATAGCGGCCCCCTGATGCGGTGCTTTCATACCGAAGAATTTAATCGCAGCCGGTACGTGGGTAATCGACGGGCTTGGGATATCGCGCAGACCAGAAACCTGCATTTTATCGCCCTGCAGCGCCGCGCCGTGTTCTGGCACCACGATGACCATCACTCTACGACCCGACTTCTCCAGTTCGGTAAAGAAGTCGTCCAGTTCATCAAACAATTTCTGCGCTCGAGTCTTATAGTCCGCCGTTTTGCTCTGCCCCTGATAATGGTTGCCGTCATGCAGTGGGAGAATGTTGTAGAAGGTCGCGGAGCGTCCACCGGCAGGCATATCCGGTGATTGTAACCAGCGGTCGAGTACCGCCAGATCGTCATACACCGGTGAGCCATCGAAGGAGAGCAGGTTAACCGGCAGTTTGCTTTGGTCCATTAGTGGGCTTTGCATGCCGCCATTTTCACGCACTTCTTTGAGGAAATCACCGAACACACCGTTGTGGTCCAGCATCAGGTGCTGGGTGAAGCCCAGCTTCGCCAGGTTATCAAACAGGTAGCACTGGTTGCCCGCTGGCTGATACAGGTTGGTGTGCGACGGCTGACCGCAGCTTGCACGCAGCAGACGAATCGCCGCCGGGCCGCTGTATGAGGTGGCGGAGTTGAAGTTGCTAAAGCGAATATCAAAGTGCGACCACAGCGGATGCTGCATCATACCTGCGGCGTCCACATCGGAGTTAGCCAGCGAACAGATGTTGATAACCAGCAGATCAAACGGCTGAGCATCTTCCGGCAGTTGTGCCGGGAAGGTGGTGGTCCGTTTGCTTTCAGAAGCATAGAAGCTGTTCAGCCAGGCGTTCAGGTTATCTGACGTTGGTGCAGCGGTCTGTGCGGGGGTATCACCGCTTGCTGCTGCGCTACTTGCCGCCGCGGCAGGGGCCGTGGTGGTAGCAGCGGTAGCGTTAGTTGCCTGCCCAGTAGGCCACAGGTTAATAGAAGGGAGCAGTGGGCTGATGTTAACCCATATCATCGCGGCGACGACAAAAACGGTAATACGAATCCACTGGTTTAAGAACAGCCAGGCGACCACGAGGACAAAGAAGGCACCGACCATCTGCCAGTTAATAAAGCGGGTGACCAGATCCCAGATGTAATCAGCGCTAAAGCCCGCAATCTGCGAACCCTGGCTCATAATGCTTTCCGGGCCTGGCAGCCAGGTATCGTGCCAGAACAGCGCAAAGCCGAGTGGAATGGCAATCCAGTTGCGCCAGCGGTGCAGTCGGCTGTTCGGCAGAGGGAAAATCAGGAACGCCATGAACACGAGGTTCATCATCGGATGGAAATTAAGGTATCCCGCCCACAGCAGGCCAAACTTGACCAGGAAATAGAGGTTCCAGCCAGACAGGCCCCGCCAGTAGTGCCAAAGCGGTGAAGGGGTAGCGGCGTCTTTTTTCGTCGATTTAGTCATTTTTTGATTTTGCCCTGACGGCCAGATCCCGGCGCAATACGCCGACGGGTTTAACATAGCGAGGTTTTAGAAACATCAAGCGGAACGTGTTCTCAATACGGCGCTGATAATGACGCGCCAGGTAACCCAGCGGGAAAAAGATCAGCGCGCAGAGGATCACGAGTTGAATAATATCGCTTATCGACATCATGATGATGTTCCTTTGGCATCCGTAGACAGGCGGCACGGTTCGGGATAGCGGCGCCAGCTGTTATCTTCGTAGGTCGCGTTAATCACGTTTTTTGGCTTCGGCGAGATCCGCAGCGGCTGCGTCCAGAGCTCCTGCTTCACGTCGCGCATATCAACCAGTTCTGCGGCGATTTGCTTATCTTCGAACCAAATCATGCGGTTAGAGAATATATCCCCGGTTGGCAGCGGGAAAATATGGTTCAGGGCTTTGTCGAGGTCGTTGACGCGGCAGAAGGAGAGGAACAGCACCAGGCGGCGATCGGCAATGGTCACGATATCGCCCATACGGTGCGGACGGCACAGGGTCAACGCCTGCTCAACGCGCAGTCCCGGCGCGGGTCTTAGCGCCACCATCACGCCTTTGCTGTCCGCAGGCAGCAGCGTGTTGTTGATGACTTTTTGCACCGCGTCGCAGAATACGTCCCACTTCTGGTAGCCCTTGAGCTTCAGCGGCTCAGTGTTGGCCAGCAGCGTCGTTAAATCTTCCGGTACGTGACGACTAAACTGCTGCGACTGAACGCTTTCAATTAAGGTCAGACTACGTGAGAGGGGGGCGCTTGCGGAGATAACGATGTTGGCCCCGCAGCTCAACAGCAGGCGTTCATCGGTGGCACGCAGGCTAGGAGTGGTCTCTCGGACAACAATTTTTAATGCGCTGCCGCGCTGTCGACGCAGCGTATGAATATATCGAGCAAGCTGCTCTATCTGGCTATTCTGGCTTAGCGAAAATATGACGGTTGCGGCCTGGGCGGTACGTGCGGCATTAAAAACGGCGTCGTTGGTGTCGAATAAAGTCCAGTGCTCAGAAAGTGCGGGCGCACCTTCAAGAATAACGATGTTGCTGAGCACTTCTTTTTCGTCACTACGTGGCTGAACGTTTGCAACCTCTTCTTGCGCTAAATGCCAGCCGTTGTCGTTTTGTTTAATTAAGAGCTGTTGGCGGGCGCTAACGCCTTTTTCATTAGACCAGTAAGATATATCGAATAGTTGACTATCGCCCTGGTAACGTAAACTTGCCAGGCCGGAAAGGGCGCGATACTCGCCGAGTAAAACGGAAGTTTGGGCATCGGCATTGTTGCCGGGGCTGAGCACCAGAAGCGTGCAGCCATAGTATTTAGCCCATTTCTGAGACTTGTTTACCCAATCGTGGATTTTATCAGCTGGAATATTTTCCCAGGCATTGTGGGCGCATAACAGAATGACGAAATAACCGTTGGGTTCAAGCGTGCGCAGCAGATCGCGGCGCATAAAGTATAGGCTATCTGCGCTACCCGGCATGGTAAACAGCGATATTTTATCAGGACCGGAGTTTCCCTTTAATTCTATAAGGTTATTGGGGTTTTGGCCCATGCACACCACCGCCACTTTCGCCGTATTCTGCTGCGCGGAGAGCGTCTGGTTGAGCAGGCTTACGGCATCTTCATGACGGTCAGTATTAATCCACCACACGCCGCCCGCAGGCATATGGCTCACTTCATCCCAAAGTGACTGGATACCAATAGAAAATATGGGGTTCATCGCGTCCCTCTTATCGACGATAATCCTGCGTTTAAGTTTACTAGTGTAAGCGCTAGAATAAACCTAATATTGAAATTAAATAGCATCAGATTTAGCATGTATACTCTTCATTATTAGAGTTATCGTCAGGTGATAAGAGAATAAATCCCCTGAAATCTGCATAACTATGTAGTTGATGTGAGTAAGTTCTGAATCACTCGCCTACAATCTGAAGTATGACGAGTATAAACGAATTTCATGGAAAGGTTGCCCTTCGAGTGATGGGTGCATTCGTACTTTGAATTCAGAGGGAGAAAAAAATGTCAGATAATGAACCGGCGACATCAGTTGATTCTCAACTTGGCTACACTTTTCAGAATGATTTTATCGCTTTAAGTCGAGCTTTCTCTCTTCCCAATATAGATTACACTGATATTTCCCAGCGTGAGAAATTAGCCGCGGCGTTTAAGCGCTGGCCTCTGCTGGCAGAGTTTGCAGAACAAAAAGCCGAACAAAAATAAGGAAGCCATAATGGCTATTCTGGGATTGCAGGGCGTACGTGGCGGCGTAGGTACAACGTCTATCACGGCGGCATTAGCGTGGTCATTACAGCTGCTCGGGGAGTCGGTGCTGGTCATCGATGCGTGTCCTGACAATATGCTACGTCTGTCATTCAACGATGAAATTGGTCGTCAAAGCGGTTGGGCGCGAGCAGCGCTGGACGGTCAGGACTGGCGCGACGCCGGTTTGCGTTACACCTCGCTGATTGATGTTCTGCCATTCGGTCAGCTGCAACCGGGTGAGCTGGAACATACCGGAGCCCTGAGTGATACGCTATCGATGATAGTTTCTCTGGTGCAAACGCTGGAGCGCGAAGGCCACTACCAGTGGATTCTGCTGGATCTTCCCCACGGCTTTTATCCCTGGACCGCATCGCTTGTCGAAGCCTGCCACTTTACGCTAACGATTCTTAAACCGGATGCTAACTGCCACGTTCGCCTGCATCAACAACCTCAGCCTGCCAACACGCATCTTTTGATCAATGGGTTACGCATGAGTAGCCCGTTGCAGGAAGACCTTTACCAGGTCTGGCTGCAAACCCAGCGACGTCTGCTTCCGGTGGTCATTCACCTCGATGAAGCGATGGCCGAAAGCCTGGCCAGCAAGCAGCCGCTGGGCGAATATCGCCATGATTCCCTCGCAGCTGAAGAGATGATCACTCTCGCGAACTGGTGCCTGATGCACTACGCGGGGCTTCGCCCGGTAACGGAGCGCGAAGCATGATTCGCCTCGGCAGCTGGATATTCGTTCCGCCGGTTTATGCGCGACTGCACGAGCGCTATCTCGGCTATCGACAGGCGGGCTCATCCTGGCTTTCCGCGACCTTGACCTGCCTGTGGGTGGGGCTGGCGTGGCTCTTCCTGCCACTGGAGAATCCTCGCTGGCAGGCGCTAAGTGCCCGTCAGGATGAACTGTTCCCGCATATTAATTTTTCCCGACCGCGTCCGCTTGATCCATTGCGTTTCGCGCTACAGGCGGTCTGGCTCATTGCCACCAAACCATCAGAACAGCGCAGCACGCGCCCGTGGAAACCGCTGGCAGGCATTGACCTGATACGTGAGCGTTACAATCGCTGGGCAGAGGAACTGCCGAATCGGATGCGCGCGCAAACCGGTCATCTCGATGCCAAAAAAGAGCTGGCGCACCTGAATCCAAAGCTGCGCCGCCTGATTCTTGGTGTCGTGGTCACGCTGTCGCTGATGCTGGCGCTGGTCTGTATTACTCAGCCATTTAACCCGCTCTCACAGTTTATCTTCCTGCTGCTACTGTGGGGTGTGGCGCTACTGGTGCGACGCATCCCGGGGCGCTTCTCGGCGCTGATGCTGATTGTGCTTTCGCTGACGGTTTCCTGCCGCTACATCTGGTGGCGCTATACCTCAACGCTCAACTGGAATGATCCGGTCAGCCTGGTGTGTGGTCTGATCCTGCTGTTTGCCGAAACCTATGCCTGGATTGTGCTGGTGCTGGGCTATTTCCAGGTCGTCTGGCCGCTGAACCGCCACCCGGTGCCGCTGCCAAAGGACATGAACGAATGGCCTTCGGTTGATATCTTCGTGCCGACCTATAACGAAGACCTGAACGTGGTGAAAAACACCGTTTATGCGTCGCTCGGCATCGACTGGCCAAAAGATAAGATTGAAATCTGGATCCTCGATGACGGCGCCCGCGAAGAGTTTAAGCAGTTCGCCAAAGATGTGGGCGTTCACTACGTAGCGCGTACCACGCATGAACATGCAAAAGCGGGGAACATCAACAACGCGCTGAAGTATGCCAAAGGCGAGTTCGTGTCGATTTTCGACTGCGACCACGTGCCGACGCGCTCGTTCCTGCAGATGACCATGGGCTGGTTCCTGAAGGATAAGAAGCTGGCGATGATGCAGACGCCGCACCACTTCTTCTCGCCTGACCCGTTTGAACGTAACCTGGGCCGTTTCCGTAAAACGCCGAACGAAGGCACGCTGTTCTACGGGCTGGTGCAGGACGGTAACGACATGTGGGATGCGACCTTCTTCTGCGGCTCCTGCGCCGTGATTCGCCGTAAACCGCTGGATGAAATTGGCGGTATCGCCGTAGAAACCGTGACCGAAGATGCGCATACCTCGCTGCGTCTGCACCGTCGTGGCTACACCTCTGCTTACATGCGTTTGCCGCAGGCGGCTGGGCTGGCGACGGAGAGTCTGTCGGCGCATATCGGCCAGCGTATTCGCTGGGCGCGCGGCATGGTGCAGATATTCCGTATGGATAACCCCTTGTTTGGTAAAGGGCTGAAGCTACCGCAGCGGCTGTGTTACCTCAACGCAATGTTCCACTTCTTGTCGGGCGTGCCGCGGCTTATCTTCCTTACCGCGCCGCTGGCCTTCCTGCTGCTGCATGCCTACATCATCTATGCCCCGGCGCTGATGATTGCGCTGTTCGTCCTGCCGCACATGATTCACGCCAGCCTGACCAACTCGAAAATTCAGGGCAAATACCGCCACTCCTTCTGGAGTGAAATCTATGAAACGGTACTTGCGTGGTACATCGCGCCGCCGACGATGGTGGCGCTGTTTAACCCGCACAAAGGTAAATTCAACGTCACCGCGAAAGGCGGGCTGGTGGAAGAGGAATACGTCGACTGGGTTATCTCGCGCCCGTATATCTTCCTCGTGCTGCTGAACCTGGTGGGTGTGGCATTTGGTATCTGGCGCTACCTGTACGGCCCGGCGGATGAAACGCTGACCGTGTGGATAAGCCTGGTGTGGGTGTTCTATAACCTGATTATCCTCGGCGGCGCGGTGGCGGTGTCGGTGGAAAGTAAACAGGTGCGTCGTTCGCATCGCGTTGAAATCAAAATGCCGGGGGCGATTTCCCGTGAAGACGGTCACCTCTTCTCCTGTACGGTGCATGACTTCTCTGACGGCGGCGTGGGTATTCGTATCAACGGTGACGCCCAGGTGCTGGAAGAGCAGAAGGTCAACCTGCTGCTCAAACGCGGCCAGCAGGAGTATGTCTTCCCGACGCAGGTGGTGCGCGTACTGGGCAGCGAAGTGGGTCTCAAGCTGCTGCCGATGAGCACCCGCCAGCATATCGATTTTGTACAGTGTACGTTTGCGCGTGCGGATACGTGGGCGCTCTGGCAGGACAGCTTCCCGGAAGATAAACCACTGGAAAGCCTGATGGATATTCTGAAACTGGGATTCCGTGGTTATCGTCACCTGGCCGAATTCGCGCCACCGGTGGCAAAAGAGATTTTCCGGTCGCTCACCTCGCTGGTGGCGTGGGTGGCTTCGTTCATTCCGCGCCGTCCAGAACGTGAGGCGGTAATCGAGCATCCGCTATCGGCTATGGCTCAACAATAATGATGATGAACCAATGAAAAGAAAACTTTCCTGGATTTGTGCAGTGGCGGTGGGCATGGGCAGTTTACTGCCGCTCACGACGCATTCAGAACCGACAACAGAGGTGGCCGTAACGCCGACTGTTCAGGACAACGCAGCGGCTCCTGCCCCTGCCGATGCGGCAACCACGTCGCCGGTGATGGTGGAAGATGCGCCATCTCGCGACGTAAAGCTTTCTTTTGCCCAGATTGCGCCGCCGCCGGGTAGCATGGTCCTGCGCGGAGCGAATCCTGACGGTGGCATTGAGTTCGGCATGCGCAGCGACGAAGTGGTGTCGAAGGCGCTGCTGAATCTGACCTACACGCCGTCTCCATCATTACTGCCGACCGTCTCTCAGCTGAAGGTTTATCTTAACGATGAGCTGATGGGCGTGCTGCCGGTTACCAAAGAGCAGTTGGGTAAAAAGGTTTCGACGCAGATCCCAATCGATCCGCTCTATATCACCGATTTTAACCGTGTGCGCCTTGAGTTTATTGGCCACTACCGCGACGTCTGCGAAAACCCGGCGAACACCACCGTCTGGCTGGACGTGGCGCGTAACAGCTCGCTGGATTTAACCTACCAGTCGCTGAAGGTGCGTAACGACCTGTCGCATTTCCCGGTGCCGTTCTTTGACGCCCGCGATAACCGCGCGCTGAATCTGCCGATGGTCTTTGCCGGCTCTCCTGATCTACCACAGCAGCAGGCGGCCGGTATCGTCGCTTCGTGGTTTGGCGCGAAGGCCGGCTGGCGCGGCCAGACCTTCCCGGTGATGTTTAACACCTTGCCGGAAAGTAACGCGATCGTCTTTGCCACTAACGGAAGTCGTCCTGACTTCCTGCGCGATCACCCGGCGGTGAAAGCACCGACGATCGAAATGATCGACCATCCTAATAACCCGTACATGAAGCTGCTGGTGGTCTTTGGTCGTGACGATAACGACCTGCTGAAAGCCGCTCAGGGCATTGCGGCCGGTAATATTCTGTTCCGTGGCGACAGCGTGACGGTGGATGAAGTTAAACCGCTGCTGGCCCGCGCGCCGTACGACGCTCCAAACTGGGTGCGTACCGACCGTCCGGTCACCTTCGGTGAGCTGAAAACGTACGAACAGCAGCTACAGTCCACCGGGCTGGAACCGGCCTCTATCAACCTGTCGCTGAACCTGCCGCCGGATCTCTATCTGCTGCGCAGCACCGGCATCGACATGGATCTGAAATACCGTTACACCATGCCGTCGGTGAAGGACAGCTCACGGATGGATATCAGCCTGAACAACCAGTTCCTGCAGTCGTTTAGCCTGAACAGCACGCAGGATGTGAACAAGCTGATGATGCGTCTGCCGGTGCTGCAAGGCCTGCTGGACGGTAAGAACGACGTCAGCATCCC
>NZ_JMPL01000140.1 GCF_000735365.1 Kluyvera ascorbata ATCC 33433 | reverse complement strand
CCACATAATGAATGAAGCTCATTCATTATGTGGCGAGTACAGAACAGATGCAAGCCAGACGAGCCTCCAGGATGAGACAGAAAATGAGTTTGCGATTGTGTCCATGAGCATGCAGAAATGCGTTATACAGTGTACTCTGCCTGGATAACGCGCTTGTTGGCGATCGGATAGCATTTCTGAGCCAGCGCATCGGCGGATATAACAGTGTCCTCCAGAGAAAGACGTATACTAGTTAACACATTGAACGTTCGGTGATTTTTCATGAAAAAACTGTTTGTGCAGTTTTACCTTTTACTGTTTGTCTGCTTTCTGGTCATGACCATGCTGGTTGGGCTGGTCTATAAGTTCACCGCCGAACGTGCTGGCCGCCAATCGCTCGACGATTTGATGAAAAGCTCTCTGTATCTGATGCGCAGCGAACTGCGAGAAATCCCACCGCGCAACTGGAGCAAAACGCTGAACGAACTGGATCTCAACCTGTCGTTCGACCTGCGCATTGAGCCGCTCAGCAAGTTTCAGTTGGCTGAAAGCTCCATGCAGCATCTGCGGGCGGGCGATATTGTGGCGCTCGACGATCAGTACACCTTTATTCAGCGCATTCCGCGCAGCCACTATGTGCTGGCCGTCGGGCCGGTACCCTATCTGTACTTTATGCATGAAATGCGGCTGCTTGATATCGCTCTCATGGCGTTTATTGCTATTTCACTCGCCTTTCCTGTCCTTATCTGGATGCGTCCCCACTGGCAGGACATGCTACGGCTAGAAAGTGCCGCCCAGCGCTTCGGTGAAGGTCATTTAGGCGAACGCATTCACTTTGACAGTATGTCCAGCTTCGAACGTCTTGGGGTCGCCTTTAACCAGATGGCTGATAACATCAATGCGCTCATTGCCAGCAAAAAGCAGTTGATTGACGGTATCGCCCACGAACTGCGTACGCCGCTGGTGCGTTTGCGCTATCGCCTGGAGATGAGTGAAAACCTGACCGAGGCCGAATCGCTGGCGCTCAACCGCGATATCGGGCAGCTTGAAGCACTGATCGAAGAGCTGCTGACCTACGCCCGCCTTGACCGCCCACAGACCGAACTCTCTCTGACATCGCCAGACCTGCCGCAGTGGATCACCGCGCACGTTGAAGATGTTCAGGCCGTCAACCCGCAGCGTGAAGTCACCGTTAATCAGATAACACCAGGGGATTACGGCGCGCTGGATATGCGCCTGATGGAGCGCGTGCTGGATAATTTGATTAATAACGCCATGCGCTACAGCCAGTCGCAGATTCAGGTCAACCTGACGCGCAATGGCAGCGTGGCGTGTCTTCAGGTCGATGATGACGGCCCTGGCATTGCTGAAGGTGAGCGCGAGCGCGTATTTGAGCCATTTGTTCGTCTCGACCCTAGCCGTGACCGGGCCACCGGCGGCTGTGGTTTAGGGCTGGCCATCGTTCACTCAATCGCCGTAGCGATGGGCGGACAGGCGCACTGCGACGTCAGCCCGTTGGGCGGTGCCCGATTCAGCCTGACATGGCCTATCTACCACCACATTTCCCTGCCCGCGGCTAGCTGACCACGGTTTGCACGGTGCCTGATTCTGGCTTATAGTTAGCGGCATTAATAGTATGTTGTAACTAATTAAGATACGGAGAGCGAACTATGGCCAGCTACGACCTCGTGGAGCGGTTAACTGACACCTTTCGTCAGATAGAACACCATCTGCTGGAACTGCGCGATGAACTCTCCGACTGCCGCCTGCTCACCGCGCGAATATTTGAACTACCGGAAGTGAAAAAAACGGCCGAGCACGCCCCGCTCTCCCAGATTCAGGTCGTTCAGCATCTGGGGCAAACCGCATTTGAAATGGCGCTGAAGCATTTTAACCATCTGTTTATTCAGCAACAGTCTGAGAATCTCAGCAGCAAGGCTGCGGTGCGTCTTCCCGGCGCTATCTGCCTGCAGGCAACGACCGAACAGCATGAAGCGCTCATTGCTCGCGTGCAGCACATCAATACGTTAAAGACGACGCTGGAACAGATAATCACCGTCGATTCCGGCCTGCCGCCAGTGGCGCGCTTTGAATGGGTGCACCGCTATATTCCCGGTTTGATTACCCTCAACGCCTACCGTTCACTCACCCTGCTCTCCGACCCAAGCACCATTCGTTTTGGCTGGGCGAACAAACATATCATCAAGAACTTAACTCGCGATGAGGTGCTGGCGCAGTTAGAAAAAAGCCTGAAATCTCCGCGCGCGGTACCGCCGTGGACGCGGGAACAATGGCAATCGAGGCTAGAGCGAGAATACCAGGATATTGCCGCACTGCCACAGCAGGCGAAGTTGAAAATTAAGCGCCCGGTGAAGGTGCAGCCGATTGCCCGCGTGTGGTACGCGGGTGAGCAAAAACAGGTGCAGTACGCCTGCCCCGGCCCGCTGATTGCGGTGATTTCCGGGCGTAACGGCGTTAGCGTGCCGGATCTTGGCGAACTGCTGAACTACGATGCCGATAACGTACAGCACCGGCACAAGCCGGAAGCGCAGCCGCTTAAACTCATGATTGAGCGGCTGCACCTGTGGCTAGCACCGGATTAAGCGCCGCTGACCTGACTGCCGACCATCTCTTCTGGCCGCACCCAGCGGTCAAACTCTTCGGCGCTGAGATAGCCTAACGCCAGCGCCGCGTTCTTCAACGTCAGCCCCTCTTTATGCGCTTTCTTGGCAATCTCCGCCGCTTTGTCGTAGCCGATGTGGGTGTTCAGCGCCGTCACCAGCATTAGCGACTCATTAAGCAACTGATCGATACGTTCACGATTAGGCTCAATTCCCACCGCGCAGTGTTCGTTAAAGCTCTCCATGCCGTCAGCCAGCAGGCGCACGGACTGCAGCACGTTGTGGATAATCATCGGGCGATAAACGTTAAGCTCGAAGTTGCCGGACGCGCCGCCCATATTGACCGCCACATCGTTACCCATCACCTGGCAGCACAGCATCGTCATCGCTTCACACTGGGTCGGGTTTACTTTACCCGGCATGATGGAAGAACCCGGTTCGTTTTCTGGAATGGATAGCTCGCCGATGCCGCAGCGCGGGCCGGAAGCCAGCCAGCGCACGTCGTTGGCAATTTTCATCAGCGATGCCGCCAAGCTTTTCAGCGCGCCGTGCGTATGCACCAGCGCATCACAGGTGGCTAATGCTTCAAATTTATTCGGCGCGGTGATAAATGGCTGCCCGGTCAACGATGCCAGTTCTTTGGCCACGCGAACCGCATATTCCGGGTGGGTATTTAACCCTGTTCCTACCGCCGTGCCGCCTAAGGCTAACTCGCTCAGGTGCGGCAGGCTATGCTCAAGGTGGCGGCGATTGTGCTCCAGCATCGCCACCCAGCCGGAAAACTCCTGGCCCAGCGTCAACGGCGTGGCGTCCTGTAGGTGGGTGCGGCCAATTTTGACGATGTCACGGAAGCTTTCCGATTTCTGGCGCAGCGTCTCCTGCAATACCGCGAGCTGTGGCAGCAGATGCTCGCGCAACGCAATCATTGCCGCCACGTGCATCGCCGTGGGAAAGACATCGTTCGAGCTTTGGCTTTTGTTCACGTCATCATTCGGATGAACCTTACGCGACATGCCGCGCTCGCCGCCGAGCAGTTCGCTGGCGCGGTTAGCCAGCACTTCATTCATGTTCATATTGCTTTGGGTGCCGGAGCCGGTCTGCCAGATAGCCAGCGGAAACTCATCAGGATGCTGATCTTTCAGGACTTCATCGGCGGCCGCCATAATGGCATCGGCCTTTTCCGCCGCTAACAGGCCTAAATCCAGGTTAACCTTAGCTGCCGCGCGCTTGGTCAGCGCCAGGGCATAAATCAGCGAAAGCGGCATTTTCTCGGTGGAGATACGAAAATGCTCCAGTGAGCGCTGGGTTTGCGCGCCCCACAGTTTGTCAGCGGGAACCTCAATCGGCCCCATAGAATCGCTTTCGCGGCGTGACGTTGTCATTACCTTCTCCTTGAATTCAAAGTGATTGTGAAGTGACATTGCTCTTGCGAAAAAGATAAGTATGGACGGAGAAACAAAAACCGCCCCGAAGGGCGGCAAAAGAGATTACTTCACGCAGCGGGCGCACTGCGACGCCTGAATCTGCTGGAAGAAGTCGTTGCCTTTGTCATCCACCAGGATAAACGCCGGGAAGTCTTCCACTTCAATTTTCCAGATAGCTTCCATACCCAGCTCCGGGTATTCCACGCATTCCAGACTCTTAATACTGCTTTGCGCCAGTACCGCCGCCGGGCCACCGATGCTGCCGAGGTAGAAGCCGCCGTGCTTATGGCAGGCGTCGGTCACCTGCTGGCTACGGTTGCCTTTCGCCAGCATGATCATGCTACCGCCTTCCGCCTGCAGCTGGTCGACGTAGGAGTCCATACGCCCCGCGGTGGTTGGGCCAAGGGAACCAGAGGCATAGCCTTCCGGCGTTTTCGCCGGGCCTGCGTAGTAGATCGGGTGATCTTTAATGTACTGCGGCAGCCCTTCGCCTTTGTCCATGCGCTCTTTCAGCTTGGCGTGCGCAATATCGCGACCCACGATGATAGTACCGCTCAACGACAGGCGCGTGGAGACCGGGTACTGGGACAGCTGCTTAAGGATGTCGCTCATCGGACGGTTCAGGTCAACCTTCACCGCTTCGCCTTCGCCAGCTTTACGCAGCGACTCCGGAATGTATTTGCCTGGGTTGTTTTCCAGTTTCTCAATCCAGATGCCGTGGCGGTTGATTTTGGCTTTGATGTTACGGTCAGCGGAGCAGGAAACGCCCATCCCGACCGGGCAGGACGCGCCGTGACGCGGCAGACGCACCACGCGGATATCGTGAGCGAAGTATTTGCCGCCGAACTGCGCGCCTAGCCCTAAATTCTGCGCTTCGACCAGCAGCTCTTTTTCAAGCTCAACGTCGCGGAATGCCTGGCCGTGCTCGTTACCTTCGGTTGGCAGACCGTCGTAGTACTTGGTCGACGCCAGCTTAACGGTTTTCAGCGTGGCTTCTGCCGAGGTACCGCCTATCACAAAGGCAATGTGGTACGGCGGGCAAGCCGCGGTGCCGAGGGTACGCATCTTCTCAACCAGGTAATTTTTCAGTTTGGCTGGGGTAATCAGCGCTTTGGTTTCCTGATAGAGGTAGGTTTTGTTCGCTGAGCCACCGCCTTTGGCGATGCACAGGAACTTATATTCGTCGCCATCGACGCTATAGAGGTCAATCTGCGCAGGCAGGTTGGTGCCGGTGTTGACCTCTTTGTACATATCCAGCGGGGCGTTCTGCGAGTAGCGCAGGTTATCTTCGATAAACGTGTCGTAGACGCCGCGAGCCAGGGCCGCTTCATCGCCACCGCCGGTCCAGACGCGCTGGCCTTTTTTACCCATGATGATCGCGGTGCCGGTGTCCTGACAAGTTGGCAGGATACCTTTCGCCGCGATATCTGAGTTACGCAGGAACTGCAGCGCCACGTACTTATCGTTTTCGCTGGCTTCCGGGTCGTTCAGAATATCGGCCACCTGCTGCTGGTGGGCGGGGCGAAGCATGAAGGAAGCATCGTGGAAGGCGTGTTTAGCAAGAAGCGTCAACGCTTGCGGGGCAACTTTGAGGACTTCCTGACCTTCAAATTCTGCGACGGAAACGTAGTCGTTGCTTAACAGGTAATACTCGGTCTCATCCTTTTCTAACGGAAAAGGATCCTGATAATAGAAAGGTTTATTCGACATTGTACTCTCACTTACTGCTTTGATGATGTTATGAAGGGCAGTCTTTCCATTTGCCCAGGTTAAAAGCGAGTTACCCTATCGTACACAATTTTTTAACAAAAACTGAGACAAGTACGACTTTTTATTTCTACGGCATACGGCAGCGCATTTTTTTGCTTTAATACGACCCAAAGAATCCACATTGAAACAGGGCTTGATAATGCAAAAACTCATCAACTCAGTGCAAAACTATGCCTGGGGTAGCAAAACTGCGTTAACGGAACTCTACGGAATGGCCAATCCTGACGGTCTGCCAATGGCTGAACTCTGGATGGGCGCACATCCGAAGAGCAGCTCAAAGATTACCGACAGCCACGGTGCCGTGCAGTCGTTACGCGACGTTATCGATGCCGATAAGACCGCGCTGCTGGGCGCTAACGTTGCCGCCCGTTTTGGCGAATTACCTTACCTGTTCAAGGTGCTTTGCGCCGCACAACCGCTCTCTATTCAGGTCCATCCGAGCAAAAAAGCAGCGGAAGTGGGTTTTGCGAAAGAAAACGCCGCCGGGATCCCGCTGGATGCCGCAGAGCGTAACTACAAAGATCCAAACCACAAGCCGGAGCTGGTGTTTGCGCTCACGCCGTTCCTGGCAATGAACGCTTTCCGCGAATTTGCGGAAATCGCTACGTTGTTGCAGCCGGTTGTGGCTGCCAATCCGCTTATCGGTGAGTTTATCGCCGAGCCAAACGGCGAACGTCTGAGCGCGCTGTTTGCGGGCCTGCTGAATATGCAGGGTGATGAAAAAGCGCAGGCGCTGAAGGTGCTGCGCACGGCGCTGGAAACCCAGCAGGGTCTTGCCTGGGATGCTATTCGCCTGATTGCCGAATTCTATCCGGATGACAGCGGCCTCTTCTCTCCGCTGCTGCTCAACATCGTTCAGCTCAATCCGGGTGATGCGATGTTCCTGTACGCTGAAACCCCGCACGCTTATCTGCGCGGTACCGGCCTTGAAGTGATGGCAAACTCCGATAACGTACTGCGTGCGGGTCTGACGCCGAAGTATATTGATATTCCGGAACTGGTCGCTAACGTCAAATTCATCGCAAAACCGTCTAATGAGCTGCTGACCCAGCCTGAGCTGCGCGGCGATGAAATGGACTTCCCGATCCCGGTTGAAGATTTTGCTTTCTCCCTGCACGCTCTGGGCAACAACGCTGCAACGTTGACTCAGGACGGTGCCGCCATTCTGTTCTGCGTTGACGGCGAGTCTGTACTTAGCAAAAACGACCAGCGCCTGGTGTTAAAACCGGGTGAATCTGCCTTTGTTGCGGCGAATGAATCACCGATTCAAGTCAGCGGTAACGGTCGTTTAGCGCGTGTATATAATAAGTTAAAGTAAATACTGAAGTTTCAGGACAGGCTTGCTACTCTTTTGCATAGCCTTATGACTCGACCAGGCGGCTTTCCCGCCTGGTTTCATTTTTATGGATAAAATACTATGAAAAAAACGCTGGTTGCCGCAGGTATTATTGTCGCTTTAGGGGTGGTCTGGACAGGTGGAGCCTGGTACACGGGCAAACAACTGGAATCGCATATTGCGGATATGGTCTCTCAGGCGAACGCCCAGCTTAAGCTGAGCGCACCGGAAGCCGGTCTTGAGATTAGTTATCAGGACTACCAGCGTGGTGTTTTCAGCAGCCAACTGAAAATGGTGGTGAAGCCGCTGGCCGGCGCTGAAAATTCATGGTTAAAAGCAGGTCAGAGCGTGATTCTGGATGAGTCCGTTAGTCACGGTCCAATCCCTCTGGCGTCGCTGAAGTCCTTCAACCTTGCCCCAGCGATGGCAAGCGTGAACACCGTACTGGTTAACAATGAAGTGACTAAGCCGCTGTTCGACCTCGCCAAAGGGCAATCCCCGTTCGATATCAACACCCGCATCAGCTACAACGGCGACACAGAGTCCGCCATTGCGCTCAAACCGCTGGATTATGAGAAAGATGCCGAGAAGGTCACCTTTAGCGGCGGCGATTTCGTACTCTCTGCGGATAGCCAGGGCAGCCTGGTGTCGCTGACCGGTGAAGCCAAAAGCGGCCAGGTCAATGCGGTTAACGAATACAATCAGAAAGTTCAGTTCATCTTCAACGGCCTGAAAACCGACGGCTCCAGCAAGCTGACCTCGTTTGATGAGCGCATCGGCGATCAGACTCTCTCCCTGGAGCGCCTCGCGGTCTCTGTTGAAGGTAAAGATCTGGCCGAGTTAACCGGTATGCGTATTGCCGGGAAGTCTTCCCTGACGCCTGACGGTAAAAAATTAACAGCCAGCTCGATTACACGCTGAATAACCTCAAGCTGCAGAATCAGGATTTCGGCAGCGGGCAGCTCACGCTGAAGGTTGACGGTATCGACGGCGTGGCAATGCATCAGTTCAGCCAGCAGTATCAGGCACAGACCCAGGCGCTGATGGCGCAGCCGGATCTGGCGCAAAACCCTGAGCTGTATCAGCAAAAAGCGGTCGATGCGCTGTTCAGCACTCTGCCAATTCTTCTGAAAGGCGAACCAGTTGTGACACTGTCACCGCTGAGCTGGAAAAATGCCAAAGGCGAAAGTTCACTGAACCTCTCTCTGGCTCTGAAAGACCCTACTCAGGCCACTGGTGAAGCCACCACGCTGGCGCAGCAGGTCGACCGCGGCGTGAAATCACTGGATGCCAAACTGTCTATCCCAATGGATATGGCAACCGAGCTGATGAGTCAGGTCGCGCGTCTGGAAGGCTATCAGCAGGAAGATGCCACTAAATTAGCTACGCAACAGGTTCAGGGTCTGGCGGCGATGGGCCAGATGTTCCGTCTCACCACCACTCAGGACAACGCGATCAGCAGCGGCCTGCAGTACGCTGATGGGCAGGTGACGCTGAACGGGCAGAAAATGCCGCTGGAAGACTTTGTCGGGATGTTCGGTATGGCGGGCCTGGCCCAGCCGGAAGAACCCGCAACCATTCCTGCACCATAATCAAAAAAAGCGCCTTTTCAGGCGCTTTTTTATTACCGTAATCGGTGGTTTCATGCCCGACAGCGCTACGCTTATCAGGCATGACGTATAACGTAGCCCGGCCAAGCATCGCGACGCCGGGAACGTGCTCAGTACCCTATTTCCTCGCCACCAGCCGCGGCGGCATAATCAGGTTTCTGGCCGCCCCTTGCCCGGTATCAATGCGCTGTAAAATCCGCTCGGCAACGCTTTGCCCCATCTCGCGCGCAGGCGTGGTAACCCAGGTCAGCGGCACATCGTCCAGCGCCTTTTCCGGCACATCGGCAAAAGCCGCCAACGCCACGCGCTGTTCAAAATAGCTCTCAACGCTGTCTTCACCGCTCTGCTTACCAGCCCGCATCAGGCCAAACCACGCCCCCATGGCAATCACGCTGTTGTAGCACAGCACGGCGCTAATCGTCGGGTTGTGCCGCAGCAAGCCGGTAATCGCTTCCGACGCCTGCTTCTGGCTAGACTCACACTCCAGCACCCATTCACTATGGAACGGCAAACCATACTTGATGAGCGTAGAACAGTAGCCGCCGACTCGTTCCGCGCGGGTCAAGGATGAGCTTTGTCCACCGAGCCAGGCAATGCGCTGATGGCCCCGACGAATCAGATGTTCGGTCACCAGTTGCGCCGCCTGCATATTGTCCGGGCGAATAATATCAACTTCATCGAGGTAGCTCGCGCGAGAAGCGAACACCAATGGCGTTTCGGATTCTGCCGCCTTGGCCCGCAGTTCAGCGGCCTGGTCGACCGAACCGGCGATCACCACGCCGTCAACGCCCTGAGACACCAACGCATCGAAACGTTGCAGCATCTGCTCGCCCCGCTTTCCGCCCTGGGTCAGAAACACCATTTTACCCTGAGACTCGAGAGCGGCGGTCATTCCCGCCGTTAGCTCGGCATAAAACGGCGACGAGAGATCGCCGACAATCAGGCCAATCACTCCCGTCTGCCCGCCGCGCAATGAGACGGCCTGACGGTTGCGCACAAACCCCAGTTGGTCAATAGCCTGGTAAACGCGCTCACCCGTCGCGGAAGAGATTCGCCCTTTACCGCTGAGAACCAGCGAGACGGTACTGACGGATACACCGGCCGCCAGTGCAACATCGTTAATGGTGACTTTTTTTGCAATCGCCATGGTTCCAGCGGGGCTCCTTTTGCTCAAGAGATAAAACGTTTTATCAATACACGTACTTTATAAACCTTATTATCACTTGCTTTTGTGATTTGTTTCTCACTAAAAAATGGTAAAACGTTTTATCTTCCTGTCCCAAGATTGTTAGAAACCCTTTTTTCAGGATTAAGGAGTCGTTTCATGACGGCGAATACCGCACCAAAAGTCACCCTCTGGGAATTTTTCCAGCAGCTTGGCAAAACCTTTATGCTGCCGGTTGCCCTGCTTTCCTTCTGCGGGATCATGCTCGGAATCGGCAGTTCGCTAAGTAGCCATGATGTCACCACGCTGCTGCCGTGGCTTGATACGCCGTTCCTGCAAGCCGTCTTTATCTGGATGAGCAAAGTCGGCTCCTTCGCGTTTAGCTTCCTGCCGGTGATGTTCTGTATCGCCATTCCTCTGGGGCTGGCTCGCGATAACAAAGGCGTTGCGGCTTTTGCCGGTTTCGTAGGCTACGCGGTGATGAACCTGGCCGTTAACTTCTGGCTGACCGCCAAAGGTATACTGCCAACCACCGACGCGGCGATTCTGAA
>NZ_JMPL01000139.1 GCF_000735365.1 Kluyvera ascorbata ATCC 33433 | reverse complement strand
ATGGGCGGCGGCAGTGGCGGTCACCGATGGCGGCGGTATGGGGGAGATCACTGGTCACGGTGGCCAGGGCGGCGGCAACGGCGGTCACCATGGCGGCGGTATGGGTGGAGATCATGATCACGGTGGCCAGGGCGGTCACGATGGTAACGGTGGTGGCTACGGCAGTGGTCATGGTCACGGTGGGCATGGTGGCCACGGCGGTGGCACCGGTGGTGGCACAGGCGGCGGTAACGGTGGTGGCACAGGCGGCGGTAACGGTGGTGGCACAGACGGCGGTAACGGTGGTGGTACTGGCGGCGGTAACGGTGGTGGCACAGGCGGCGGTAACGGTGGTGGTACTGGCGGCGGTAACGGTGGTAGCACAGGCAGCGGTAACGGTGGTAACAGCGGAGGCAATGGTAATACAACCAGCATTAATTTTGGTTCTTTGAACAGTGATTCGTCGAGCTTTGTGAATGCAGGCAGTGCAAATCTGTGCAATCAGCCGGGGGCTGCGGGTTGTAACTTCCGTTAGTCATCATTATTTCTGGGCCGTAACCATAAAGGTTACGGCCTTTTTTACGATAAAAAGAGGAGTGATGATCGGGTATGCGGCTCATAACCATACAAATAATCTATGAGAAAAATACTTGAAATCAAAGACTAAGCACACTAATGTAAATGTAATGTTTACAAAATGTGTATTCACCACGAATTTCAGATCAGGAAGGGTAGATTCACGGACGATCTTGAATGAGGGGCGTTACCATGAAAACATTTCTTCACTCTTTTACCGTACCTCTCTCCCTGCTGATTCTTAGCAGTACGCCATCATTGGCTGCCTCGGACGGGATCATTCATTTCCGCGGACAAATTGTTGAGACTCCTTGCGACTACCAGTCTAGCTCTCAGCGCATAAACGTGAGCTGCTACGAAAATGGAAAATACAAAGTACAAACCACTAATGTTAGTGATTTGTTGCAAGGGGGTAAGTTAACCAACGCAAAAGCGACCGCAAGCATGAGGTGGGTCGACCCTGAAAAAAAACTTGCGATATTAACTGTGGTCTATGAATAGACTGAAACGAAGTTGCGGTCGGCGTTGTCTATGGTAGACAATATTTCTGTCTTAGTTAGAGGATAGTGAGCATGACCGTACGAATTCAGGTGCTGCAGGGGGATATTACCCACCTTGAGGTGGATGTTATCGTCAATGCAGCCAATCCTTCATTGATGGGCGGTGGTGGTGTTGATGGTGCGATTCACCGTGCCGCTGGCCCCTCGCTGCAGGAAGCCTGTGCCGTTGTCCGCCAGCAGCAGGGAACCTGTCCGCCCGGACATGCGGTGATTACGCACGCGGGTAACCTGAAGGCAAAGGCGGTCATCCATACTGTCGGACCTGTCTGGCAGGGTGGGGGAGAGAATGAAGCGTCTTTGTTGCAGGAAGCGTACCGTAATAGTCTGCAGCTAGCGTTGGATAATGGCTATCACAGCCTTGCTTTCCCGGCTATCTCAACGGGAGCCTATGGTTATCCGCCGAAAGACGCTGCCGAAATTGCGGTGGGCACGGTAGCGGCCTTTCTGACCCGTCGTAGCTTGCCGGAAGTGGTTTATTTCGTCTGTTTTGATGATGAGACCACGCAGCTGTATCAGCAGTTGCTCAGCCAGACCCATATTCCGGGTCTGGCAAACGATGCCAATACTTAATGGCTAGCGATCTGCGCTTTTGAGGGCTTTTGCTGCGGCTTACCGGAAAAGAGGAAACGCAGCACAGGAATACGCAGGTGAATCTCATAAAGGATTAACGCGCAGCCAACCACAAAAATCAGACCGGTCAAGAAGCCCAGGGTATTCGAACTGATGGCCGGCATGATCCAGGCGCCAAAGAACAGCGTCAGCGGGTGGTGTACCAGGTAGATAAATAAAGAAGCGTTGACGAAATAGGTCACCCGTGCGGACTGGAAGTTCAGCATGCGGTGGCCAAATGAGAACACCACGTTCACCATCCATACCCCAAGTACCATCGTAATCACATATTCCGTTTCATACATCCATGCTTCACCTGAGCCAAAATGCTGATTCAGGCGGTAAGCAATGAAACCAAACAAAGCGGCCACAATGCACCACGGTGAAGGGGTGGTAAACAGCGTTTTCAGCTTGGGATGGATAAACGCCAGCGCACCAAGAATAAAGAAGGGAACATAGAACAGCGTCTGCATCACGACAAAGTTAAACAACCCATCGCTAAGTATTGGCGGGTAAAGCAGGAAAAGCGTTCGACGAATTGCGGCATAAACGATCCCCAACGCTAAAAACATCAACGTGAGTTTTGCCATCGACATATTGTCGAACATATCGGTTCTTCTACGCATCTGACGGCGGCGCATCAGGCGAAACGCCAGAATGCCAAGCGTGGTCAATACCACCAGAACTAATAGGAACCATAGGTGCGACACCAGTTCCCACGCGAGCGTATTATATTTGTCGTAAAAAGAGAGCGTATGCCAGCTTTCCGTCTTACCCTTAACGTACTGCAGCATTAAAAACTGCGGCAACGTCAGAAGAGGGATGGCGGTAAGCATTGGAATACCGACGCGCTCCACGCGTACTTTCCACCATTTTTTCATGGGATAGCGTAAAAACAGCATATAGGAAAAGTAGCCGGAGATAACAAAGAACACCTGCATGCGAAAAGCATGAACAAAATCATTGAATAACGTCAGCCACCAGGAGGGTGAAGCGCTGTTCATATGCCAGGTGTGGCTGGAGTAAAGCAGAGAGATGTGAAAGGGTATCCCCAGGAGCATCAGCCAGGCCCGAATGGAGTCGAGGAAATATTCACGCTGTGCGGGTTTGTTATTCATAGGGTTAGGTACGATTCTCGGACTAATCGCCTTACCTGATAAGACGATAAAGTTTACATTCGTTCGCAACCCTACACTAACTCTGGTTACCTGTCTCCAGGATAAGCACGCAAAGTGCAAAGCGCGGTTAACGGTTGCTTACTCCATAAGCCACTGTGCTGAACAATACGGGGATTATGTTGTCGGATTGCTTGAATTTCCAGTAAAATGGATCGGATCGATTTAAGCACACAAAGGGGGAAGTGCTTAGTTATATGAAACATACACCACAGATGATGAAACTGCGTTGGTTAGGCGCAGCCGTAATGTTGTCCCTGTGTACTTCATCTGCATGGGCATTCACTATTGATGACGTTGCAAAGCAGGCAAAATCGCTGGCTGACAAGAGCTATGAAGCGCCAAAAAGCAACCTGCCTTCCGTCTTCCGCGATATGAAATATGCGGACTACCAGCAAATCCAGTTCAACCACGATAAGGCATACTGGAACAATATAAAGACCCCATTTAAGCTCGAGTTCTACCATCAGGGTATGTACTTCGACACGCCGGTGACCATTAATGAAGTCACGGCAACCTCCGTGCGCAAAATTAAGTACAGCCCGGACTACTTCACGTTTGGCGACGTTCAGCACGACAAAGACACGGTGAAGGATTTGGGCTTCGCCGGTTTTAAAGTGCTTTACCCGCTGAACAGCAAAGACAAAAACGATGAAATCGTCAGCATGCTGGGTGCGAGCTATTTCCGCGTTCTGGGTCAGGGCCAGGTTTATGGTCTCTCTGCGCGCGGCCTGGCGATTGATACCGCATTGCCGTCAGGTGAAGAATTCCCTCGCTTCCGTGAATACTGGATTGAACGTCCAAAAGCCACCGATAAGCGTCTGACTATCTATGCGCTGCTGGATTCTCCGCGTGCGACCGGGGCATACCGTTTCGTAATTATGCCTGGCCGCGACACCGTGGTTGACGTTCAGACCAAAATTTACCTGCGCGATAAAGTGGGTAAACTGGGCGTTGCGCCATTGACCAGCATGTTCCTGTTCGGGCCAAACCAGCCTTCTGCGACGACCAACTATCGCCCGGAACTGCATGACTCCAACGGTCTTTCTATTCATGCGGGTAACGATGAATGGATCTGGCGTCCGCTGAACAATCCAAAACATCTGGCCGTTAGCAGCTTTGCCACCGAAAACCCGCAGGGCTTTGGTCTGCTGCAGCGTGGCCGTCAGTTCTCTCGCTTCGAAGATCTGGATGACCGCTACGACTTGCGTCCAAGCGCCTGGATCACGCCGAAAGGCGATTGGGGTAAAGGTACCGTTGAGCTGGTTGAAATTCCAACCAACGACGAAACCAACGATAACATCGTCGCTTACTGGACGCCGGACAAGCTGCCGGATGCTGGTAAAGAGATGAACTACAAGTACACCATCACCTTTACCCGTGACGAAGAAAAACTGCACCCGACCGATAACGCGTACGTGATGCAGACTCGCCGTTCTACCGGTGATGTGAAGCAGTCCAACCTGATTCGTCAGCCGGACGGTACGCTGGCCTTCGTGGTGGATTTCACCGGCGCAGACATGCGCAAGATGCCGCAGGATACGCCGGTAACGGCGCAGACCAGCATTGGCGACAACGGTGAAATCGTCGAAAACAGCGTGCGCTACAACCCGGTCACGAAAGGCTGGCGCTTGATGCTGCGCGTGAAGGTGAAAGATCCGAAGAAAACCACTGAAATGCGCGCTGCGCTGGTCAACGACGATCAGACGCTGAGTGAAACCTGGAGCTATCAGCTGCCTGCTAATGAATAACACAACGAAGTATATCGACGCATTGTCGCTTACGGATGCAGAAAAAGCGGCGCTCCCTAACAGCTCGCTTCGTGCCGTGCACGAAGCGCTGGACGACGAGCATCAGGCGATTGCCCGTGATGATGACACGCCGCTGGCCTCGGTCAAGGCGCGTCTTCAAGAGGGCTGGCCAGATTCTCTGGGCGGCGATCAGCTTATCAAAGACGATGAAGGGCGCACCCAGCTGCAGGCCATGCCGAAAGCTACGCGCTCCTCAATGTTCCCGGACCCATGGCGTACCAACCCGGTAGGCCGCTTCTGGGATCGTCTTCGTGGCCGTGACGTCACGCCGCGCTACCTGTCTCGTCTGACCAAAGAAGAGCAGGAGCATGAGGCAAAATGGCGTACGGTCGGTTCTCTACGCCGCTACACGCTGCTGATCCTGACGATTGCACAGACCGTGGTCGCGACCTGGTATATGAAGACCATACTGCCTTATCAGGGCTGGGCGCTGATTAACCCGGCGGATATGGTCGGGCAGAATCTGTGGGTTTCTTTCATGCAGCTGCTGCCGTACCTGCTGCAAACCGGGATCCTGATTCTGTTTGCGGTGCTCTTCTGCTGGGTCTCCGCCGGCTTCTGGACCGCCTTAATGGGCTTCCTGCAGCTGCTGATTGGCCGCGATAAGTACAGTATTTCGGCCTCGACGGTGGGCGATGAGCCGCTGAATCCGGAACACCGGACGGCGCTGATCATGCCTATCTGTAACGAAGACGTGTCTCGCGTATTCGCCGGTCTGCGTGCAACCTGGGAGTCGGTGAAAGCCACCGGCCAGCAGAAGCACTTTGACGTCTACATCCTGAGCGACAGCTACAACCCGGATATCTGCGTGGCAGAACAAAAAGCCTGGATGGAGCTGATTGCCGAGGTTCAGGGCGAAGGGCAGATCTTCTACCGTCGTCGTCGTCGTCGTATGAAGCGTAAAAGCGGTAACATCGATGACTTCTGTCGTCGTTGGGGTAACCAGTACAGCTACATGGTGGTACTGGATGCCGACTCCGTGATGTCCGGCGACTGCCTGACTAACCTGGTGCGTCTGATGGAAGCGAACCCGAATGCGGGTATCATCCAGTCTTCCCCACGCGCTTCCGGGATGGACACGCTGTATGCACGCTGCCAGCAGTTTGCAACGCGCGTTTACGGGCCGCTCTTTACCGCGGGGCTGCACTTCTGGCAGTTGGGTGAATCCCACTACTGGGGTCACAACGCCATTATTCGCGTGAAGCCATTTATTGAGCACTGTGCGCTGGCACCGTTGCCGGGCGAAGGTAACTTTGCCGGTTCAATTCTGTCGCATGACTTCGTCGAAGCCGCGCTGATGCGTCGTGCAGGGTGGGGCGTCTGGATTGCCTACGACCTGCCGGGCTCTTATGAAGAATTGCCGCCGAACCTGCTTGATGAACTCAAACGTGACCGTCGCTGGTGTCAGGGTAACCTGATGAACTTCCGCCTGTTCCTGGTGAAAGGGATGCACCCCGTTCACCGTGCGGTGTTCCTGACCGGCGTCATGTCCTACCTTTCTGCGCCGCTGTGGTTTATGTTCCTGGCCCTGTCGACCGCGCTGCAGGTGGTGCATGCGCTGACCGAGCCACAGTACTTCCTGCAGCCGCGTCAGCTATTCCCGGTCTGGCCGCAGTGGCGTCCTGAACTGGCGATCGCGCTCTTTGCCTCGACCATGGTGCTGCTGTTCCTGCCGAAGCTGTTGAGCATTATTCTGGTGTGGTGCAAAGGGTCGAAAGAGTACGGCGGGTTCGTTCGCGTAACGCTCTCACTGCTGCTTGAAGTGCTGTTCTCCGTTCTTCTGGCACCGGTTCGTATGCTGTTCCATACCGTATTTGTGGTCAGCGCGTTCCTGGGTTGGGAAGTGGTCTGGAACTCGCCACAGCGTGACGATGACTCCACGCCATGGGGCGAAGCCTTTATGCGTCACGGTTCTCAGCTGCTGCTGGGTCTGGTATGGGCGGTCGGTATGGCATGGCTGGACCTGCGCTTCCTGTTCTGGCTGGCGCCGATCGTCTTCTCGCTGATCCTGTCGCCGTTCGTTTCAGTGATTTCCAGCCGTTCGACTATCGGTCTGCGTACTAAGCGCTGGAAGCTGTTCCTGATCCCGGAAGAGTACAACACGCCGAAGGTACTGGCCGATACCGAAGCGTATCTGGAACAGAACCGCGCTCGCGTGCTGGACGATGGCTTTATGCATGCGGTGTTTAACCCGTCGCTGAATGCCCTGGCAACGGCAATGGCTACGGCACGTCACCGTGCAAGCCATGTGTTGGAAATTGCCCGCGATCGTCACGTCGAGCAGGCGCTGAATGAAACGCCGGATAAGCTGAATCGCGATCGCCGCCTGGTGCTGCTGAGCGACCCAGTCACGCTGTCGCGTCTGCACTATCGTGTATGGGCTGCACCGGAGAAATACTCTTCGTGGGTGGCCGAGTACGATAAGCTGAAGCTGAATCCGATGGTGTTAAACGCCAAATAGTGCGGTGCTTCCCCGGCGGCGCTTCGCTTGGCAGGGCTACGAAACCTGTAGCCCGGACGAGGTGCGAAACACCGACTCCGGGGAGGGCTCCAAGCAAATATTTGCCGTAAGGAAATACCGGCCATCAAGCCGGTATTTTTTTGTCTGTTTAATGAGGTAAACGACGTGATAAGAATGATACTGGTGGCCGCCATGGCGATAATGCTCACCGGATGCGGCAGCATTATCAGCCGGACGATCCCGGGCCAGGGCCACGGGAATCAGTACTATCCGGGCGTTAAGTGGGATCTGCGTGATTCAGCCTGGCGCTATGTCACCATTTTGGATCTGCCTTTCTCGCTGGTTTTCGACACCTTGCTGCTGCCGATTGATGCGAATCATGGCCCGTATGAGTGATTAACGCTCGTCCCACTCATCTGCGGCGGCCTGGCCCTCTTCGGTATCCTGCGAGGGCTCAAGCTGATATTCGCCTTCATCCCATTCGTGCAGCGTATTTTCTTCCAGCCACTCCTGACGCAGCTCTATCTCGTCAAAGTCACCATCAAACACGCTCTGCGCTGCCTCACCGCTGAGCATCGGCACGCACTCGCCTGCTTCATCCTCTTCGGCGAAGAACTCGGCCTGCCACATGATGTCACCATCCTGTAGAACGTACTTTTGCATATTGAACTGCTCTACGTCCGCTTCACCTTCCTCAAGTCCGGGGTTATCGGCAAGGAACGTTTCACGTGCCGCATCAATAGCTTCTTCAAGGGTGTTGTAAAATACATTGTCACGTGATGTCATACTATCTCCCTGATTGCGTGAGTGGTTCTGGCTTAACTAAAAGATATAGGTGGTGAGTTGAAAACTGTCAAAGCGTACATTTATTCTCGAGTCTCAAGTTTACAACAGGTTGATTTATTTGGGATTGATCGGCAGATCAATACTGTCATGGATTTCCTAGAATCAGCGAAACTTCCAGATGAACTTGGCTATCAATTAGATCCTAATAACTATGAAGTTTTAGAATCTGATAAAGGTTTGAGTGGCTATAAAGGTGTTAACTGGACTAAGGGGTCGCTTGGAAAATTTAAAGAGAGAGTGGCTAGTGGTGAAATCACGGAAGGTTGTCTGTTGATAGAAAGTGTTGACCGATTTGGGCGTCTAGAAGGTTATGATGCTGTCGGCAATTTCATGTTTCTGATAACACGCAATATTGACATTATCGAAGTTGAAACTGGTCAAATCTATAGCTACAAACTAGAACACAAGTTATCTATGCTCTCAACTAGCATAGAACGTGCGTATCAAGAATCTAAACGAAAATCTAGAATTAGTAAAAAGTCATGGCAAAACCGGAAGAGTGTAGCTGTAGAAAAAAAAAGTGCATTGAATAACAATACACCTGATTGGTTGACGTTAAGTGATGATAAGTACTCGTATAATATTGACCATGAACAGGTTACGCTGATAACCCGAATGTTCAATTTATATGCATCAGGTGTAGGTGTGACAGATATTGTTAAAACACTGAATTCGGAAGGTTATAAGAATAATGGCAGAAATTGGAATACCGTAACTCTATACAACAAACTACGTGATAGAAGATTGAATGGTTATTTGGTAGGGAAGTACAAAACGATAACTAAAAAAGATAGTGAAAGTACTGCTGAAACAGAATACAGAGTTCTATCAAATAAAAAGGCAAAGGAAGAGGCTAATATTAATGCGATTAGAATTTATCCAATTGTCATTGAGGACGAATTATTTTCAAAAGTCCAAATTTTAATGGATAAAAATGTTCAAGGACGTAAGCCAAAAAGCACTACATCTAAGCAGAGAAATCTTTTTAATGGTATATCAAAGTGCATGTACTGCGGAAGTCCGATGATTGTTCAGGCTATGTCAAAAGGTGGGCAATATTTACGATGCTATAGAGAACGTTCAAAAAATGGAGTATGTGAATCTAAGCTTATACGATATGTTGAAACGGAGCGGTTTCTGTTAAATCATATACAAGGTTTAAATTTAGAACTTATCTATGAATTGGATAATGCAGAGAGCAATAACACTGACTTACTTCGTAATCAACTTGTAGCAGTAAATTCAAAATTAGATGAATTGAATAGTAACATGCAGAATGTAGTAGATGAGAGTGATTTATTTTTACTACTAAATTTCAAACGTAAACGTACGGAAGAGCGTGATGAGTTAATTAAAAGGATCAACCAGTTAGAAACTGAAAGTAGTATGTTAACACTTGATTATAACTATGATATTGAAGAGATCTGTGATCACGATAATAGTACTTTAAGAAGAAAAACCAATATTCATATTGGGAAAATTATTCGGTCTATTAAATGTGGTCGATATGATTATGGTGAAAGTGTTATGTATATTTTCGATATTGCATATCATAAGGATTTTTTAAAACATGTATTGATAACGGACAACAGGTGTAATCTCATAACAAATATTTCAATCTGGAAAAGGGAAGAGGTAACGACTTACCAAACACCGACATTTGCGTTAGAGGTGACGGATGAAGAATTGCAATTAACAGTTAAAGAGCGTTTAAGCATAACAGACTATTTTTTGCTATTAAACTATGTTGACGCTATTGATACCTCAAAACCAGTGGCTGATTGGCTACGGGAAAATGCGAACAATGTTTTATTGGAATTAGCTTAGTGAGGGCATCGCAGGATACATGAGTTACGTACCAATGAAGAGAATCCACGTTAGGCTGGTAAGGTAGAGGCCTAACGCAGCCATGTCTATCATGTGAAGACAACTACTATAGGGATAAACAGTAGAGCCACAACAATTCTAAACTAGGATTGAAAAAAGATAGTGGTTACAGTGGGATGCGAGTTTATTGGGATAAAATATACGAAAAAAATGAAAAAAAGAAGAATGTGATGTAATAGATTTTATCGAATGAAGCCTGAAAAACGATTGGCTCTTATAACATAACTGGATTGAAAATTCAACTTTTAAAATTACAATTCCACACCCTGTGGGCTTAATTTTAAAATATTATAAAACGGTTGGCCTGGGTTTGTCAAATTTAATGAATATTTCGCTTAAGTCGCTTTTTGACTAGCAGTATTCGACGCTTTAAGATAGCAACCATCAAAACAACCTTGTTCAATAAGCTCATAAATCTTGAACCGTAGGAGGTGCACAGGACATGACGTTATAATTTACACTAATAGATAATCAAGTTCCGAACACTAATTCATAATATATATGTGGAATTTTTTATAGGTGAATAATGAACAGCAACGAAATATATGTACACGCATACTCACTATTTGGACTAGTGATTGAAATAAGTGAA
>NZ_JMPL01000138.1 GCF_000735365.1 Kluyvera ascorbata ATCC 33433 | reverse complement strand
TGAATCAGGAGCGTCTTGCGGCACACGATATTGTTGCGATTGGTTGTCATGGGCAAACGGTGTGGCATGAACCGACGGGCGAAGCGCCGCATACCATGCAAATAGGCGACAACAATATTATCGCTGCGCGTACGGGCGTAAGCGTGGTTGGTGATTTTCGCCGACGCGACATGGCGCTGGGTGGGCAGGGTGCTCCGCTGGTTCCGGCATTCCACCAGGCTTTGCTGGCGCGGCCGGATGAACGTCGAATGATCCTCAATATTGGCGGTATTGCCAATCTCTCTTTACTGGTGCCGGGCATGCCGGTGCGCGGCTTCGATACGGGCCCTGGCAATATGCTGATGGACGCCTGGATCTGGCGCAGCCTGGGTAAACCGTACGATAAAGATGCAGAGTGGGCCAACGAAGGGAAAGTCATTCTGCCTATGCTGCAGGATATGCTGAGCGACCCGTATTTTGCGGCACCTGCGCCTAAAAGCACGGGACGCGAATACTTCAACTATGGTTGGCTGGCGCAGTATCTGGCGCGCTATCCGGGTTTGCGTCCGCAGGATGTGCAAGCGACGCTTACCGAACTTACCGCGGTCACTATCAGTGAGCAGGTGATGTTAAGCGGTGGCTGTGAGCGACTATTGGTCTGCGGTGGCGGAAGCCGTAACCCGCTGATTATGGCTCGTCTGGCAGGGCTGCTGGCCGGCACTGAAGTGGCCACGACCGACGAATACGGTATTAGCGGCGACGACATGGAAGCGCTGGCGTTTGCCTGGCTTGCCTGGCGCACTGTAGCAGGGCTTCCGGGAAATTTACCCTCAGTAACCGGCGCATCGCAAGCAACCGTACTAGGGGCGATTTTTCCCGCAAATCCCCAGCATAATCAGAGTTAACTGACATCTTCCTTTACATTGGGCCGGTAGACTTAAGCTGAACGGGAGTGTGACAATCACTCCTTGACCAGGAATGTCGAAAGGCCCAAAACAATGAAAAAACTACTTATCGTTGCTCTCCCTTTTATGCTCGCTGGCTGCAGTGCGTACAATCAGTTTATGGAACGCATGCAGACCGACACGCTGGAATACCAGTGTGAAGAAAAACCGCTGACCGTGCATCTTAACAATCAGCGCCAACAGGTGAGCTTTATTTATGACAACCAGCAGCTGAACCTTCAGCAGGGGATCTCTGCGTCGGGCGCTCGCTATACCGACGGGATCTATGTGTTCTGGTCTAAAGGTAACGAAGCGACCGTCTACAAACGCGACCACATCGTGTTGAATAACTGCCAGTTACAAAACCCCAAGCGTTGAGATTTTCAGGCGGGCGGCGCACAATAACGCCACCCGTTGACTACTCTCTTAAACGCCATGTCTGATAACGACGATCTGCAACAAATCGCGCATCTGCGCCGTGAATACACCCGTGGCGGCCTGCGTCGCCACGATCTTCCTGCTGAACCTTTGCCCCTGTTCGAACGCTGGTTACGCCAGGCCTGTGATGCCAGACTTGCCGATCCTACGGCGATGGTGGTTGCCACGGTTGATGAAAATGGTCAGCCGTACCAGCGTATCGTTCTGTTGAAGCACTACGACGAGAAAGGGCTGGTTTTCTACACCAACCTCGGCAGCCGCAAGGCGCATCAGCTTGAGAACAATCCGCGTATCAGCCTGCTGTTCCCGTGGCATATGCTGGAGCGCCAGGTGATGGTTATCGGCAAAGCTGAACGCCTGTCGACGCTGGAAGTGGTGAAATACTTCCATAGCCGTCCTCGCGACAGCCAGATTGGCGCCTGGGTATCCAAACAATCCAGTCGTATCTCCGCGCGCGGTATCCTCGAAAGCAAGTTTATGGAACTGAAACAGAAATTCCAGCAGGGCGAAGTTCCGCTACCGAGCTTCTGGGGTGGTTTCCGTGTCTCCATTGAGCAGATGGAGTTCTGGCAGGGCGGCGAGCACCGTCTGCACGATCGTTTTTTGTACCAGCGTGACGCGGATGCCTGGAAAATCGACCGTCTGGCACCGTAAACCCCGAAATTTGTTGTTTTAAGCGCTAGCGCTGAATGCGCCAGCGCTTTATTCTATAGAGCTTTCGCGTCTGGCGAAAAGTCGTGTACCGGCAAAGGTGCAGTCGGATATAGATGGAGAATTTGATGGCAAGCAGTAACTTGATTAAACAACTGCAAGAGCGGGGGCTAGTCGCCCAGGTAACGGACGAGGTAGCGTTAGCAGAGCGACTGGCGCAAGGCCCGATCGCGCTCTATTGCGGCTTCGATCCTACCGCTGACAGCTTGCATTTGGGGCATCTTGTTCCTTTGTTATGCCTGAAACGCTTCCAGGAGGCAGGGCATAAGCCTGTTGCACTGGTTGGCGGCGCAACCGGTCTGATTGGCGACCCAAGCTTTAAAGCGGCCGAGCGTAAACTGAATACCGAAGATACCGTGCAGGAGTGGGTGGATAAAATCCGCAAACAGGTGGCACCGTTCCTCGATTTTGACTGCGGCGACAACTCGGCTATCGCGGCCAACAACTATGATTGGTTTGGCGGCATGAACGTGCTGACTTTCCTGCGTGACATCGGTAAACACTTCTCTGTTAACCAGATGATCAACAAAGAAGCGGTGAAGCAGCGTCTGAATCGCGACGATCAGGGCATCTCTTTCACCGAGTTTTCTTACAACCTGCTGCAGGGATATGACTTTGCCTGCCTGAACAAACTGCACGGCGTGGCGCTGCAGATTGGCGGTTCCGACCAGTGGGGTAACATCACCTCCGGTATCGACCTGACCCGTCGTCTGCACCAGAATCAGGTGTTCGGCCTGACCGTTCCACTGATCACTAAAGCAGATGGCACCAAGTTCGGTAAGACCGAAGGCGGCGCAGTCTGGCTGGATCCGAAGAAAACCAGCCCGTACAAATTCTACCAGTTCTGGATCAACACCGCGGATGCTGACGTTTATCGCTTCCTGAAGTTCTTCACCTTTATGGACATTGAAGAGATTAATGCCCTGGAAGAAGAAGACAAAAACAGCGGTAAAGCACCTCGTGCCCAGTACGTACTGGCCGAGCAAGTGACTCGTCTGGTGCATGGCGAAGAAGGTCTGGTGGCTGCAAAACGCATCACCGACAGCCTGTTCAGCGGTTCATTGAGCGCGCTGAGCGAAGCGGACTTCGAACAGCTGGCGCAGGACGGCGTGCCGATGGTTGAGATGGATAAAGGTGCTGACCTGATGCAGGCGCTGGTAGACTCCGAGCTGCAGCCGTCTCGCGGCCAGGCGCGTAAAACCATCGCCTCTAACGCGGTCACTATCAACGGTCAAAAACAGGCTGACCCGGAATACTTCTTCCAGGATAGCGATATTCTCTTCGGTCGTTACACCCTGTTACGCCGTGGTAAGAAAAATTACTGTTTGATCTGCTGGAAGTAATATTCCGAAACGAGGGGGCGTGGGAAACTACGCCCCCTTCTTTTTTGTCGTTTGAGTAGAGCTAATGAACAACATCCTCGCCATTCAATCTCACGTCGTTTTCGGGCATGCGGGCAATAGCGCCGCGGAGTTTCCTATGCGCCGCCTTGGTGCAAACGTCTGGCCGCTGAATACGGTACAGTTCTCCAACCATACTCAGTATGGTCAGTGGACGGGCTGCGTGATGCCGCCAGCGCACCTGACGGAGATTGTGCAGGGCATTGCGGCTATCGACCAGCTGAAGCGCTGTGACGCGGTGCTGAGCGGTTATCTGGGCTCTGCAGAGCAGGGTGAACATATTCTTGGCATTGTGCGCCAGGTGAAAGCCGCGAACCCGCAGGCGAAGTTTTTCTGCGACCCGGTGATGGGACACCCGGAAAAGGGCTGTATCGTGGCACCGGGCGTGGCGGAATTCCATAAACGCTATGCCATGCCGGCCAGCGATATTATTGCGCCGAACCTGATTGAGCTGGAAATTCTCGCCGGTCGCGACGTGAAGGATGTCGCTGATGCAGTGCTGGCCGCGCGTGAGCTAATTGCTCAGGGGCCGGAAATCGTGCTGGTGAAGCATCTGGCGCGTGCGGGCTACAGTCAGGATCGCTTTGAGATGCTGCTGGTGACGGCGGGTGAAGCCTGGCATATTAGCCGTCCACTGATCGACTTTGGCGCTCGTCATCCGGTGGGCGTGGGCGATGTGACCAGCGGTCTGCTGCTGGTTAAGCTGTTGCAGGGGGCGACGCTTCGCGATGCGCTGGAGCATGTGACTGCGGCGGTGTACGAGATTATGGTGACGACGAAAGAGATGGGTGAGTATGAGTTGCAGGTCGTGGCGGCGCAGGATCGTATTGCGAAGCCAGTGCATTGTTTTAGCGCGACTCAGCTGTAAACTTTTCGTTCGGCGCCGTTCCCGGCGTCGCGAAGCTCTGCCGGGCTACAACGTTTGTGGTAGCCCGGCAGAGGTGCGAAGCGCCGAGTCAGCGCACCGATATTATTTCAGACCTTCAGCCGCCATGGCTGCCGCTACCGCAGGACGCGCCGCAACGCGTTCCATGTAGGCCGCAATGTTTTTGTATCCCGCCATTTCCAGCTTCACGGCAAACGCCCAGCGCAGCACGGTAAACAGATAGGCATCGGCAATAGTAAAGCGTGAGCCGCTGATCCACTGTGCGTTTGCCAGTGATTCATCAATATAGGCCAGCTTTTTATCCAGCAGCGCGCGCGCCGTTGGTTTGTAATCTTCCGGAGTGTCAGGGCGGAACAGCGGCGTAAAGCCTTTGTGCAGCTCTGTCGCGATGTAGTTCAGCCATTCCAGCGTTCTGTAACGATTGATAGTACTAACCGGTGCCAGCAATTGGCGGTCAGCAACGCTATCGGCGATGTACTGCATGATAGCCACGCCTTCGGTCAGCAGGGTGTTGTCGTCCAGCAGCAGAGTAGGAACCTGGCCTTTTGGGTTGACCTTCAGGAAATCGTCACCGTTTTCCGTGCGTTTGTGCATCAGGTCGACGCCGATAAGCGTGAAGTCCTTTCCGCTCTCCCGCAGTGTGATGTGCGATGCAAGGGAACAGGCGCCGGGTTTGTAGAACAATTTCATGGGTAACTCCTTCAGACTTGGTTATTTTTGTTTTCCCGTGGCCGAAGGGCAGCCGAGGGATATGGAGGTATGTTAGTGCCTGACGCGATAAAAAAAAAGCCGCTAACAGAAGTTAGCGGCCTAAATATTTATTCGTTTCCCGATGACGTTATACGGAAGCGACTTTACCGTCAGCAGCAGGTTTTGCGTCGTCCTGAGTCATACGGTTCAGTTTCGGTGCGGTCAGCAGCATCAGCACGGCGATAACGGCCGTTGCCACACCAATCTGCAGGAATACGTGGCCATAAATGTCCAGGGACATCAGCGGGTCGGTCACGTTTTCCGGAACCGCCATACGGCCAGCAACGTAACCACCGATGATGTTCGCACCGGCAGTCGTCAGGAACCAGCTACCCATGATGAAGCCCATCAGACGCTGTGGAACCAGCTGTGCCACCATCGCCAGACCCAGACCAGAGATCATCAGTTCACCGATGCTCTGCAGACCGTAGCTGATGATCAGCCAGTTCACGGAGACGATACCCGCGTCGGAAGCGAATTTCGCGCCCAGCGGCAGCACCAGGAAGGCACCAGAGCACAGCACCATACCAATCGCGAACTTGGTCGGCATTGGCAAGTTGTCGCCCATCTTGTTATAGATAGCGGCCAGAATTGGGCTACCGATGATGATCCAGAACGGGTTGAGCGCCTGATACTGTTCCGGTTCGAACGCGATACCCAGAATGGAGTGCTCAACGTTACGAATCGCGAAGAAGTTCAGAGAGGTTGGCATCTGGCTGTACAGCACGAAGAAGATAATCGCTTCCAGCATCAGAATGAAAGCCACGATCATCTTACGACGCGGCGCACCGGTCATAGAGAAGGTTTCTTTACCAAAGATGATAACGATACCCAGTGCAATCACGCCCAGAACCATACGTGCGATGCCCTGGTTGTGCAGCAGCCAGGTCGCTACAGCCACCAGAATCACCACGCCGACAATGGTCAGCAGCAGGTTACGATAGTTAACCGGCTCGAAGTCTGGCTTGGAACCGTACTGTTTAACCCAACGCTGACAGAATGCGAAGTTCACAACGGTAATCAGCATACCGACAACGCTCAGCGCGAACGCTGTGCTCCAGCCGTATTTAGCGGCCAGCCACGGGGTTGCCAGCATAGAGAAGAATGAACCGATGTTGACGGACATGTAGTACATGGTAAATGCACCGTCCAGACGCGGATCATCTTTTGCATAGCAGGTAGAGAGCAGGGAAGACGGGTTGGCTTTAAACAGGCCATTACCCACGGCGATTGCCGCCATACCCATATAAACGATACCGGCATCGTGACCAGACCACGCGACCAGCGCATAGCCGATGGCCAGTACCACGGCACCCAGCATAATCACGCGTTTCGTACCCAGTACTTTGTCGCCCAGCCAGCCGCCGATAGCAACCAGACCGTACACTAAGGCACTAAAGGAAGAGAACAGAGTGATGGAGTCAGCTTCTGACATACCCAGTTGTTTAACCAGGTAAACGGCCATAATGCCTTGCAGGCCGTAGAAACCAAAACGCTCCCATAACTCGATAGAGAAGATGAGATAGAACGCTTTAGGTTGTTTGAAAGCGTTCAAACTCACGCTTTCAGTTGGTTTATTGTTTGCAGTAGACACATATACCTCTTATTTACATCCCATTCTAATGGGGGGTGTACTGGGCGGAGTGCTCATGGGCATCCACCTTATAGTTATTCTGGAGGGAAACGGGAAGTAATGTTCACTATCCTGCGCTTTCAGACAAGACCTTTGTAATACTCCGTTACAAATAAAAGGAGTGGAATAATTAACCAGACATATAAATGTTATTTAGCGTTAAATTTCACGCTTTAAATTTAAGCGGTTTTTTATTCTGAAAAGGAGGGGCAAAAACGGCAATTCAACGATATCTTCTGCTGATGGCGCTTTTATATAGTGATATAGGCTGGATTCTGAAAAATAACTGGACGATCATATTGTGCGTTACGGAGGATTCATCCTAATGATGTAAGGAAAATGCCCGTAAAGAAACATAAATGCAACATCGTGTTGTGGTGATGATCTGGTCAGTTTTTGTATAGAAAAATTTGGTAGTGATGGCGTGTTTAATCTGTAAAAGCGTTATATAGGCGTGAGAAATGCCAAATAATGAATAAATAGATGGGATTAAACGCGGTTTAGTCACTCGAAAGGACGCGGCAGGCGGACTTGCCAAACCGCGATATAGGGTCTACAGCTCGACTTTCTCTTTAAATTCACAGAGATCTTCAATAATACAAGAACCACAACGAGGCTTGCGGGCGATGCAGGTGTAGCGCCCATGTAAGATGAGCCAGTGGTGACAGTCGACCTTAAATTCAGCGGGCACCACTTTCAGCAGCTTCTCTTCTACCTGTTCGACGTTCTTTCCCGGGGCAAACTGCGTGCGGTTGCAGACGCGGAAGATGTGGGTATCGACGGCAATGGTCGGCCAGCCAAATGCGGTGTTCAGCACCACGTTAGCGGTTTTGCGCCCGACCCCAGGCAGAGCTTCCAGCGCCGCCCGGTCTTCAGGAACCTCACCGCCGTGTAGTTCTAGCAGCATGCGGCAGGTCTTGATGACGTTTTCCGCTTTGCTGTTGAACAGGCCAATCGTCTTGATGTACTCCTTCACGCCATCGACGCCCAAATCGAGCATCGCCTGCGGCGTGTTTGCCACCGGGTAGAGTTTGGCGGTCGCTTTGTTGACGCTAACGTCCGTCGCCTGTGCGGAGAGCAAAACCGCAATCAGCAGCTCGAACGGCGAAGTAAAGTTAAGTTCAGTGGTCGGGTGCGGGTTGTTGTCCCGCAGCCGAGTCAATATTTCCAGACGCTTGGTTTTGTTCATCAGGCCTTCTCTGCCCCATCCACATTCACGCTTTCCGCAGCAATAACCTGCTGAGCATGACGTTTCTTAGTCCGTTCATCGATAAGATATTTAATAGCCAACAGCATACCAAGACCGATAAAAGCTCCCGGTGGCAGCATTGCCAGCAGGAAAGGAGTATCGGTATGGAAGACTTCGATTCGTAGCGCTTTCGCCCAACTGCCGAGCAGCCCGTCAGCGCCGTCGAACAGCGTCCCGTTGCCAAGGAGCTCACGAATGGAGCCCAGCACGAACATTGTACAGGTTGCGCCCATCCCGATAGCAAAGCCATCCAGCGCGGAGAGCGCCGGGCCTTTCTTCGCGGCGAAGGCTTCCGCACGTCCCACCACGATACAGTTGGTGACGATAAGCGGAATAAAGATACCGAGCGACTGGTACAGACCAAATGCATAGGCGTTAATCAGCATCTGAACGGCGCTGACCACTGAGGCAATGATCATGACGTAAATAGGGATACGGATTTCCGCGGGCGTCCAGCGGCGTAGGCTGGAGATAGCCAAGTTTGTGAGCGTCAATACCAGCGTAGTGGCAAGACCCAAACCCAGGGCGTTGGTTGCGGTCGAGGTGACAGCCAACAGCGGGCACATCCCCAAAAGCTGAACCAGTGCGGAGTTATTTTTCCAGAGCCCCTGGACAATAACCTCTTTAACCTCGCTCATTGTTTATTCTCCACAGGCTTGCAGTTGTGAGAGTTGCGCGGGCAGCGTTTGTGCATACAGTCCCGCGCGTTTTACCGCGTTTACCACCGCCCGAGGGGTGATGGTTGCTCCGGTGAACTGGTCGAACTGGCCGCCGTCTTTCTTCACTGCCCACTGGCTATCGTTCGCGCCGTCGATTTTTTTACCGGCGAAGAAGGTTATCCAGTCAGACAGTCGAAGCTCAATTTTATCGCCTAACCCCGGTGTTTCATGGTGCTCGGTCACGCGGGTACCGAGTACGGTACCGTTAAAATCGGCACCGACCAACAGCTGAATGGCGCCAGAATAGCCGTCTGGTGCGGTGGCTTCGAGTATGGCGGCGATCGGTTTATCGTCCTGACGGGCGATATAAACCTTATGTGTACCTTTGCCAAGCTCTGGGGCTTCGACCACAAAGCAGCTCTTCAGCAGGTCATTATTATAGCTGCCTGCCGGTATTACCTGTTGGAACAGAGCGTTCTGCTGCTTTTCGGCCTGGTCGTCGATGGTGTGCTTGGTTAACTGGTTGATCGCCGCCGTCAGCCCGGTAGAACCGGCTGCGAACAGCGCCAGCGTGACACCGTGTTTACGCATGGTCTTTAACATGTGATTCCTCAGCGGTGTCCGTAAACGCGCGGGCGCGTGTAGTAATCAATCAGCGGTACGGTGATGTTGGCTAACAGCACGGCAAATGCCACGCCGTCCGGGTACCCGCCAAAGCTGCGGATTAACCACACCAGAAGACCTGCCAGCGCCCCAAAGATCAGACGGCCACGGTTGGTGGTCGATGCGGTGACCGGGTCGGTGAGGATAAAGAACGCGCCCAGCATGGTGGCGCCGGAGAGCAGATGCATCTGCGGCGAGGCAACGCTTTCCGGGTGGAACAGCCAGCCGAGCGTTGAGCAGACGGCCAGGCTCAGCAGGAAACTCACGGGGATATGCCAGCGAATCGCTTTCTGCCACAGCAGGAACAGGCCGCCGACCAGATAGGCGACGTTAACCCATTGCCATCCGGCACCGGCAAGCGCACCGTGATAAATCGACGATTTCAGGATCTCATCTACCGGATGTCCGGCATGAAGCGACGTTTTGAAGGTATCGAGCGGCGTGGCCTGGCTGATGCCATCAACGCCCATCTTCAAGGCATTCATATCCTGACCCGCCGCTGTATGGCCGCTGAAAATAACGTGGATAGCATCCATAAAGCCAGGCGCTGCGGCGGCGATATCGTGCGGTGGTAACCACGAAGTCATCTGCACAGGGAAGGAGATCAGCAGAACAACATAGCCAATCATGGCTGGGTTGAACGGGTTCTGCCCCAGTCCCCCATAAAGTTGCTTGGCGATAATCACGGCAAATACGGTGCCCAATACCACCATCCACCATGGCGCCAACGGCGGAATACTGATAGCCAATAGCAGACCGGTCAACAACGCTGAGTTATCGGCAAGCGTCTGGCCGATATTTTGTTTGCGAAGACGAAGCACCAGGGACTCCGCAAGCCAGGCGGCCAGTATAGCCACCACCAGTTGAATAACGGTTCCCCAGCCAAAAAACCAACTCTGGACCACAATGCCGGGCAGGGTGGCGATAACCACCAGCAGCATAATCCGCGATGTCTGGCGGTGATTGTGGGTATAAGGGGAACTTGCGATTTTGAAAACCATTTAATCCTCGTTAACGGCCTGAGCGGCTTTCCTGGCTTGAACACGGGCAATAGCAGCGGCAACGGCAGCTTTGCGTGGGTCGTCGTTGGCAGCAGGTTCGCTGATATCCTGCTGGGCTGCCTTGCGTGCTTTAGCACGCGCAATTGCCGCTTCGACGGCCGCTTTACGCGGGTCGAGGGCTTCTTCATCGGCAGCGGGCTCAACGGTTGCTTGCTCTGCTGCCTTGCGTGCTTTGGCGCGCGCAATCG
>NZ_JMPL01000137.1 GCF_000735365.1 Kluyvera ascorbata ATCC 33433 | reverse complement strand
CCCCGCACAGGCTAAAGCGCCAGCGCCTTCGGTGACGACTTTATTACGCTGAATAAGGGCAATCATGCTTTTGCGAATTTCATCTTCGTTGACCAGAACAATATCATCGACGAGGTCACGAACAATTTCGTAGGTTAAATTACCCGGGCGGGAAACGTCACAGCCATCCGCCAGGGTGCCGGTCGTTCGGTGCGTGGTTATATTTCCGGCATAATAAGAGGCGGCCATACCGTGAACGTTTTCTGACTGTACGCCAATCACTTTAATGGTAGGGTTAATTGATTTAATGGCGATAGCAATACCGGCAATTAAACCGCCGCCGCCGATAGGTACAATTACATTATCCACGTCATACAGGTCTTCGAGAATCTCCAGACCAATGGTGCCTTGCCCGGCAATGACTTTTGGGTCGTCGTACGGCGGGATAAAAATGCGGCCTTCCATTTCGACAATTTCGCTAACCTTAGCGATGGTATCGTTGAAGTTATCGCCGTGCAGCACCACTTCAGCCGAGTATTCGCAGGTGGCGGCGACTTTAGACTTCGGCGCGCCTTTTGGCATCACCACTTTGCCATCAATACCGAGCATCGCGCAGGAGAGCGAAACCCCCTGGGCATGGTTACCCGCAGAGCAGGCGACAACGCCCTTACGTCTTTCGGCTTCGGTCAGGGAACTCAGCTTATTAAAGGCACCGCGAATCTTAAATGAACCGGTACGCTGCATGTTTTCAAATTTAAGGAAAATGTCGCCTTTGCACTGTTCGCTAAAGTAATTAGAGCGAGGCATGCCGGTCTTATAAATTTTACCCGCGAGGCGCTTTTTGGCTTCAATAATATCTTCAATAGCTACCGGGAGATCGTATGTAATATGCATGATAACCTCATAACCAGAGTGTTAGGGTAATAGATATTCGTCACCGCTGACCGGTATGACGATCGGCGGTATATGTATTAGATATTTAAAATTACTGGCTTATTTTGAATTTATTATTTGCTTTCGCCTGCGTCCATTACAGGCTGAGTATTCCTTCGCTAATTGCACCAGAATTGATGCGGCTTTTTTAATCCGGTAATTCTTTGACCATATTGCGGCATAGCGCGCAATGGGTAATGTTTCTTCAACCTCGAGCGTAATAAACTGGTCGGAGCCAAAAGGTGCAGTCATATCACAAGGAATAACCGTCAGGAAATCGGCATTGAGAACAAGATTATAAATGGTGACAACGGAGTCCGTTTTAACAATGTTTTCGATGCTGATGCCGTTTCGCTGAAGCGTAATAAGTAGCTCACTGTAGTAACCCATATTGGTTTGTGGCAATACCCACTGCGCCTCTTTCAGTGATTCCAGCGGGGTATTGCCGGCGCACGTTCGGGACTTATTGGCCACGACGACAAACTCTGATTCAAACAGCGGCTCGACGTGCAGGTCCTGTAGCTTCATCTCGTCGCTCAACGTGCCGATGGCGAAATCCAGACGGCCATCGCGCAGCGCAGGCAGGAACGAGGAGAGCTGCGCTTCGAACATCGAGATCTGTACCTTCGGGAACACCTCTTTAAACTTCTGAATCATGTCAGACATAAAGGTGAAGCCAATCAGCGAAGGGAAACCGAAGGAGACATCAATAGCGGCATCGTCCGTCATGCTGTTCATCTCATTCACCATGTTCGTCATCTCACGGGTGATGGACTCAGACCAGGTCAGCAGTACCTGGCCCGGATGAGTCAACGTTACGCCGGTATTTTTTCTGACGATGACCTCTGCGCCAAAGTAAGCTTCAATATCGCTAATGATTTTACTGACCGCGGGCTGCGTTAATCCTAATTCTTTTGCCGCTGAGCCGATAGAACCACTCCGGATCACCTCCTGAAAAACCACCAGATTTTGTATTTTTGGGAGATTTAATGTGTTCATAACGATCCGTGTTAATTGCCTCGTTGACGGGAAGAAGTGTAACAAATTAATTGACTGGGGATTTGTGCGAGTACTCACAAATTGCCTTTTGGTGAGTTATTGCACGCTATGTATTTTCTTAAAAATCATTTAATATCAATGTGTTATGTTTTGTATATAACGCTTTCATCTGACTTTTATCAAAAAATAATGGGGGGATAAAAATATTTTATGCCGATAACGGTGACTATTTTTTGACGTTGTTAATAATCGCCATTTGGCGATCTTTCAAGCAATTATCGAGTAATTAACGGCCAGAAAATGGATTAAATTTAATGTGTAATTTATCAAATTAAATTTTAAATGAAGCATTATCCTTATTAAAGAATGCCTGGGGTCACACTTTTTTTCCATAATTGTTCTGAAAGATACGTATTAGTTATTAATGCTAAAAATATCAGCAACAATTTATTGTCATAATTAACATTTAATTAACTGTGGCTTTTGGCCTGTTTTTTAGGTGTTAGTTTGGTATATGAAATCGGTTTCTTTTGTTTTGTGTTGATAAAATCCATAAGAGTAGTGTTTTGTGTTGATGTTCACAGAACTGCACTCTTGTCATCTTACCCTTTGTTGCATTGCGTAATTGAAGGACGGCAGGGCCGTATGCTGCGCGTATACCAGCTAGACCTAATCATAAGCCGTTCTGCTCAGGAGACCCTGCTTCGCAGGGCATTGTTCTCCGTTCCACGACGGCAATGCATCAGAAAAAATAATTGATTCTCCATACAATAATCCTGTGTTGGTATCTGGAATAAGCGCAGGTCATTGATTTATCGATTTGGTAAGAAAGGTTTATGAATAGTTAATATCTACCGTTTAGAGCAAAAGCAATGGAATAATAAGCAATATTTAATTGGTTTTTGTTTTATTCCTTGGTGATATTTGTAAGTTATCTTTAGAAATATTTAAGTGAGTGTTTTTTAACGTTTTCATATTGGATTTTATTTGTTTAATTTATTGATTCTAATGAGTTATTTTTTATTTGTGCTGTGATGAGATATTTGTGATTACTTTTGTCATATGAGTGACGGATCACGCTATTGACTGAAAGATACGTATTCCAATCACTCAATATATGGCTTGTTTTACAAAAATCACCAAATGTTATTATTACTAATGCGATTATTAATGAATATATTTTGCTAATGGGTGAAAGTGGGTATTAATTCAATGCCTCAATGAATAAGGATAGAAGTTCAGTTTTTACCTAACGAGTTTAATTGGAGCGTTTTGTGAAACGCTCCGGTATTTGCGAACCAGGGAGAGATGCTATGCCAACGGTAATTGGAACGATCAAAGTCATGATGGGCCAGGCGTGGATTGAAGCGGCGGACGGCAGCCGACGCCAGGCAATGGAAGGTGAGCAGGTTATGCGCGGCGAGCAGGTCGTGACCGAGCAGGGGGCGGTGACCGTCACCTTGCCGGATGGCAAAAATCTGGATCTGGGGCGTATGAGCCAGTGGGGCGGCAGCGGCGCAGCAACCGCGACGGCTGATACGACAGCAACCCAGGACGTTGCTGCCGTGCAGCAGGCCATTACCGAGGGCGCTGACCCAACGCAAATACTGGAAGCAACCGCCGCAGGGAATCCGATTATCACCGATGCGCAGGGCGAAGCAGGCGAGGGAGGACGACACTCCTTCGTGATGCTGGAACTGACCGGACAAATCCTTGACCCTAACGCGGGCTATCCCACCGATGGGCTGGGCAGCGGGCGTCCTGACCGCGTGGAAGAAGATACCTCACTGTTCGGCAACAATGCCGTTGATCTTAATAACCCCGCCATCATCGGCGGCGACGATACAGGTTCCGTTGTCGAAGACGATAGCGATCCAACCCTTGCCGACAGCGGTCGTTTATCAATTCACGATCCCGATGAAGCACAGTCCTGGTTTATCCCGAATTCTGTCAAAGCCAGCGATGGTGCGCTGGGTCACTTGATCCTCGCCAGAGATGGTTCATGGCGCTATGAGGTCAATAACGCCGACGTGCAGTATCTCGCCGAAGGCGAAACGAAAATTGAAACCTTCGTGGTAAAAAGCGCCGACGGCACCGAACACACGGTGACGATCACGATTACCGGGCGTAATGATGCGCCGGAGTTGAGCGCCACCGGTGGCGAGGTGCTACAGGAAGATAATGGGATTGTGACCGGAACGGCACCGACGCCAGAGGTACTGGCGACCGGCGGGGCGTTGAGCATGAGTGATGTCGACACTGCAGATTCCCACAGCTACACCAGCGGCTTAACAAGCGTAACGGCGGGTGAGACACCGAACTGACGGAAGCTCAGCTTGAACTGTTAAGCCAGGGGACCTTCACCGTGTCCGATGACGGGAAGAGCTGGAATTATCAAATCAGCAACGACTTAACGCAGTCGCTGGCAGAGGGTCAGGAAGCGAAAATCACCTACTGGGTGACGGTGAAAGACAGCCATGGCGCGACGGATACGCAGCCCGTGACGATAACCATCAAAGGGACTAACGATGCGCCGGTGCTGAGTGCAAGCGATGGCGAGGTGCTACAGGAAGATAATGGGATTGTGACCGGAACGGCACCGACGCCAGAGTTGCTGGCAACGAGTGGGGTGCTGAGTACGAGCGATGTCGACACTGCAGATTCCCACAGCTACACCAGCGGCTTAACAAGCGTAACCGCGGGTGAGAGCACCGAACTGACGGAAGCTCAGCTTGAACTGTTAAGCCAGGGGACCTTCACCGTGTCCGATGACGGGAAGAGCTGGAATTATCAAATCAGCAACGACTTAACGCAGTCGCTGGCAGAGGGTCAGGAAGCGAAAATCACCTACTGGGTGACGGTGAAAGACAGCCATGGCGCGACGGATACGCAGCCCGTGACGATAACCATCAAAGGCACCAACGATACACCGACTATCGAGGTGATGAGCAGCGAGGAATTATCCGAGAGTCATATCCCTGATGGGGCAACGGGTACGTTTACCATCGATGACATTGATACTAGTGATCAGTTGACCGTTTCGCTGGGTGGCCCGAGCGAAGCGCTAACCTCCGGTGGTGCGAAAGTAGAATGGGCATGGGATGCGGAAGGCAACAAGCTCGTTGGCTACACTGGCTCTACCGAAGATGGAACCTATAAATCCATTGTTGAAGTCCAGCTCACTTCGCCAGAAGGGACCGATCGAGGCGAATGGTCCTACAAGGTCGAACTTAAAGGGCCAATCGATCACCCGGAGCAGGGTACGGATGATGTGAAGTTTGATCTGGCAATCACCGTAGCTGATGGTAAAGCCACCTCAACAGGCTCACTTGAGATAACCATTGTCGATGACGTTCCCGTGTTGAGTGCGCCATCGGTAGGTCAAGTCAGCAGTGAGGGCATCCCTGATGTTCTCCTCGGCAAATTTGACCTTGGTGGGAAGGCCACTTCTGAAACCAGTCTTCGCTACACGGACGCTCAGGGTCATGGATTTACCGTGACGGCCAACGGGTTCACCTCTAAAACAGATTCAAAATTAATCGAGGCCGAAGTCGACCGAACCGATAGTGGGTTGGGGGTAAAAAGCAAGGAAGGCCCTTATCACAACATTGCTAACGAGATCGATTACCGCGTTTTTGATGGTGAAAATGGCGCTTCTGAAGAGCTGATTTTCACGCTGGACGTGGGCTCAGTCGCCTATGGCGTGACCATTGAATTCGAAAAAATGTACGGTGGTGAACTCGAGAGCGGGATCGTTGAGTTTTATCGTGACGGCAAGCTGATTGCGACGCAGGAGTTTAGCTCCGACGATAAAAGCGGTAACTATGCCAAGAACTTCAGTGTCCAGGAAGGCGGTTTCGATAAGATGATCGTTAAGGCAACGGATAACTTTGAGCGATCTAAGGAGGATAACAGTGACTTTACGGTGAAAGGTGTCACATTCATTGGACCGAACACGGATATGCCAATCGGCTATGCTGAGGGTACGCTCGATATCGACTGGGGGGCAGACGGCAAATATAGCCTGGCCCTGGACAAGGGAGGCGTTGAAGGCGAACTACGTACCAGCGCAGGTCTGGAAATTACGACAACCTTCTCTGAATCTGGCAACACGGCTCTTGGCTACGATTCAAACGGTAATCTAGTGTTCCGTCTGGAGTTTACCCCTGAAACCGGTAAGTGGGAGTTTTACCAGTACCAGGATATGCAGCAGCCTGGAGTCGGTGATGATAAACAGATTGATTTCGGATTCAAAGCCATCGACGGTGATGGTGATGTAACCGACGGAATATTCTCCGTTATTCCGCGCCAGACGGCCGAAAGCGGCAGTTCAGGCAATGAGGGAGCGGGTGAGAGCGGTGACGGACCTGATACGCCAATAATCCCTGGAGGAAGCGAACCTACGGGAGGCGCGAGCGATCCGACGTCTGATGAAAACGAGCCGACCCCGGTACCGGGTGAAACGATCCATGGCAATTCTGGTAACAACACGCTTGTTGGCACTGATGGTGATGACATCATCTATGGCTATGGGGGTAACGACGACATCTCCGGTGGTGCCGGTAACGACATTATTTATGGCGGCGCGGGCAACGATAAACTCAATGGCGGCGATGGAAACGATATTCTCTATGGTGGTGATGGCAACGATGAACTGTATGGCGGCAATGGAAACGATATTCTCTATGGCGGTGATGGCAATGATAAACTGTATGGCGGTGCGGGTGATGACATCCTGATTGGCGGTAAAGGGAATAACACGCTTTATGGCGGGGAAGGCCACGACACCTTCAAATGGCAACAGGGTGATTACGGCAAGGATGTTATTAAAGACTTTAATATTCATGAGGATAAAATCGATTTAACCGAGCTGCTTGAAGGGATTAAGGGTAATTTCTCTGATTTCGTCAATATATCTGATAAAGGCGGGGATACGATAATTACTATTAATACCGGAGGTCTGCACCATGGAGGTAACGCCACCGAGGTGCAGATTACCGTTGAAAACTGTACTTCCACAGATATAGACAGTTTGATTGCTAAGCCAGATACCCTGGTTTAACCCTGAACCGCACCCTGTCTTACCGGCAGGGTGCTTTTTATTATTTTGAATGCACTAAATTTAAATTTACAAAAATAAACGAGTGATTACTTTATTGTATTCTACGGTGTTACTATTATGCCTAATTATAAAGCATTATAAATTCCCATTATTAATGAATGTCATATTTGACTGTGCTAATTTAAATTTCTGACACGCTTGTGCTTCAGTCGCAATTACCCGGTATTCAGGATGAACTTATGATTCGGGTCTGTTATTAAGGATATAACATATGGCACAACATTCCCCGGCTGCAGGTGGCAATGACGCAGTAGAATGGCAAAAAGAGATGAAAGTCGATCAGCGCGAGCTTCAGGACGACGCGCTGCTCGATAGTCTGCTGGCGGTCTGTTCGCACTATGGAAAAGCGGCCACCCGCGTTTCGCTGACCGCAGGCCTACCGCTTAACAATAACCAACTGACCCTCGACGTTTTTCCGCGCGCCGCCGCGCGCGCCGGGCTGCGCGTGCGAATGCTCAAGCGTGAGCTCAAGGATATCACCGCGCTCTCACTGCCCGCCGTACTGGTACTGGAAAATCATCGCACTGCCGTACTCTTTGGCTGGAATGAACAAGGGCAGGCCCGGGTGCAGACCGGAGAGGTCGGCGGCGGGGAAATATTGGTCGACCCAGCCGCGCTGGCGCAAGAGTACTCCGGTACGGCGCTGTTTATTCAGCCCATCCATCAAAGCGAACGCACCAAATCCTCGCTGCTGCCGCGCACGCGGACCTGGTTTCGTGACACGCTGAAGCTATCGCGCTTTCTCTACGTTGACGCTATCGTTGCCAGTTTCCTGATTAACCTTATCGCGCTGTGTACGCCGCTGTTCGTGATGAACGTCTATGACCGCGTGGTGCCCAACCAGGCCACTGCCACGTTATGGGTGCTGGCGATAGGGATAACCGTTGCCTTCCTGTTTGATCTGCTGCTGAAAACGCTGCGTACCCGCTGCCTCGATATTGCGGGCAAAAAGACTGACATGATTGTCTCAGCTTCCATCTTCGAGCGCATTACCGGCGTGGCGATGAAAGCGCGTCCGGCGCGGCTGGGGAGCTTTGCGCAGAATATTCATGAAATCCAGTCGCTGCGTGATTTTCTCTCTTCGCTCACCATGGCGACGCTTATCGATATTCCGTTCACCTTGCTGATGCTGCTGGTGATCGCCATTATCGGCGGCCCGCTGGTGTTTATCCCACTGGTGGCCTTCCCGGTGGCGCTGGTGGTGAGTTGGGCGATTCAGAAGCCGCTCAACGACACGATAAAAGAGACGATGCGCCTCGCCTCAGAACGTCAGGCGGTGCTGATTGAAACTCTTGGCGGGCTGGACGCCATGAAGGTGAATAACGCGCAAAGCGAGCGCCAGTTTATGTGGGAAAGCACGCTGGTGACGCTAAGCAAAAAAGAGTTACGGGTTAAAACGCTCTCGACCTTTGCGGTGAACTTTACCGCCTGGCTCCAGCAGTTTTCCGGCGTGGCGATGATTGTTGCCGGGGTTTATCTGATTATCGGCGGTAGTCTCAGTATGGGCGGACTTATCGCCTGCTACATGCTGAACGGCCGCGCGCTGGTGCCGATGGGGCAACTTAGTGGTCTGGTGACGCGCTATCAGCAGGCAAGAATGACCATGAATACCACTGAACAGATGATGGAGCTGCCGCAGGAGCGTCAGGATGACAGGGCGCTGGTGGCCCGCGACACCCTGGAAGGCGCGATTGCCTTTCAGAACGTCACTTTCACCTATCCAGACCAAAAGCGACCGTCACTGACTAACGTCTCCTTTACCATCACGCCGGGTGAACGGGTGGGGATTATCGGGCGCAGCGGGTCGGGAAAAAGCTCGCTGGCGAAGCTGATAATCGGTTTCTATCAGCCGGACTCAGGAGAGATCCTGGTTGACGGCATGGATGCCAACCAAATCGACGTCAACGACCTTCGCCACAATATCGGCTACGCGCCGCAGGATATTTACCTGTTCAGCGGTACGCTGCGCGACAACCTGATAAGCGGAGCCACCTATGTCGACGACAACGCCATGCTGCGGGCGGCGCAGCTGGCCGGCGTGCATGATTTTGCCCGTAAGCACCCGGACGGCTATCACATGCAGGTTGGCGAGCGCGGGCTTAACCTCTCTGGCGGCCAGCGTCAGGCGGTGATGCTGGCGCGCGCGCTTCTGCTTGAGCCACCGATTCTTCTGCTTGATGAGCCGACCAGCTCGATGGATAACACCACCGAAGATGCCGTCCGTCGGGCGTTGATGGCGTCAACCCGCGGGCGCACGTTGCTGCTGGTGACCCACCGCGCCTCGATGCTGGCGCTGGTTGACCGGCTTATCATCATCGAACGTGGGCGCGTGGTGGCCGATGGGCCGCGCGATAGTGTGCTGGAGGCACTGAAGAAGGGGCAAATCCATGGGGGTAACTAAATGGTTTGGTCTCGGTAAAACGGACGACTCCCTGACGGTCAACGGCATTAACGGCGCGGTGATGAGCGACGTGCCGCGCTCGCGACGCGTGACGCTGTGGGCCTGCTTTGGATTTTTTATTGCGCTGATTGTCTGGGCGGCGAACGCCCCCATCGATGAAGTCACCCGCGGCGATGGGAAAGCGATCCCCTCATCCAGGCTGCAAAAAATCCAGAACCTGGAAGGCGGGATTGTCTCCGAAGTCTTCGTCCACGAAGGGCAAATTGTCGACGCTGGTCAACCGCTGCTGCGCCTTGACGATACGCGCTTTAAGTCAACCGTCGGTGAAAGCGAAGCTGACCGCTATGCGCTGATGGCCCGCATCTCACGCCTGCAGGCGCAACTAGACGACAAGCCCTTATCGCTGAGCCCGGAAATCGAGCAGGAAGCGCCGGGGATCGCCAGCGGGGAGCGGGGGCTGTTTGAATCCCAGGGCGCACGTTTTCGTAATGAAATCGCCGGGCTGGAAGAACAGCTGGCGCAGAAAAAGCAGGAACTGCTGGATTTTGAAGCGAAAAAAACGCAGTTCAGCCGCAGCCTGGGGCTTATTCAGCAGGAAGTTAATATGTCCCAGCCGCTGGTCAGTGCAGGGGCGATTTCAAAAGTAGAAATCCTGCGGCTGCGCCGCTCCGAAGTGGACACGCGCGGGCAACTTGACTCGGTGGTGCTCGCCATTCCTCGTGCCCGGTCAGCCGTTAAGGAAATTGAAAACAAAATTGCCGAGTCGCGAGGCCGTTATCGTAGCGAAATGCTGGGCCAGCTTAACGAAGCGCGCACTAGCCTTGCGAAAATAGAGGCCTCCGGCAAAGCCATCGAGGACCGGGTTCACCGTACGCTGGTGACCTCGCCGGTGCGCGGGATTATCCAGCAGATGCTGGTCAACACCATCGGCGGGGTTATCCAACCCGGCAGCGAGCTGGTGGAGATTGTTCCGCTGGACGACACGCTATTGGTTGAAGCCAAAATTCGCCCACAGGACATTGCGTTTTTACACCCAGGGCAGAAGGCGATGATCAAATTCACCGCCTATGACTACACCATCTACGGCGGCCTGAAAGGGTCCCTGGAGCACATCAGCGCCGACACCATTACCGATAAAGAGGGGCACAGTTTTTACCAGA
>NZ_JMPL01000136.1 GCF_000735365.1 Kluyvera ascorbata ATCC 33433 | reverse complement strand
ACACTCCAGCTCATGGGCAATTTCATCCATCGGCAACGAGTCCTCTTCCGCCATCTGCCAGATCCACTTGCCCAGCTTCCCCTCGCGGGTCAGTCCAGGCATCGGCGACAGCGGCTCGCCCAGCGTCAGAACAAAGTGCATCCCCACGGCAAGTTCCGGCGTACGGCGGCTCATACGAGCCGCGTGGTCGATAGCCGCACCGTTGACCAGTGCGGTTGTTGAGGTGACCAGACCATGTTTACAGGCATCGATAATGCCGTAGTTCTGACCTTTGCTCAGACCATAATCGTCGGCATTAACGATTAACAAACGTTCCATCATGCCTCCTGTCACTGTTTCAGTTTCTCCACGGTGGCAGCGAAGTTCGGCAGCCATTCTTCATGCGCCAGAATCATCTCGCGAGCCAGCACCTCTGCATCTTTATCAGAGTGGATGAGCGGGCTTAAGTTCAGCGCCAGCAGCACATCGTTAAACTCACCGCTAAGCGCAGCCTGGCTTGCCGCCACTTCGAAACCTTTGATGGTGTGGATAAGACCCAGCACTTTCTCATCAAAATGGGTCACGCGCGGGTGCGGTTTTGCACCATCACGGCCCAGAATAGAGGTCACTTCGATAGACCAGTCCGCCGGGATATTATCAATATGGCCGTGGTGCGGAATGTTGACGTAGTGTTCAGTCTGCTTATCGTTGTAGATAGCGTTGATAACTTCGCACGCCGCATCGGAGTAGTACGCCCCACCGCGCAGTTCCAGCTCTTTTGGCTTCACGTTCAAGTCCGGATTTTTGTACAGTTCGAAGAGTTGCTTCTCCACTTTCTGTACTACCTGAGCACGCGCGCCGCCTTTGTAGTATTCGCCCATTTCAATCGCCAGCATCTCTTTTTGCTTGAAGTAGTACAGCAGATAAGAGCACGGCAGCAGGTTCAGGGAGCGCAGGAGCCCTTCGCTGAACGGCATATCGAAGATGTTTTTCACGGTATTCGCCGACAGCGTACCGGAGGCCACGCCGTCCAGCAGTTCCGCAAAGCGGGACTCGCCGTTCACCAGCACATCGCGCACGAACACCATGTGGTTCAGGCCGAACAGGTCGATAGAGAGGTCGTCTTTCTCGGTCAGGCGCAGCACGTCGGTGAAGAACATTTTCATTCCGATTGGAATGTTGCACACGCCGATAAAGCGCTTGAAATTGGTGTGACGGTAAACCGCTTCTGTCACCATCCCAGCCGGGTTGGTAAAGTTGATAACCCACGCATCCGGGCAGACTTCCTGAACATCTTTAATGATGTCGAAAATCACCGGAATGGTGCGCAAGCCTTTAAACAGGCCACCCGCGCCGTTGGTTTCCTGGCCCAGATAACCGTGGCTCAGCGGAATACGTTCGTCTTTTTCACGGGCTTTCAGCTGGCCAACACGCAGCTGAGTGGTAACAAAATGGGCACCTTCGAGCGCTTCGCGGCGGTTCAGCGTCTTATAGACCTTCATCGGTACGCCCGCTTTTTCCACCATGCGCTCGCACAGCGCGTGGATAATATCCAGCTTCTCCTGGCCGCCTTCGACGTCAACCAGCCACAGCTCCGTTACCGGCAGCTCATGATAACGTTTAAGAAAACCTTCCAGTAATTCAGGTGTATAGCTGCTACCACCACCAATAGTAACGACTTTCAATTTCTGGCTCATACTTTTCTCCCTCGAGATCCACAAGCTAAACGTGGCTTACCCGCCGCATAATATACGGTGAGCTAAATGCTTTGTTTCAGAACTACGAAATAATATCGTAGTGCGTTATTTAATAACCGTCAGTTTCTTACGATAATTGCTTGGTGTGAATGAGGTCAGCTTCTTGAATGTTTTAATAAACAGACTTGGGCTGCTGTAACCTGACTCATACGCAATATCGGTTACCGAGTAGTTGGTTATTTCCAGTTGTTTCTTGGCAAAGTTAATGCGGATATCATTGATAATCTGCATCGGCGTTTTGCCATAATAGCGCTGGGTGGCTCGGGTTAAATATTCCTGGGTTTTCCCGGATAACTCGACCATATTTTCCAACGCACCTTCACCAAATTTTAATTTATCGTGCATGGCTTCTACGGTGGTTTTTAACCACTGTGGCGTCACATCCTGCGCCTGCTCTTCCCGGTGATGTCGTAGACGATTAATCACATAGAAGGAAACCAGTTCAATAAATTCGTCGAATTCCGTTTCGCGAAAATGAAGTGATGCAATAACCGACTCAATGTAGCTAAGAAACGTGCTTTTGATCGAATAGACTTGCGAAGCAACCAGCGCAAACGGTACCAGAGCCTGGTAATGGGTATCGAAGAAATCTTTGCTGATCCCCACGTTGAGAATTCGCGTAGCACCGAACTCGTAGAAGCTCTGGTGATGCGACCCCATCGGGATGAAGACAAAATCGCCTCGCTCCAGCATGACCCGCTTACCGTTTATCTCCTGATAATAGCGGCCGGTTAGTACGATAGTGAACTCGTAGTAGTCGTGCTGGTGTAACCCACTGATACTTTCCGTTTTATTGTAGATGAAGACATGAAAATTTTTACCGTTAAAGAGCTGTTGTTCTCGGGCGGTGTTGATTTCCATGGTGATCATCTTTGGTTGCCTCATAGGGAAAAGCCTATTGTACCTTCTCGTGGAGTTCGATCAATTCAGCAACCAGCTCGCGCGCCAGCATTGAGGTCATAAGATGATCTTGCGCATGGACCAGCACCAGACTCACCTTCATTTTACCTTCGCCTTCATCGCTCTCAATCAGCTGAGTCTGCACGCGGTGGGCTTCGCTCAGCGCAATGCGGGACTGTTCCATCGTGGCTTTTGCGGTTTCGAAATCACCCTGCTTAGCCAGTTTCAGCGCGGCGTATGCCAGGCTGCGTGCTTGCCCTGAGTTGATAATCAGGCCCATCACCACTTCTTCGAGATCGTTTTCCTGCACGTCCTCAGCAACAACATTATCCAGATCAAACATAACTTTTCCCTTTTGTGAGGGCGGTATGGAGACTCGCTCCATACCGCATTGGCATTAGAATTTCAGAGAGGCAGCGATGTCTTCTTCGCTTTCTTCTTCTTCAATGGTGGCCTGCGCTTTGTTCGAAATCATCACGAATGGCAGGTAAACCAGCGTCGAGACACCGAGGTTGAACAGCGCGACAATCAGGGCGGCAACGCTACCGTTACTGTTGAAGAACGCCCCCAGGCCGGTTGGCATGGTCCACGGTGCCAGGTTAGTCACCGGAGGAATGATGCCCATGGAGTAGGCCGCCAGGGTGATCGCTGCCAGAATCGGCTGTACCAGGACGAACGGGATGAACATGACCGGGTTCATGATGATCGGCAGACCAAACAGAATCGGTTCGTTAATCTGGAAGATACCGGATGGCAGAGCCAGTTTCGCTACCTGACGATGGTCAGCGCGACGGGAGGCAATGAAGATGGCGATAATCAGACCCAGAGTCGCACCGGAACCACCCAGCAGGATGTAGGAGTCGAGCATCGGCTTCGCCCAGAAGTGGAACTGCTGGCCAGCGGCAATCGCCGCGTCAACGGAACCGTACTGGTTGTACAGCGCGATGTTTTCCAGCGCCCACGGGGTCATGATGCCGTTATCCAGCGCGGTCAGCGCCAGGGAACCGTGAACACCGAAGAACCACAGCAGGCTGTTGAACACCACGTAAGCCCAACCTACCACACCACCCATTGCTGCCAGCGGTTTGGAGATGGAGTCCATGATGATCTGGTGGAAGTTGCTGCCGTACGAGGACAGAATCCAGGAGAGGATCCCGAAGATAGACAGAATCAGGAAGCCCGGGATTAACGCCGAGAAGGAGCGCGCAACCGATGAAGGTACGCTCGAAGGCAGCGTAATGACCCAGTTACGACGGATAACGAAGGTGAACAGTTCCGCCACAACCAGACCGATAATCATACCGGAGATAATATTTTGACCGCCCAGCCAGTTTGCACCGACGGCATAAGCATCGCCGACGCTGTATGGGGTGACGGTCATAAAGGCCGCTACCGCCAGCAGGCCTGCTGCCATTGGGTCAACTTTGCGTTCTTCTGCTAACGCAGAGCCAATAAAGAAAGGCGCCATCAGCGACATAATGCCTAAGGTACCGTTATAAACGTTACCGCCGATGGCTTTAAAGCTGTCTAAGGTCGCAATGGTTGATGGATCCAGGCGGACCCCCATTGAATAAAAGAATGACCCCTCACCAAAACTCAGGAAAACGTTATTAATTAAGACGAACATGGCCCCCGCGAGGGTCAGTGGCATTAATTTAATAAAACCGTTTTTAATGGCATTGATGTGAGGCTGCTTTCCTATTTTAACAGCAAAAGGAAGGAGTACCTTTTCAAGCGAATCGATCACTTTACTCATAGAAAAATACCCTTAAAAGGCCGCAATCAATATTGCGGCGATTAATTATGAAATAACTCTTTGACGGGGAAAATAAATCAAAAATTACTGCGCAGCTGACTTCTTAATTGCAGCAACAGCTGCTTTTAACACACCTAAACCATCGACCTTGCCGTAGAGGGTTGAATCAATAACTTCAACCGGCTTGTTCGGCAGAATCTTTTTAATATCATTCAGCATATAGCCGATTTGTGGGCCAAGTAATACGACATCAGCCTCTGGACCTTTTTCCGCAGCGAAGGCTTCGGAGAATGCTTCAATAATAACCGGCACTTCGTATTTCTCAGCCTGAGCTCGCATTTTGGAGACCAGTAATGAAGTGGACATGCCTGCAGAACAAAATAGATAGATATGTTTCTTTTCCATTCACGCTTCCTCAACTTGTGAAATCTGTCATCATCGGGCGATGTTCCATGTGCCCACTACCTTCGTATGTAACAGATGAGTTTCTTCTGTTTATGGGATGAGTATACGGCAACAATTTGTGTACGGATAATTCTCATCACCCAAAAATTGTCTCTCATTGACCTCCCATTTTGACTACCTTCACACTTTGCTCAAAATAATTCGCGACAAGAAATAAGCATGATGCCTCATAAAAAAGCCCGACACGTAGGTCGGGCTTTCGTACGAATCCTATAAATGCACGAGGATCACTTCTTGGTTGCAGGGTCCGTGTCGTACTCGGAGCAGGTCTGGTAACCAGAGTTGATAACGTGGCCGGTGTCATCCAGCGCCACAAAGTAGGTTTCAGTTTTACCATCTCTTTGACCCAGAATGTAGGTCTGGCAGGTCCCACGGGCATGAATCATGCTCACCTCAGAAGAGGGTTTGCCCGCAATCTGCATCACCTGGGAGCGACTCATCCCTTTTTTGACATCTTTTACTACCGGTTGAGTGAATTGATCTTTCGTACGGTCGTAGGCGGTACAGCCTGCCAGCATGGTCAATACCGCTGCTGCACCCAGAAGCCCTGCTACATTCTTGTTCATCTTCCCTCTCCTTTTTGTTGGTGTTCATTAAGCCTGGAATAAATATTGCTATTTATCAACTTAGTCAGCGAATTGATTACCGTAATCCACGGTAAATCGGGCTAATATCCAGCAGTCAAAACTGTGATCCTTGTCGTTTTACCGTCAAAGAGGTAGTTTTAACACTTTGTTCTGATGGGCCAACGACACGCGATTTTCAGGGCGGCACACACATTCCGGAGGGGTAAATGGCATTACAACAAGACATTATTCAGGCGCTCGGCGCAAAACCACAGATTGATGCAAAAGAAGAGATCCGCCGCAGCGTGGATTTTCTTAAGGCTTATCTGAAAACCTATCCGTTTATCAAATCATTAGTACTGGGGATTAGCGGCGGCCAGGACTCGACCCTTACCGGGAAACTGTGCCAGCAGGCGATTAATGAGCTGCGTGACGAAACTGGCGACAGCGCGCTGCAGTTTATTGCCGTACGCCTGCCTTACGGCGTTCAGGCCGATGAGCAAGACTGCCAGGATGCGATTACCTTTATTCAGCCGGATCGCGTACTGACCGTAAACATTAAAGGTGCGGTGCTGGCCAGCGAGCAGGCGCTGCGCGAGGCCGGTATTGAACTCAGTGACTTTGTTCGCGGCAATGAAAAAGCCCGTGAGCGTATGAAAGCGCAGTACAGCATCGCCGGGATGACCAGCGGTGTGGTGGTCGGTACAGACCATGCGGCCGAAGCCATTACCGGCTTCTTCACCAAGTACGGCGACGGCGGCACCGACATCAACCCGATTTTCCGCCTCAACAAACGCCAGGGTAAACAATTGCTGGCCGAGCTTGGCTGCCCGGAACACCTTTATAAGAAAGCGCCAACCGCTGACCTTGAAGATGATCGCCCTTCTCTGCCGGATGAAGCCGCGCTGGGTGTCACCTATGACAACATTGATGATTATCTGGAAGGTAAAACGCTGCCTGCGGATATCGCCAAAACCATCGAAGGCTGGTATCTGAAGACCGAGCACAAACGCCACACGCCGATCACGGTGTTCGACGATTTCTGGAAGAAGTAGTCTATTGATTTATCGCAATAAAAAACCGCCGGAGCTGCCCATTGCCTGATGGCGTTTATGGGCAACTTCGGCGGTCTTAAGACAGTACGCTGAAAGTATTATTCAGCTGGCGCAGGAGGCATTTTACCTTCATGCGCTTTGTGTTCTGTCAGACGCTTCTCAAAATTGGCATTAAATTGCTTTTTCTGATCCGGCGTTAAGATGTTGTAGATCTTGTTCTGGGTTTCCAGACGAGACAACATCATGTCTTTATGCTGGGCTTCCATTTTGCTGATTTGCGCTTCTGCTTTCGCTTTGTCGAAGCTATCGCTCGCAATCAGGTTATGCATCTCGCGCATCTCTTCCTGCGGCGGACGTTTCATGTTCTGGCGGCTATCTTTCATGATGTCGCGAATCTGCTGTTTCTGAGCATCGGTCAGGTTCAGACCCTGGAACATCATGTCATGACGCGGGCCCATTTTACCTTTGTGATGATGCATCATCGTACCGTTCGGCTGTGCCGCATCGGTGGTGGTCGTAGAGGTGGTGTCCGCAGCGTGAGCCAGGTTCGCCGCGCCCAGAGCCAGGGTAGAGGCAACAAACAGAGCAGTTAATTTTTTCATCATCGAATCCTTACTTTTCAGTTATTCTGACGGCGCATCGCCGTGTTGACGAGATTAACTTTACGGGGTTTATCGTCAATTAATCAGAGCGTGCGTAAAACAATGAAAGTGTAAAAAACGATTTCGTGCCAATTATGAGGGAATTAAGGAAAAACTATGGAGAGTTGCTACAAAAATATTCAACACACTGATTAAGAAGAGATTTTGAAGAATTATAAAGCAGGCAAGATTAATAATAAAGCAAAATACTAAGAATTATCTGCAATAAAGTGTGGTACTAAAGTTAAAAAGCCGCGACGAAGGCTCGCGCGGCTCGTTTAATTAATCCTGCGGTGGACAACGCTCCAGCATTAATCCTGCTCGTAACCCCAATGCTACCTCTGGATTCGGGAACAGGACATACTCGCACGGCGAAGCTACTACATACCGGGTATCCCCATCTTCAGCCAGCAGCGTGCCTTTGGCAAAAGGGGTGAAGTTCAACGTCTGCGCCGACATATAGAGGCGGAAATCAGCGCTACGTCGGGTTATCTGCTGCACTACGCGGTAGTACAGCGGTACGGCTGATGACCCTCCGCCCCATTCTCCCGCCAACAGATGCCTGAGCTGACGCGTCACCAGCGCGAACTGGCTCAGGTCATTTTGCCCAAACGGTTTTGCCTTCCCGAGTTCCAGCGTACAGGCTAATGCGCCAAAGTACTCGCAGCTAAAGTGGGTAAAGGTACCGCCGGGCGACTGATGAAAAACCAGCGTCTGCATGCCTGCCGAGCCCAGCCAGCGAAGAAACGGCAGGTCCCATGGCGTCTCCCTCGCAGGTAAAACGCCAAACCGCTGATGATGAGAGCCACGAATGGCGGTGTGCAAATCCAGATGCCAGCGCACCTCCGCCGGACAACGCTGATAGAACGCCGTTACTGCCTGTTCAAGGCTTGCAGCACGGACCGTTTCGTCGCTGACGGGAAAATGCCGCCAGCGGGCACCGAACATGCGGTTCATATCGCTATGCAAATAGCGCTTGTTATCACGCAACGCAGGCGGATTCCCCAGCACCACCAGCAGATGCCAGCGCAGCTTGAGTTCACCTTTTATCAGCGCATGCAGCAGATAATCGACTATCTCGACCGGCGCGGTTTCATTACCGTGTATTCCCGCCGACAGGACCAGCGCCTGAGAGCAGGGTTCATGCGGCGTGAGCTGCAGCACGCCCGCTTCACGCCATTCCCAGTGAAAGTAGTCGGTATCGCCTTCCGGCTCTGCCGGCATTCTTCCCGCGAGCGTAAGGGCCAGAAAATGTTTCATATCACCTTCTTAGCGCTGGAATGGATAAAGCGAACCCAGTCGCAATATTTGCGTTAAGCGGTCAAGCGCCTCGCGCCCTTCCTGTAACAGCTGAGGGTCAGCCAGGTCAGCCTGGGTCAGGCGATCGCGATAATAGCAATCCACCCAATCATTCAGCGTGGTAAACAGCGTGTCATTCATCATCACCGCAGGATTCACCGCCCGGCGCTCGTCATCTGTCAGTACGACTCGCAGGCGCAAACAGGCTGGCCCGCCGCCGTTGGCCATACTTTCACGCAGGTCGAATACCTGCAGTTCGTCAATGGGGTTATCGTCTGCCAGTAATTGGTTCAGGTAGCGCCAGACCCGCGGATGTTCCTGCGCCTCCCCCGGCAACACCAGCATCATGCTGCCGTCAGGTTTGCTCAATAGCTGACTGTTAAACAGATAGGTCGAAACCGCATCATCCACCGAGACACGAGAAGCGGGAACTTCAATCGGTATAAACCCCGGTATTTTTTTGCGCCAGTTGGGCCATCAGCGCGGGCTGGTTTACAAACGCCTCCGCGTGGCAAAACAGCACCTGCCGGTTACTGACCGCGATCACATCATTATGGAACACGCCCCGGTCAATCACATGGGGGTTTTGCTGAGCAAAAATCGCCTGATTTGGATTGAGCTGATTAAGCCGTGCCACCGCTTCGCTTGCCGCGCGCGTTTGCCGGGCGGGATAGCGCTGCGGCTGTGTAGCACCGGTAGCATCCCGGCCATAGATAAAGAGCTGTATGCCCGGCTGGCCATAATCACGCCCCAGACGGTTATGGTTCGCGGCGCCTTCATCACCGAAAGCGGCAACGGACGGCAGCGCCTGGTGTACAGCAAAGTGATCCCGGTTAGCAAAAATGCCCTCGAGAATGGCCTGTGTCGTTGATGCTTCACTGGCGCGATGCAGCAAGCTGCTAAGGTTAGCCACCGTGAAATGCACTTTCCCGTCCAGCGCATCGGCTGAGGGGCAAACCGTCGCGGCATTGGCAACCCACATCGCCGAAGCCGAACTGGCGGCGCTCAGCAATTCAGAGGCCTGGGCCGCGGCTTTGGCAATAACCTGCTCATCACGTCCGCTAAAACCGAGCTGGCGCAGAAGCGCCACGTTTGGACGCTCCTGGGGCGGGATCACGCCCTGCGCGAATCCCGCGTCCGCCAGCGCCTTCATCTTTAATAGCCCCTGCTTCGCCGCCCGCTGCGGGTTAGAAACCTGATACTGGTGTTTCGCCGAAGCTTCATTGCCGAACGACAGCCCGGCGTAATGGTGGGTCAACCCCGGCAGTCCATCAAAGTTCACTTCCCGGGCGTTCATGATTTCACCTCGTGGTGAAAATCGAGTCCAGGGTTGAGTGCCGTTGGCAGGGTCAGCGTCGCTGACTCAAGGCTCGCCATCGGCCAGGTGCAATAATCTGCGGCATACCACGCGCCGGGGCGATGGTTACCGGAAGCGCCGGTACCGCCAAACGGCGCGGTACTCGCAGCACCGGTCAACGGTTTATTCCAGTTGACTATCCCGGCGCGCGCCTCCAGCAGAAGGCGCTCAAATTTCTCACGTTCCGGCGAGACCAGACCGCAGGAAAGGCCATAGCGGGTGTCGTTGGCAAGAACAATTGCCTCATCAAAATCATCATAGCGCCATACGCCCAGCAGCGGCCCAAATACCTCTTCATCGGCAATATCACGCGCTTCGCTCAGTTCAATAATCCCTGGCGTCAGCAACGAGGTACCCGGTTTGATTAAACGCGGCGCCAGCAGCGTTTTTCCGCCTTTTTCCACCTGGTGCTGCCAGGCCTGATAGACGCGCTCGGCGGCCAATGGCGAAATGAGCCCGCCAATAAACGGCTGCGGTTCCGCATTCCATGCCCCCGGTACAATTCGCCCAGCCACATCGACTAGACGTTGCAGGAAAGCATCCCCCGTAGCGCCGCGTTTCACCAGCAGCCGACGGGCGCAGGTGCAGCGCTGCCCGGCGGTGACAAACGCTGACTGGATGGTGAGATGCACCGCCGCATCGATATCATCAATATCGTCGACAATCAGCGGATTGTTGCCGCCCATCTCCAGCGCGAGCATTTTTTGCGGCTGCCCGGCAAGCTGGCGATGCAGATGGAAACCGGTCGCCGAACTGCCGGTAAAAAGCACGCCGTCCAGACCCGATTGCCCGCTCAGCGCTTCGCCGGTTTCACGGCCGCCCTGTATAAGGTTCAGCACTCCCGCAGGTAGACCGGCTTGCTCCCACAGT
>NZ_JMPL01000135.1 GCF_000735365.1 Kluyvera ascorbata ATCC 33433 | reverse complement strand
AAATGTAATTAAATTATATTAAATATTTCATAATGTTTCATCTATATTCAATTTAATATGAATAAAAATGTTTTATTTGTTTTTGCCATTGTTTTTACTGGATTTATTTATCATGATGATGTTAATTTTATCGATATCAATCATCTGAATGATTATGTATAAGATAAAAAATCCCGATCGCACTGGCATACGATCGGGAAGAACAAAAACAACAAATTGATTGATGCATAACAAAAGGCTAATAACGGTAAGGATAATGGCATGATCGCCATAAAAAATAAAGATGCAGAAAAATACTTTATTGTTATTTATTTTATGAATTTAAAATGGCAACTGTTATAAAATTTTTATCATTAGAATATCGTGATTGAGTACTCTCCTGGACAATGGGGCGAAAGAACCTAACGCGAATCAGCAGTACCTCCATTGATGTAGATGTCATCTGACAAAATTGCCGAAGATCAAGCTAACGGTAGTTTGTTACCGGTAACGTTGAGTGAGACTACCTCACATCAATTTAATCGTTATAATGTGACCGATATCACATCTATTGCCAGCGTGATGTCGTGGCAGTGAACATGAATAGCGTAATGAGAGTATTTTTATGGAAGAGCAAATAGAGCGTGGCCCTGGTGGCAAGCTGGCACTGTGGGTATTTTACGCATTTTGCGGTTACTTTGTCTGGGCGATGGCGCGTTATCTATGGGTCATCAGCGATGTACAGAGTATCCCCGGCGCGACGATCGACGGTGAAATAGGTTCGTCCGTGGGGAAATGGATTGGCGCGCTGCTCGGCTTCCTGGTGCTGAGTATTGTCGGTGCGTTGCTTGGCGGGATAGCCTGGTATACCCGACCTCGCCGGCTTGAACAGGAAGAACAGCGCTAATATTGCTATGCTGGGGGCCAATATACACTCATCCGCGGTGAAGGAATGGAACTAACAGCATGGCAGCAGGACGTTGAACGTTGGTTTGAAACTCATTATGTTGGTAGCGATGCGGCGCATGATATCGCCCATTTTCGTCGAGTCTGGCGTACTGCCAGACGCATCGCTGCCGACGATCCCGTCGACCTCACGGTGATATTACTGGCAAGTTATTTTCACGACCTCGTTAGCTTGCCGAAAAACCATCCCGACCGCGCCCGTTCCTCTCAGTTATCGGCTCAGCAAACGCTGCTGATTCTACAGCGCGATTTCCCGCAGTTTCCCGTTGAGCGCTATGGCGCCGTTGCTCACGCCATTGAAGCACACAGCTTCAGCGCGCGCATTACGCCGAACACACCCGAGGCCAAAATCATTCAGGATGCTGACCGGTTAGAAGCGCTGGGTGCTATTGGTTTGGCGCGGGTATTTGCCGTTTCCGGGGCGATGAATGCGGCGCTGTTTGACGCTGACGATCCCTTCGCTGATAACCGTGAACTGGATGATAAAACCTACGCCCTCGACCATTTCCAGACCAAGCTGTTGCGGTTACCTGAAACCATGCAAACCGCAAAAGGGCGCGAGTTGGCACAGCATAACGCCGATTTTCTTGTGCACTTTATGGCGAAGTTGAGCGCCGAGCTGGCGGGCGATCCGCTCTCGGTGGACGCGCAGGTGCTGCGGAGATTCGCAACGCCAGACTCGAACAACTTATGGTAATCTCAGGTTTATTTTTCTGTATCTGGTCAAACTTATGCAACAACGAGTCTTATCACATGAGAGTGCGTCGTTAGACGCACCAGATGCTCAGACGCTGCTTGAGCATATTCTGGAGATTTACGATTTAAAGACCGTTGTCGCTGAGCTTAGCGCTGTGGGGGAACAGCACTGGAGCCCGGCTATCGTAAAGCGCGTCGTAACCCTGGCGCGCGCCAACACGCGTCTGAGTGAAAATGAGTGTGCCCATCTGGCCTCTTTGTTACCGAGGCCGCCTAAGCATCATCCGAATTATGCCTTTCGCTTTGTCGATCTTTTTGCCGGCATCGGCGGTATTCGTCATGGCTTTGAGGCGATTGGCGGCCAATGCGTGTTTACCAGCGAGTGGAACAAACACGCGGTGCGCACCTACAAAGCCAACTGGTACTGCGACCCTGTAGAGCATCGGTTTAATACGGATATTCGCGATGTGACGCTGAGCAATCAGCCTGACGTCAGCGACCGTGAGGCTCAGGAACATATTCGGGCGTCGATTCCTCAGCACGACGTGCTACTGGCGGGCTTCCCGTGCCAGCCTTTCTCTTTAGCAGGCGTCTCCAAAAAGAATGCGATGGGTCGTGCGCACGGCTTTGCCTGCGATACTCAGGGCACGCTATTTTTCGACGTGGTGCGGATTATTGATGCTCGACGGCCACCTATCTTCGTGCTGGAAAACGTCAAAAACCTGAAGAGCCACGATAGCGGCAAAACCTTCCGAATTATTATGCAGACGCTAGATGAACTGGGATATGAAGTTTCCGATGCCGCGGATATGGGCGCCAATGACCCGAAAATAATCGATGGTCAGCACTTCCTGCCGCAGCACCGCGAACGCATTGTGCTAGTCGGTTTCCGCCGTGACTTAGGGCTACATGAAGGCTTTACTCTGCGTGATATTCCGTCGCTCTATCCGGCTCAGCGCCCGACCTTTGGTGAACTGCTGGAGCCAAACGTTAACCCCAAATTTATCCTCACCCCGGTGCTGTGGAAATATCTTTACCGCTATGCGCGTAAGCATCAGGAGAAAGGCAACGGTTTTGGCTACGGACTGGTTGACCCGACAAAAGCCAGCAGCGTGGCGCGAACGCTGTCGGCACGATATTACAAAGATGGCGCCGAAATCCTGATCGACCGGGGCTGGGATCTGGCGCTGGGGGAAAAGCACTTTGATGACCCGCAAAATCAGCTGCATCGCCCGCGTCGCCTGACGCCGCGAGAGTGCGCTCGCTTGATGGGTTTTGAATCACCGCAGGGCTACCGTTTCCGTATTCCGGTGTCGGATACTCAGGCGTACCGGCAGTTTGGCAACTCGGTGATTGTACCGGTGTTTGCCGCCGTGGCGCGCCTTTTACAGTCGCGTATTTTGCAGGCGGTTGCGCTGCGTGATTCGGAAACCGGCGATGGCGGACGTTCACGATAAGGCCACCCGCAGTAAAAATATGCGCGCCATCGGCGCGCAGAATACCGCGATTGAAAAACGAATGGCGGTACTGCTGGATGGCCTGGGCTTGCAGTGGCTCTCGCAGGACACGCGCCTGCCGGGCCGCCCCGATTTTACCCTCGACGACTACCGCTGCGTGATATTCACGCATGGCTGCTTCTGGCATCACCACGATTGCTATCTGTTTAAGGTGCCCGCGACGCGCACCGACTTCTGGCTGAATAAAATTGGCGCTAACGTCGTACGCGATGAGCGGGATATACGCCAGCTTATTGCATCAGGCTGGCGCGTGCTGGTGGTGTGGGAGTGCGCGCTACGCGGGCGGGAGAAGCTCACGGATCTTGCGTTGAGCGAGCGGCTGGAAGAGTGGATCTGCGGCGGCGAGGGCAGCGCGCAGATCGGTATTCAAGGGATCTCAAGCCTGAGGTTTATTTCTCAGTCTGACAAGGAATAGCGCTGGCTTTTGCCGGGAAAAGATATTTCCCGAGCGTCACCAGCACGACGGCGGCGATGATAATCGCCAGCGCGAGCCATTCGGTCCCAGAGAGGTGCTCCCCGTTAAAGCCAGTACCTAACAGCACGGCAACGACCGGGTTCACATAGGCGTAGCTGGTGGCTACGGCAGGCGTGACGTTGCGAATCAAATACATGTAGGCGTTGATGGCGATAATTGAGCCAAAGATGGCGAGATAACCTACCGCCAGGAAACCGTGCAGGCTGGGCAGGGCAGTCAAACGCTCGCCGCTTAACAGCGACGCCACCATCAGGATAATTCCGGCTGCCAGCATTTCGACGGCACCGGCCATCATGCCGGTGGGCAGCTCAATGCGTGAACCATACACCGAGCCAAACGCCCAGCTCAGCGAACCAATCAGGATCATCAGCGCACCCCACGGGTTGCCGCTTAGGTTGCCGCCGCTGTTGAGCAGCACGATGCCCGCGAGACCAATCGCAATCCCCAGCCACTCCAGTTTACGCGTCGCGATACCAAAGAAGCGGCTGAAGCAGAGCGTAAATAGGGGAACGGTTGCCACCATAACGGCGGCGATACCAGAAGGTACGTTCTGGTGTTCAGCGACGGTTACCATGCCGTTACCGACGGCCAGCAGCAATACGCCAATGATAGCCGCATTAATCAGCGGTTTTCGCGCCGGCAAACGGTGACCGGTCGCCAGCAAAAATACCATCAACACCACGCCCGCCGAAAGAAAGCGAATGCCTGCCATCATTAAAGGGGGCCAGCTGGCAACGCCGATGCTAATGGCAAAATAGGTTGAACCCCAAATGATATACAGCGCGAACAGCGCGCCAATCAGGGGTAACAGTTGTTTAATACGCATACTTCCTCACGGCAAAATAGCAAGCAGGCAGATAGTAAACGCCAAAACTACCGTGCTGGCGAGTGCTTTAATTCAGGGGTTGATGTTGTTTTTATGTTATAAATATGTATCTCTTACGCCCCGCGTCATTTTGCTTCATACTTTGTTATCAATACAAAAAATAAAGGATGTGGTTTGTGGCAGGAAGTAGCTTATTAACCTTGTTAGATGATATCGCCACTTTACTCGATGATATCTCGATGATGGGCAAACTGGCGGCGAAAAAAACGGCTGGCGTGCTGGGGGATGATTTATCGTTGAACGCCCAGCAGGTGTCTGGCGTGCGTGCAAATCGCGAGCTGCCGGTGGTGTGGAGCGTGGCGAAAGGGTCGCTGCTTAATAAAGTCATTCTGGTACCGCTGGCGCTGTTAATCAGTGCTTTTATCCCGTGGGCGGTGACGCCGCTTTTGATGATTGGCGGCGCGTACCTCTGTTTTGAAGGCGTGGAAAAAGTGCTGCATACGCTGCATGAGCGTAAGCACAAAGGCGACGATGACGCGCGCCAGCAGCGTCTGGAGGCCATTGCGCAGCAGGACCCTGGCAGCTATGAGCGAGATAAAGTCAAGGGCGCTATCCGCACCGATTTTATTCTCTCTGCAGAAATTGTTGCCATTACCTTAGGCATCGTCGCTGAAGCGCCGTTGTTGAATCAGGTGCTGATTTTATCCGGTATCGCCGTGCTGGTGACCATTGGCGTCTACGGCCTCGTGGGCGTGATTGTGAAGCTGGATGATATGGGCTACTGGCTGGTCGAAAAACGCAACGCCCTGGCGCAAGGTGTCGGTAAAGGGCTACTGGTGGTAGCGCCGTGGCTGATGAAAACGCTGTCGGTCGTTGGGACGTTAGCCATGTTCCTGGTGGGTGGCGGTATCGTGGTTCACGGCGTTGCGCCGGTGCATCACGCTATCGAAACCTTTGCCACGCAGCAGGCATCCTGGCTTGCCACGCTGGTGCCGGTGTTCGCCAATCTGGTGCTCGGTTTTGTGATTGGCGCCGTCGTGCTGGCGGGGGTTAATGTCATCTCACGCTGGCGCCAGTCTCGTGCATAAAAAATGCGGTTCCGGTACGCAAACCGTTCGTGGATCGGCTAAGGTGAAACAGTTTCACCCTGATACCGGAGGCAACAATGGTCTTTTTGGTCAGTGATGAAGTCCGGCCCAAAAATGGTGGGCCGCGAATGGTCGTAACGGGATACGCCAGCGGGATGGTGGAGTGCCGCTGGTACGATGGTTTTGGCGTTAAGCGGGAGGCATTCCGTGAAGATGAGCTGATTCCAGGCAATCTATCCCCACAAGAGCAAACGTAATCTTTGCCTTTGCGCCCGGCGAATGCCGGGCGGTTTAGGGCCGTTATCCCGGCCCTTTGTCGTAGCATTGTCGTCGTGGAGCAGCATGAATTATCAGCAGCAATCAATTCTGGAACTGTCGCGGGTTGTTAATTCAAACAGCCGTTTAGGAGCGCTACCGTGCATCCCTTGAAGGCGACGACACCAACGCCCACAGGATGGTGGTCTAAGCTGGCGCGCCGGGTTAAGCCTGAGCGGGTCGTCAATATTTGTTTTGTCGTGGTTCTCTTTTTTTCAACGCTGCTGACATGGCGCGAAACCATCGTGCTGGAAGATGCCTACATCTCAAGTCAGCGTAATAATCTGAAGAACGTGGCCAATGATATGGATGCGCAGCTTCAGTTTAACACTGACCGCCTGCTGTTTTTCCGCAATGGTATGCAGTCCGCTCTCCAGGTGCCGCTGGCGTTTGAAGTGCTGCGCGCCGCCGAACAGCAGTTTGAACGCCAACGTGCGCAGTCTGACTGGCAGATCTCTTTGAACAACAACCGAACGCTGCCGCTACACGGCGTATCCGACGCGTTCGTTGAGCATACTAATCTGCTGTCACGCGACAATCCGCTGCTGGGCAACGAGTTCATGGCGACCATTGAACTGGGCTACCTGCTGCGTTTATCCGCGATGACCCGTCAACACCTTGCGCGTTTTGAAACCCATATGCTGTACGTCTCGCGTGCTGGTTTTTACCTCAGCACAGATGCTACCCAGCAGGACAGCATAACCGAATATTACTATCGTCTGGCAACCAGCCCCTGGTTTACCCAGCAGTCGCAGCGCGACAACCCCAACCGTGGGGTGAAGTGGCAGACGACCTTCAGCCGGGATAAAACGCCGGCTGCGCAAACCGTGACTGCCGCCGTCCCGCTAGACTATGAACAGTATTGGTTCGGCGTGCTGGCTATCCAGCTTTCTGTCAACGAAATGACGCAGTTTCTGACGCAATCCGTTGAAGGAGAGGAAGAAGGAGAATACCAACTATACGACCGCCGAATGAACCTGATTGCCTCTTCTGAGTCGGATGCGTCAAAGCGCACTCAGCTCTCGCAGGAGGTTCAGGCCCAGCTGGCTCATGCCTATGAACAACAAAACGAAGGCAGTGTGCGCCAGTTTTCGCGCTATATCAGTTGGGAGAAGCTGCGAAATTTTGATGGCGTACTGCTGCGCATTCATAGCCTGGAAGAGGGGGTTCGCGGAGACTTCGGCAGCATCAGTATTGCGCTGACGCTACTTTGGGTACTGTTTACCACGATGCTGATTATCTCCTGGATAGTCATCCGCCGCATGGTACGCAATATGTCAACGCTTCAGGATTCGCTGGCGTGGCGCGCGTGGCACGATATGCTGACCCGCCTCTATAACCGCGGTGCGTTGTTTGAAAGAGCGAGCAAATCTCTTGCCGCCTGCCAGAAGGCGGGTGAGTCGCTGGCGGTCATTCAGCTCGACCTCGACCATTTTAAAAGCATTAACGATCGCTTTGGTCACCAGGCCGGTGACCGGGTGCTTATTCATATTGGCAGGGTGATCCTTAATAAGATCCGTAAAGAAGACATCGCTGGCCGGGTAGGCGGTGAAGAATTTTGTCTGGTGCTGCCGGACACCTCGCTGGCTCAGGCAACGGTCATTGCCGAACGTATCCGCGAAAGCATTAACAGCCGGGAAATCCTTATTTCCCGCAACCAGACCATTCGGGTTAGCGCCTCGCTCGGCGTTTGTAGCAGCGATGAACTGGCGCAGTATGATTTCCAGGTTCTGCAATCTATTGCGGATAAAAGACTCTATCTGGCGAAAACGAGTGGGCGAAATCGTGTGTGTGCGGAAGACGGAGAGGACAGGGATAAATAGCGTCATAAAACATAAATTTAACTTATGTTGAACGCGTATATTGAGATAAATCTTAAAGGCGTGATGGCGATATTCTGAAAATAAAACTGTCATCTTGTTGATTTATCATTAGGTTAGCGAAGTGTCTGCGTAAGCAGGACTACGCTGTCATATTTATTTCTTAGGTGAATAATTCTTGTCATTTTAAATAAACGACGATAATGTTTCACCCACGTCAGGTTTCCTGATGTAACGAATATTTCAATGCTTCTTGCTTCGGCAAGGTTGATCCCGACGCTTGCGTGTCGGGATTTTTTTACCCCGCTAGCGCGTCACTTCCGTGATGCTGAAATCATGAATATCCAACTCGAAGGCTTCTGCCAACTCGTGCCAGGTATGGTATTCGCGGCCATCTACGCTCACGTGATGTGGGTCCTCCGTCGCGCGGTGGATTTCGCTTTCGCTGATTTCGTTAATCGCTGCTAGCAGCGCATCAATGTTAACCCCTCGGGGGTCGCTTGCTATCTTCATCACAGACACCCTTTGTTTCGGTCCCTGTATAAGTATACATCCAATGGATGATACCGCTCAAAAAATGAGCGATTTTGCGATAGTGATGGATAATTAAGCACTTATGCAACGGAGCGCTGTCAGCGCGGCAATTTTGTTCTAAACTGGGCTAAACCACTCAGGAGATGACGTTTATGCAAGTTAACGATCGTGTGACGGTCAAGACAGATGGGGGGCCGCGTCGCTCCGGCGTCGTGCTGGCAATTGAGCAATTCAATGAAGGGACGATGTATCTGGTATCGCTGGAGGATTATCCTATGGGGATCTGGTTCTTCAATGAGTTGGGCCACGCAGACGGTATTTTCGTTGAAAAAAGCGAATCGTGATTTAGTCATCTGGCGGTAGCGATACCGCCAGTTTCCCTGCTGTCGTTATCCTAACGCATATTGACGAAAATGCCTGATGTGACATTCTCAGCCAGACGAACAACATGATAGATAACCTGTTTGTTATGCGTTTTTATTTTCTTTTTAATATTACCCTTATGTGACGATACGGTTTTAGCTTTAATATTCATCTGATCGGATATTTGTATCGTTCCCTGACCCGACATCCACATTTTCAACATGCTGGATTCTGTACGACTCAATGACAAGGTAGAGATATTAGTTTGCTTTACTTCTGCTGTTTCTTTTTTCAGATAATTACCCAAAATGATATCGAGCGTTTCAGGTTTTATCGATTTAGAGCTAATTAGCAGATTACTCCTAACCATCAGATATTCGTCAAAATGAATATTGGCAATCGCCATAAAAACAATGAACAGCGTCCTGGGGTGTTGATTAATGATCTGCTTAATATGCAGACTACTCTGCACATCATGAATGAAGCAGTCCTCATTAATAAACACGACAGCTGGACGGCGAACTGCGCATATCTCAGCGAGCCCGTCAACGTTGTCTACATTGTCAATATCACGTTTTTTTACCCCACGACTGGCCAGGTATCCGGTTAACCCTAGCCGCGTATAACTGCATAGATCCATAATAATCGTTGACATGGCATACCCTCACTCAATGCGTAACGATAATTAACCCACTGCCTTCGAACTTCATCGCCGCAACGAACCTGGTGAAAATAAAAACAAGAGGATGAAGACGAACAGGCGGCATCAACTATCCCGTAAAGTTACGTATAATTTGCCAGGAATCATCTCAAAGTAAAGTAAATGTTATGTTGTGTGAATCATCTAAAAACAAATAACCCGCGCCAGCGATATGCTGGTAGATGTTTTTGCAGTTTTACTTTAGGAATTTCCTCATAATAACCAGGTGGCTTATGGAGAATTTATACGTGGTAACTCACTGATAATATCTGCTAATAGATCAAATATCTCACTAAATAAGTGTTCGCAAAACGGTGCGATCAGCGGCATTAATGCTGCCATTAATAGAATGCCGACGGTGAGAGTAATCGGAAATCCGATGACGAATACGGAGAGCTGCGGTGTCATACGGTTGAGCATACCCAGCGCCAGGTTGACCGTCAGCAGCAGCGTGATAATAGGCAGAGCCAGCATGACGCCGTTGAGAAAAATCATTCCTCCCGCGCGCGTCAGCGCTAAAAACGCGTTGCTGTTAATGGGTTCGCCGCCGATGGGCAGGGTGTGAAAAGTATCGACCAGCAGTGAAATAAGCCATAAATGGCCGTTAAAAACCAGGAACAGCAGCATCGCGAGCATGTCCATGATTCGTGCCAGCACCGGCATATTGAGGTTGCTTCCTGGGTCAACAAAGGTGGCAAATGAGAGCCCCATCTGCAGGCCGATGACCTCGCCGGAGTAGCGAACGGCCGCAAAGGCGAACTGCATGGTGTATCCCAGCGCAATGCCGATAAGAATCTGCTGTAGCGCTAGCCAGAGCGCATTTGCCGAGAAGATAGGGACTTCAACGACCGGCAGAGAAGGGGCGATAACGACGGTGATAATAATCCCCAGCCCCACCTTCACGCGTTTCGGTATGGTGCGTTCATTCAGAATCGGCGCGGTCGTTATCAGCGCCAGTACCCTCAGCATGGGCCAGAAATAGAGGCTGAGCCAGGAGAGCCACTGGTCGCTGGTGAAATGGATCATCGTGCTTAGCCGATGATATAGGGCAAGTTGTTGAACAGCGTTCGCACGTAGTCCAGCAGGAGATTCAGCATCCACGGTCCGGCAACGATAATCGCGATAAACACAGCGATGATTTTTGGAATGAACGACAGCGTCATTTCGTTAATCTGCGTCGCGGCCTGCAGAATACTGATAATCAGGCCGGTCACCAAAGAAACCAGCAGCAGCGGGGCGGCCAGCGCCAGCGCCACTTTCATCGCTTCGGTGCCCATCATCATGACGGATTCAGGGGTCATGGGTACTCCTTAACTGTAAAAACTCTGCGCCAGCGAGCCGACCAGCAGTTGCCAGCCATCCACCAGTACAAACAACATCAGCTTAAACGGCAGCGCGATGGTGGCAGGCGGCACCATCATCATCCCTAGCGCCATCAGGACGCTGGCGATC
>NZ_JMPL01000134.1 GCF_000735365.1 Kluyvera ascorbata ATCC 33433 | reverse complement strand
CAAAAGGTCTAGTACTTTAAGACGGCGGTGAGCGTTCTCGCCTGCTGTTCGTCGGATTATCGTCTTGCCCGATACAGTCTGCTGTTGCTTGATGAACCCACGAACCACCTGGATATCGACGGTAAAGCGGCGCTTGCGCAAACGCTTTGTGAGTATCCCGGTGGCGTGCTGTTGGTCAGCCATGACCGTCAGCTCATCAGCAATAGCTGTAACCGTTTCTGGTTGATTGACGAGAATGGTTTGAGCGAATGGCCGGAAGCTGACGCAGTGTACGAGCAACTTCGCCACCGTGCTTGTCCGGACGCACCGCGCTCCGTCACCGTCACAGAAGGGAACGTCACAACCGAAGCTGATGATCTGCTGGAGCGCTTAATTGAGCTTGAGTGGCGGTTAGCCGAAGATCTGGCGCGTAAGCCAAAACATCAGAAGCCGCAGTTGCAGCAGCGCTGGCGTGAGGAGATTGCAACCATCAATAATCAGTTAGTTTAACCTACCCATAGCCCGGCCTTGCACAGCAACGCCGGGTTTTCTCCCTACTCCAGATAATCCCGGAGTCGGCGTTCCGTCTCGTCCGGGCTACGTTTTACTGTCGCTCACGTTCTTGATATCGTCGTAGTTTACTGATGAACAAATGATGACCGCTTGATGACAAAGTTGTTAACGCTCAGTGCTATCAATATGAAAAACCACTAGATTCTTCCCACCCTTCGGCTTGCAATTTTCGTCATTATCACTAATCATTAATGAGTATTATTATCAAATACATATTAACCAGGAGTAGGATATGAAGGCTGCTGTTGTCACACATGACCATCAGGTAAACGTCACTGAAAAAACGCTGCGCCCACTGCAGCACGGTGAAGCCCTGTTAGCGATGGAATGCTGTGGAGTCTGTCACACCGACCTGCACGTGAAAAACGGTGATTTTGGTGATAAGACTGGGGTTATCCTCGGCCATGAAGGTATTGGGATCGTCAAAGCAATCGGTCCTGGCGTCTCCTCTCTTAAAGTAGGCGACCGTGCTAGCGTTGCCTGGTTCTTCGAAGGTTGTGGCCACTGTGAATACTGTAATAGCGGCAACGAAACGCTGTGTCGTTCGGTGAAAAACGCAGGCTATACCGTCGATGGCGGGATGGCTGAAGAGTGCATCGTCACCGCTGACTATTCGGTCAAGGTTCCGGATGGCCTTGATTCCGCCGCGGCGAGCAGCATCACCTGTGCTGGCGTCACCACCTACAAAGCGGTCAAAATCTCGAAAATCAAACCGGGCCAGTGGATTGCCATTTACGGCCTGGGTGGTCTGGGCAACCTGGCGCTGCAATACGCGAAAAACGTCTTTAATGCGAAAGTGATTGCCCTCGATGTGAACGATGAGCAGTTGAAGCTGGCTAAAGAGATGGGCGCGGACCTTATCATCAATTCACGCAGTGAAGATGCCGCCAGGCAGGTGCAGGAACTGACCGGCGGCGCGCACGCTGCGGTTGTTACCGCCGTCGCGAAAGCTGCCTTTAACTCTGCGGTTGACGCCGTACGTGCCGGTGGCCGCGTGGTGGCCGTTGGCCTGCCGCCGGAAGCGATGAGCCTCGATATTCCGCGTCTGGTGCTGGACGGTATTGAAGTGGTCGGTTCGCTGGTCGGTACCCGTCAGGATCTGACCGAGGCCTTCCAGTTTGCCGCTGAAGGGAAAGTGGTGCCGAAAGTGGCGCTGCGTCCGTTAAACGACATCAACGCTATCTTCAAAGAGATGGAATTGGGCCAGATCCGTGGCCGTATGGTTATCGATCTTCGCCATTAATGCCCTGAGCCTCTCCCTCACAGGAGAGGCTACTCTCAGGCCGCCACCAGCTTCTGTTGCCGTTGTTGGTAACGCGCATAAAGCAGCAAAGACGACATCGCCAGGAACGACAGCGCCGCCGCCGGCAGTGCCACCGAACTCCAGCCGAAATTCATCGTAATCATCAGCCCCCCGAAGAACGCACCTATCGCGCTACCAAGGTTAAAAGCAATCTGACCACCCGCCGCCCCTAGCATTTCACCGCCCTTCGCGTTCTGCAGCAGCAAAATCTGCAACGGAGCGGAAAGCGCAAATAGCCCCGCACAGCAGATAAACGCCAGCACCAGCGACGCGATTTTAAAACCACCTAGCGCGAAGATCAGCAGCAGCGCGACCACGATAACGAAATCGGTTGTTGCCGCAATACGCAGCGGGCTGTAGCGCCCGGAAAGCTTGCCGCTGAGAATGTTACCCAGCACCATACCCAGTCCCACCAGCATCATAATGAACATGATTGCCCCTTCGGGGAAACCTGAGACGTTCATCATAAACGGCTTGATATAGCTGAACCATGCGAACACGCCAGCGTTACCAAACATCGTCGCCGCAAAGATTAACCACGGTGCAGGACTTTTCAGAAAGTGGAACTGCTCACGTAGGCGCGCGTCGGATTTATCGAACAGCGTTGGCACCCAGGCAATAATCGCCACCAGCACCGCCACGTCAAACAGCGCAATCGCCAGGAAGGTATAGCGCCAGCTGAACTGATGACCCAGCCACGTCCCCGCGGGTACGCCAATCAGATTTGCCACCGTCATCCCGGCGATCATCCCCGCTACCGCCGCCGTCACCCTGCCACGCGGCGCAATCTTCGACAGAATAATGGCCCCCACGCCAAAGAACGCCCCGTGCGGAAAGCCCGACACCAGTCGCCCAATAGCCAGCATTGTGTAGCTCGATGACACGGTAAAAATAACGTTACCCAGCACACAGAGCGCCGCCAGCAGCAGCATGATTGACTTCAGGGAGAAGCGCGTGGAAAACAGCGCAATAATCGGCGCACCGATCACCACGCCGAAGGCATACCAGGAGATCATATTGCCTGCCGCCGGGATCGAGATCCCCACATCACGCGCCAGTTCCGGCAGCACGCCCATAATGCCAAACTCTGCCATCCCCAGGCCAAACGTGCCCAGCGCCAGCGCAAAAATTGTCTTTTTCATCCCTCTAATCACTTGTTTCTGTTGCGTTTGCAGAGGGGCATTATTGACCATTCATGGGAAGCAGACCAGACAAAAAGGTGCGGTAACGGGTTTATCCATATATACAGCGTGAATGATTCATATGCGATGCCGATATTAGTGCGTAATGCAACAGAAGAATATTTTCTGGAAGGCGGCGCGCAAAGGCTGAATCAGGCTAATTGTGTTTTAGCGAGAACGGCGGATAATCGTCCTATTCTTTACAAGGAGGTCATAATGAAATCGAACAACACGGTTAAGGAAATGCCGAAAAACACCATTCCAAACGGCTCAGTGAGTAACACCTCGCCTGGAGATATCGGTCAACTCAACAACGCTAACGAAGATCGTGAATTTATCAACAGAATGAACGGGTTTACGCAAATGACAGGGCTGTTATCCGATGATCCTTTTTACGAGGTACTTTAATGTGCCAACAGTTTGATGTTTATCGAAATCCATCGGAGAGGACCCGTCTTATTCATCCGTTTATTATGGTGATCCAACATGACTATTATGGCGATCTGTCAACACGCCTGGTACTTCCTTTAAGTAGTCATGCTTATTTAAACGGTTATTACCATCAGGCAACGCCGTTGGTGAATATTGACTTCCAGACAGTAGTAATCAATACGCCATCGATGACCAGCATAGATAAAAAGAAGCTTAGCAACCGCTATTTTGTCTGTAATTTACGCCATGCACGTTCAAGCGTGATATCGGCAATTGATGCTCTCGTCACCAACACTTGAGTATATTGAGATCACAAACAAAAAGAGCGGCTCAACGCTCCCCATCAAGGGACATCAAACCGCTCTTCACTTCCGGAAAAAATCCCTACTTCATCCCTTCCGAACTCTCTTTCTTCGCCTCTACTCGCTCAACTTCACGATACCAGCGCGGATGGTGTTTCTGCGCCCAGCGGCGACTCACCTTTCCTTCAATCATCCCTTTAATCGACCCTTTGACCCAGAACGCCATATACATATGGATAAGGATCGCGTGGATCAGGATGATAGCGGAAGCGGCGTGAATCAGCAGCGCGTAGCGAATCACCTGAATCGGGAAGAACGGCGCAAAGTAAGGACGCCAGATAATCACCCCGGTCACCAGCAGCACGAAAATCATGCTCATGATGGTCCAGAACATCATCTTCTGCCCAGCGTTATACTTGCCGACCTTTGCCACCTTATGCTCGTTGCCTTTCAGGACTTCGACAATCCCCAGTACCCACGGAATATCCTGCTTATCCGGAATGTTGTGATGCACGAAGCGGGCAAACATAAACATCAGCACCACGAAGATCAATACGCCGAAGAACGGGTGCAGAATACGCCCCATCTGCGGCGTACCGAAGGTTTCAGTCAGCCATTGCAGCGTCGGGAAGAAGAACGAAATCCCCGATACCGCCACCAGGAAGAAGCAGATAGCCACCGTCCAGTGACAGGCGCGATCGACAAACTTCGTGCGCACAATCATTTTCGACTTACTCATGGCCATCCTCCTCTTCGTCATCATCCACTTCTTTGTTCGGGCCAATACCAATGTAGTGATAAATCAGCCCGGCAAAGGTGGCGATAAAGCCCGCGGCGGAGAGCGGTTTCAGCGCTCCTTTCCACAGATTAATGCTGGTATCAATGGCCGGATCCTTCGGCAGCTTGTGATACAGCTCTGGCTGATCCGCATGATGCAGTACATACATCACGTGCGTTCCGCCCACGCCTTGCGGATTATAGATACCGGCATGCGGGTAGCCGCGTTTCTTAAGCTTATCGACGCGCTCCTGCGCCACGTCCAGCATCTCTTTCTTGGTGCCGAAGTGAATAGCACCGGTCGGACAGGTTTTCACGCAGGCCGGTTCCTGACCCACGCTCACGCGATCCACACACAGGGTGCATTTATAAACGCGGTTATCCTCTTTATTGAGGCGCGGAATATTAAACGGACACCCGGCGATGCAGTAACCGCAGCCGATACAGTTTTCCTGCTGGAAATCGACGATCCCGTTAGCGTACTGAATAATCGCCCCGGCGGACGGGCATGCCTTCAGGCAGCCCGGATCTTCACAATGCATACAGCCGTCTTTACGAATCAGCCACTCGAGCTTGCCGTTCTGTTCGGTTTCGCTAAAACGCATCACCGTCCAGGACTTAGCGCTCAGGTCCGCCGGGTTATCGTAAACCCCGACGCAATGCCCCACTTCGTCACGAATATCGTTCCACTCGGAGCAGGCCACCTGGCAGGCTTTACAGCCCACGCAGGAGGAGACATCAATCAGCTTGGCAACTTCATCCTTATAGTCCCGCGCACGAGGCGCGGGCGTAATCGGGTTAGTTGCAGAGCGTTTAATAATGTCTTGTGTTTCCATCGCCATTTAAACGCTCCTTACGCTTTCTCGATGTTAACCAGAAACGCCTTATACTCCGGCGTCTGCGAGTTGGAATCGCCGACGTTCGGCGTCAGGGTATTGGCGATATAGCCTTTACGCGCCACGCCCTCAAAGCCCCAGTGCAACGGAATACCGACGGTTTCGACCTGCTGCCCGTTCACGTTCAGGGTTTGCAGACGACGCGTCACCACCGCCACCGCGCGAATAAAGCCACGCTTGCTGCTGACGGTAACGCGATCGCCGTTGGCAATGCCTTTGGCTTTCGCCAGCCCTTCACTGATTTCCACAAACTGTTCCGGCTGCGCAATAGCGTTCAGACGCGCATGTTTAGTCCAGGTATGGAAATGCTCGGTCAGACGATAGGTGGTCCCGACGTATGGGAACTTGTCTTTCTTCCCAAGACGTACGGCATCTTCTTCGTACAGACGAACCACCGGGCTCGAAATGACGTTCGGGTGCAATGGGTTAGTCCCCAGCGGCGTTTCCATCGGCTCGTAGTGTTCCGGGAACGGCCCTTCTGCCAGCTTATCGAGCGCAAACAGGCGGCCCAGCCCTTCCTGTTGCATGATAAACGGATTGGTTTTGCTACCCGGCGGCGCTGTATTAAAGTCCGGAATGTCGTTACCGGCCCATTTAGTACCATCCCACTGGATCAGCATCCGTTTCGGATCCCACGGTTTGCCGTTAACGTCCGCCGAGGCGCGGTTATACAGCACGCGACGGTTCAGCGGCCATGCCCATGCCCAACCCAGCGTATTACCCAGCCCTGACGGGTCGGCGTTATCGCGGTTGGCCATCTGGTTACCTTTTTCGGTCCAGCTACCGGTGTAGATCCAGCAGGAGGAAGCCGTAGTACCGTCATCGCGAAGCAGCGCAAAGCTATTAAGCAGCTGACCTTTTTTGGCCACCAGCACGCCGTTGGCGTCATACAGGTCTGCCAGCGCGTAGCCGTTGTTCTCTTTCGCGACTTCTTCAGACTCAGGGCTTTCTGGCTGTTTGTAGTTCCAGCCCATTTTCAGCAGCGGTTCAACGCCTTTACCACCTTCGTTGCGATACATCTCGCGCAGACGGTGATAAATACCGGCCAGAATCTCGCCGTCGTTACGCGCTTCCCCCGGAGCGTCCTGGCCTTTCCAGTGCCACTGCAGCCAGCGGCCGGAGTTGGCAATAGAGCCATCTTCTTCGGCAAAGCAGGTCGACGGCAGGCGGAACACTTCAGTCTGAATCGTTGATGGGTCAACGTCGTTAGACTCGCCGTGGTTCTGCCAGAAGGTCGAGGTTTCGGTCACTAACGGGTCGATAACCACCATGTACTTCAGCTTGCTTAAGCTGCGTACTACCTTGTTTTTGTCCGGGAACGACGCAACCGGGTTAAAGCCCTGGCAGATATAGCCGGCGACTTTGCCGTTATCCATCATGTTGAAGTATTTGATAACGTCGTAAGCCTGATCCCATTTCGGCAGCCAGTTAAAGCCCCAGTCGTTATCTTTCGTCGCCGCATCGCCGTAGAACGACTTCATCAGACTGACGAAGAACTTCGGATAGTTGCTCCAGTAGTTCACCTGATCCGGCAGCAGCGCTTTTGGCGTATTGGCGGCCAGGTAGGTTTGCAGATCCGCCTGTTTGTCTGACGGCAGCGTCAGGTAACCGGTCAGACTCGTTGACAGCAGACCTAAATCGGTTAAGCCCTGAATGTTTGAGTGACCGCGCAAGGCGTTCACGCCGCCGCCTGCCATCCCCATATTTCCGAGCAGCAGCTGAATCATTGCCATGGTGCGAATGTTCTGCGCCCCAACGGTATGCTGCGTCCAACCCAATGCATACAGGAAGGTTGTCGTACGGTCTGCCGCACTGGTAGAAGCCAGCACGTCACACACTTTCAGGAAGTCCGCTTTCGGCGTCCCGCAGATGTTCTCCACCACGTCCGGCGTATAGCGGGAAACGTGCTGCTTCAGCAGGTTCCACACGCAGCGCGGATGGGTCAGCGTTTCATCGCGTTTGGCATAGCCGTTTTCATCGTACTGATAGTTCCAGGACGATTTGTCGTACTGGCGCTTCTCGGCATCGTAGCCGCTGAACAGGCCATCTTCGAAGGCAAAGTCATCCCGCACCAGCAGGCTGGCGTTGGTGTAATGCTTCACGTATTCGGCGTTGATCTTATTGTTTTCGATAAGATACAGCAGTACGCCCGACAGGAAGGTAATGTCGGTACCGGAACGAATTGGCGCATAGATATCGGCCACCGACGCCGTACGCGTAAAGCGCGGGTCGACGACGATAAGCGTCGCATCGTTGTTGTTCTTCGCTTCCATCGCCCAGCGGAATCCCACTGGATGGGCTTCTGCGGCGTTACCGCCCATCACCATCACGACGTTAGCATTTTTGATATCAACCCAGTGGTTGGTCATCGCACCGCGACCAAATGTTGGAGCAAGACTTGCTACCGTTGGTCCGTGTCAGACGCGCGCCTGGTTGTCTACCGCCAGCATGCCGAGTGAGCGCACAAACTTCTGCGTCAGCATGCCGGTCTCATTACTTGCCGCGGATGCGCACAGCATCCCGGTGGAGAGCCAACGGTTAACCGTTACGCCCTGCTCATTCTTCTCAATAAAGTTGGCGTCGCGGTCGGCCTTCATCAATTTTGCGATGCGATCGAAGGCTTCATTCCACGAAATACGCTGCCATTTATCTGAGCCAGGTGCGCGGTATTCCGGATAGCGTAGGCGGTTTTCACTGTGTACATAGTCCAGCAGCCCCGCGCCTTTCGGGCACAGTGCGCCACGGCTTACCGGATGATCCGGGTCACCTTCAATGTGGTAAATCGATTCCCGGGTATTTTTGGCTCCATCGCCCAGGCTATACATTAATAGCCCACAACCTACGGAGCAGTATGTGCAGGAGTTACGAACTTCTTTAGCGCGGAGTAATTTGAAATTTCGCGCCTGTGCTAACGCCATTTTTGGGGCAAACCCTAATGCCGCAGCCGTCGTCCCAGCCATACCGCCCGCGCAGATTTTAAAAAACTTTCTGCGGCTGACGTCCATTATTTTCCTCATTGTATGGATGTACTTCGGGAGAAAAACTAACAGCAATGCCCCTGTTTTTTTTGCGTCAAATCAATGTCGAAAACTGAGCCCCCCTTAATAGTCAGGGTCAGCGATTTTCATTAATCCTTTAGGGTTAGGTGTCGCGGAGAAATATCACCAGCCGTCGCAAAAAAATGTTATAACCGAAAACTTCGTTCGTAAAAGCATCAGGTTAGAGATGGATAATAAGAAAGCGACGCTAACGGGACTCAGCGCTATCGTCTTATGGAGCACCATGGTGGGGCTGATTCGCGGCGTCAGTGAAGGGCTTGGCCCCGTAGGCGGAGCGGCGATGATTTACAGCCTGAGCGGCCTGCTGCTCATCTTCACCGTCGGCTTCCCACAGCTGCGTCAGATCCCACCGCGTTATCTTGTGGCCGGTAGCGTGCTGTTTGTCAGCTATGAAATCTGTCTTGCGCTTTCGCTCGGCTACGCGGGCACCCGCCAGCAGGCAATTGAGGTCGGCATGGTCAATTATCTCTGGCCAAGCCTGACGATTCTGTTTGCCATTGTGTTCAACGGTCAAAAAAGTAGCTGGTTAATTATCCCTGGATTATTGCTTTCCGTTTTCGGCGTGACCTGGGTATTAGGCGGCGAACAAGGGCTGGATCTCAACGAAATAACCCGCAACGTCATCTCCAGCCCGCTTAGCTATATTCTGGCTTTTGTCGGGGCGTTTATCTGGGCGGCGTACTGCACCGTCACCGCCAAATACGCTAAAGGAAAAAACGGGATTACGCTGTTTGTTTTGCTAACGGCATTAAGCCTGTGGGTGAAATTCCTGCTAAGCAACCAACCGCCGATGGTCTTTAGCTGGCCGGTGGTCATTAAACTGGTGATGTGCGCCCTGGCGTTAGGATTAGCCTATGCGGCGTGGAATGTGGGAATTCTCCACGGCAACGTCAGCCTGCTGGCCGTTGCCTCTTACTTTACGCCCGTCCTCTCTTCGGCGCTGGCGGCGGTATTGCTCAGCGCCGCGCTCTCCTGGTCATTCTGGCAAGGCGCGGCGATGGTCTGCGTGGGGTCACTGCTCTGCTGGCAGGCCACCCGGCGGTAAATCAATTAGTCGCCGTAGAGCTTAATGCTCAGAATGTTAGTAATTGAACGACCGTTCCAGTGGTACTCCAGATGCTCTGCCTGCGTGACTTTTGTGACCAGGCAGGGCCGATAAAGCACATAGCAGGTGTGGCCTGTATGGCGCACTGAACAGTAATGAATCCCGTCTCTCCCCTGCATTTTCTGCGCCTGCGCAAAAACCTTCGACTGGCTGTAATCCGTGGCGTGATAGAGCGGCGATGAAATAAACGGCTCTTGGGTGATATCCGCTAAGGTTGCATCAAATTCGGTAAACAGCACCCGCATCTGTACTTTCTGCGCTGGCTCATTGGTATAACCAAAAATACGTTCCTGATGATACACCGTCTCTTTAATGGCGGTATCAAGCTGAGGGGCGCAGTAATAGCCGCCAAAATCGCCGGTGCTAAATCGCGCCCCTTCAGGATTGATATGCGTAAAGGCCGCCATCACATAGCTGCTGCCGTTTAGCCCGACCAGCCAATCGGCTTTCGGCACCCGCATCAACTCACCCGCCTGCTCAAGCAGCCGCTCGTTGGTCAGAGCTTCAACGGCCCAGACCGCTTCCAGCTCATCGCTGCTGGCAACGTCTTCGAACAAATCGATGGTGGGATAGCGGCTAGGGATGATCCGATACGCCGCGGCCCCGGTTAAATCAATGAGTGGTGGCGCTTCAGTGCTCAAGCCATGCCTCCTCGCCAGGACTGAAGCCGCGTGGCGACCTCATAAAGGTCGGCAACCCGGCCACCGTTCATCACGTCCATGGCCGAACGTCCAGCAAAGAAAGGATGCGAGTTCGGTTTACGCACCCAGCCGTAGATGCTGTCATCGGCGGTGAACAGTAACCGCAGGCACTTATGGATGTTCAGGATGTAGCTCATACGCTCCTGGATATCCGCGCTTAAGCGAATGCCGCCCTTCGATTCTTTGTATTTGTTCAATGTTGAACGTGAACTAATACCCAACAATCGAAGTTGTTCATCTGTGTTACATTGCCATTTTTCCAGAATGCGGAAGACAACCGGCAGCGCTTTGCTGGTGTCGACATTCCCGTTTACATGGCTTTCTTGTACTGTGGCCATATGCCCTCCCGTACGTTATCTCCGTACATCATCCGAAAAGAGGCGTGTACATTTAATAACGATTGTAGTGTAAATGTTCAATAATGTACACATCCACCTGAGA
>NZ_JMPL01000133.1 GCF_000735365.1 Kluyvera ascorbata ATCC 33433 | reverse complement strand
TCGTCCGGTGCCCCCCAGTTCCCCTGGCCATCGACCAGCGGGTAACGGTAAGAGAACGGCTGCGCCATCAGCACCATCGCTTCATAACAGGCGCTATCGCCGTGCGGATGGTACTTACCCAGTACGTCACCGACGGTACGGGCGGATTTTTTAAATTTCGCGGTGGCGTTCAACCCCAGTTCCGACATTGCATAAACAATGCGGCGCTGCACCGGTTTCAGGCCATCGCCAATAAACGGCAACGCACGGTCCATGATGACGTACATGGAGTAGTTTAAGTAGGCGTTTTCCGTAAATTCATGTAGCGCAAGGCGCTCTGCCATATCGCTCATTAACAGTGGATCCTCAATCTGCATGCTGACCGTTCGGACGGCAATATTGCCGCAGATAATAACCTATCTCACGGTCTGAGTCACAAACCGTGAGATAGGTTGAGAGCGGGTTAACGAAGCGGCAAATAAATATCCGTCAGCAGCGCATGTTCCGGCACCTCATGAACAAAGTTGAGGTACTGGAAAAAGACCGGGAAGTCGCGCGGCGTCTCGCCGCTGCCCGGCAGCCACTCGCGAAACAAATACCAGACGCTGTCAGGCAGTGAATCCAGCGAGCCCTGATGACGCACCACCGCGCAGCGCCCGCCGGGGATTTCAGCGTTAACCACGCCAAACGCGTTCTCCGGTATCGGTGCTGCGACGCTGCCGCAGATATCAAAGCGAAACTGCTCCGGCGGCGTCGTTTGCGGGTCGTGCCAGGCAATGCCGTAGGTCTGACTACTTTTCACCGGCGACAACCCGGTGCTGCGTCGCCATTCAATAAAGGTTGCCGCGCTGTCGTTCACCCGATCCGGATGCCCTTGATGGGTCAACATAGCGACGTTGGTATGCGGAAATTCAACGATTTTTACGTCCATTACGTTCTGCTCCTGTAATGCCAGTTTAGGTACGCGTTGGTGCCAGGCCGCCCAGTTTGGTTTTTGGCGGAACTGGCGCGGGCTTTGGCCAAACGCGGTTTTAAAGGCACGAGTGAACGACTCCGGGTTCTGAAACCCGGCATCCAGCGCAATATCGATAACCTTATCCTGTGGGTTAAACGCCAGCCGCCATGAAGCGCGGCGCAGGCGTAACCACTGGATATAGCGATACAGCGGCAGGCCGCTCCAGGCGGTAAATTGCCGATGGAAATGAAATGGCGAACTGTGCGCCATCCGGCTTAACGCCTCAAGCGAGAGAGGCTCATCCAGATGACGCTCAATGTGGTCGCAAACGCGCCGCAGGCGTTCGGAATAAGCCGCGCTTAATAAGTCACTCATCACTGCCTCCTTGCGGGACATTCTGCCCACCTGGCCGCAGTGAATCCTGACCGATCTTGCGCAGTCTTGGGGATTACGGATTCACTTTGCGGATCTGCTTCACGTCGATTTCAACGGAGTTCCAGTCTTTATCCACTTCGCCCTGGATTTCAACCACATCCTGCGGGGTGATGGTCTGGCCGTTCCAGCGTTTGTGGTCAATATCCACGTTTACGGTGCCGCTGGCATCTTTAAAAATATACAGATCGTCAGAGACGCGCTCGATAATATTCCCACGAAGCGTGACCCAGGTGTCATCCCGCATGGTTTTGGCGTTCGCCGCGGTGGTCACGGTGCCGTTAGGGCCAACGAAGCCGCCGGCCTGCGTCGTCGTGGTAGACGGGCCGGAAAACCCGCCCTGAGTGGCAGCCAATGCCGGTGCAGAAGCCAGAGCAAGGATAGCGGCGATAGCAGCAAGTTTCTTCATGATGTGTTCTCCCTTTTGTGTTGTATGAGGACTATTACACCCGCCATTTCTTAACAACTTCTTAAGGGGAAAAAAGATTTATTTTTGCTGTACAGTAACCGCAAGGGCGCGGTTTACTTGGCATACAGAGCAGCAGGCAAGGAGCAGCAGATGCGCATTTTATTAGTGGAAGATGACAAGCTTATCGGCGACGGCATCAAAACCGGGCTCGGCAAAATGGGCTTCAGCATTGACTGGTTTACCCGCGGTGAAGAGGGCAAAATTGCGCTCTATAGCGCCCCGTACGATGCGGTGATCCTGGATCTCACCCTGCCCGGCATCCACGGGTTGGACATTCTGCGCGAGTGGCGCGAAAAATCTCGCCGCGAACCGGTGCTCATTCTTACCGCCCGCGATGCGCTGAGCCAGCGCGTAGAAGGGCTGCGCTTAGGCGCTGACGACTACCTCTGCAAACCGTTCGCGCTGATTGAAGTCGCCGCCCGACTGGAAGCGCTGATTCGCCGCGCCCACGGCCAACCGAGCAGCGTACTGCGCCACGGCGAGGTGGAGCTTGACCCAAACCATCTGACCGCCACATTTAAAAACGAGCCGCTGATACTGAAGCCGAAAGAGTTTGCCCTGCTGGAACTGCTGCTGCGCAACGCCGGGCGAGTACTGCCGCGTAAGCTCATCGAAGAGAAGCTTTACAGCTGGGATGAAGAGGTCACCAGCAACGCCATTGAAGTACACGTCCACCATCTGCGCCGCAAGCTCGGCAGCCCGTTTATTCGTACCGTCCACGGTATCGGCTACACGTTAGGTGACCAATGAACCTGTTCCGCCGCCTGAGTCTGCGCGTTCGCCTGACGCTGCTGTTTATGCTGCTCTCCGCCGTGGCCTGGTGTTTTGCCAGCGTCATCGCCTGGAAGCAAACCACCGATAAGCTGGACAAGCTGTTTGATACCCAGCAAATGCTGTTTGCCAAACGCATCAGCGCGATGGATTTCGCCGACCTGCCGACGTCCCGCCAGTGGATTCGCGCGCCTAAGAAGGTTAAACACGGGCATCTTGATGAAGACGCGCTGGCGTTCGCCATCTATACCGTCGACGGCAACATGGTGCTGCACGACGGCGAGAACGGACCGTTCATTCCCTATCACTACCGCCGGGAAGGCTTTGACGACGGTCACTTGAGCAACGATGACGATAGCTGGCGATTTCTGTGGCTGACTACCGCCGATAAAAAATACCGGATCGTGGTCGGCCAGGAGTGGGACTACCGTCAGGAGATGGCGCTGGACATCATCACCGGCCAGCTAACGCCGTGGCTGGTTGCCCTGCCGGTGACCTTTTTACTGCTGATTCTGTTGATTAGCCGCGAGCTAGCGCCGCTCAAAAAATTAACCCGCACCCTGCGCCAGCGCCACCCAGACTCCGGCGAGCCGCTGGATACCCAGGGCGTGCCGAACGAAGTGCGCCCAATGCTGGATGCGCTGAATCTGCTGTTCCGCAAAACCCACGATATGATGACTCGCGAGCGACGCTTCACCTCCGATGCCGCCCATGAACTGCGCAGCCCGCTCACCGCACTGCGGGTGCAGGCCGAAGTAGCACAGCTGTCGCAGGACGATCCGCAAAGCCAGCAAAAGGCGCTGATGCAGCTGCACGCGGGTATCGACCGCGCCACTCGCCTGGTCGAGCAACTGTTGACGCTTTCCCGTCTTGATTCGTTAGAACAACTCGCCGATGTGCAAACGGTGAATCTTGGCGATCTGCTGCAATCCTCGGTGATGGATATCTATCACACCGCGCAGAAGGCGGGCATTGAAATTCGCCTGCACCTGAACGCGCAGCAGGTTACCCGCACCGCCCAGCCGCTGCTGATGAGCCTGTTGGTGCGTAATCTGCTGGATAACGCCGTGCGCTACAGCCCGTCGGGTAGCGTCGTTGACGTCACGCTGGACAGCCAAGGTTTCATAGTCCGCGATAACGGGCCGGGCATTCAGCCGGAAGCGCTGGCACGCATCGGCGAGCGCTTCTATCGCCCGCCGGGGCAGGATGAAACCGGCAGCGGACTTGGTCTGTCGATTGTTCAGCGGATTGCGACGCTGCATGGGATGACAGCGACGTTTGCTAATGCCCCCGGCGGCGGCTTTGAGGTGACGATTCGCGGGTAGCTAATTATTGCTAATTCAGCAAAAGACTTTGCACATTTTGCACATTTAATCGTTACAGCAAGACGAGTATCATGCCCCTCAAAAGCCAACTTTTGAGGATTCATCATGAGCAACATCCTGATTATCAACGGTGCGAAGAAATTCGGCCATTCTAACGGCCAACTGAACGACACCATGACTGAAGTCGCGGAGACCTTCCTGCGCGACCTCGGGCATGATGTTAAAGTGGTTCGCGCCGATAGCGATTATGACGTAAAAGCCGAAGTCCAAAACTTCCTGTGGGCCGACACCGTTATCTGGCAGATGCCGGGCTGGTGGATGGGCGCGCCATGGACCGTCAAAAAATATATCGATGATGTGTTCACCGAAGGCCACGGTTCTCTGTACGCCAGCGATGGCCGTACCCGCTCCGACGCCAGCAAAAAATATGGTTCCGGCGGTCTGATCCAGGGCAAAACCTATATGCTGTCCCTGACCTGGAACGCCCCAATGGAAGCTTTTACCGATAAAGAGCAGTTCTTCCACGGCGTGGGCGTTGACGGCGTTTACCTGCCGTTCCACAAAGCCAACCAGTTCCTTGGAATGGAAGCGCTGCCGACCTTTATCGCCAACGACGTGATTAAAATGCCTGACATTCCACGTTACGTTGCAGAATACCGCGAGCATCTTGCGAAGATTTTTGGTTAACTGGTAACCTGGAATTAGAAGGAGTTAATCATGTTGACAGTTATTGCTGAAATCCGTACTCGTCCGGGCCAACATCATCGTCAGGCGGTACTGGAACAGTTCACCAAAATTATCCCAACCGTACTGAAAGAAGACGGCTGCCACGGCTACGCGCCGATGGTGGACCACGCCGCAGGCGTGAGCTTCCAGACCACAGCACCAGATTCCATCGTGATGGTTGAAGTGTGGGAAAGCGTAGCGCACCTTGAAGCGCACCTGCAGACGCCGCACATGAAAGCCTGGAGCGAAGCGGTGAAAGGCGACGTTCTGGATACGACGATTCGTATTCTGGAAGCGGGCGTTTAATCCTCCGAGTGTCGTAGTAGGCCGGATAAGACGGAACGTCGCCATCCGGCATTCGCGCAGCACCACGCCTGATGGCGCTGCGCTTATCAGGCCTACCGTTCCGTAGGCCTGTTTCATCTACCAGTAGAGCTTCCAACTCTGCGACATGCGCACCAGCGCTTCCACATAGAAATAATCCCCCCAGCTACAGCACTCATCCACACCTTTATCGCTGGCGAAGTGATACACCGAGTGTTTCAGCACGCCGGTACCCGGCTCGTCCACGCCCATCAGATAATGTTTCGACAGCGACGACATAATGCCCATCGCCCACTGCTGATAGCGCTCGCGATCCGGATCGGTGGTCGGCAGATGCTTCACCAACTCCAGCAAGCCGCACACCGCAATCGCCGCCGAGGATGAATCCCGCAGCGCGTCGGTGCCCACCAACGCCAGATCCCAGTGGCATACGTGGTCTTCCGGCAGGCGATTGAGGAAGTAGTTCGCCAGCTTTTTCGACAGGCTAATCAGTTCTTTATCGCCGGTATAGAGGAAGCTCAGCATGAAACCATAAATGCCCCACGCCTGACCGCGCGACCAGCAGGAATCATCCGCATAGCCCTGCTGCGTTTTGCCAAAGCGCGGCGCGCCGGTCTGCACATCCATATAGTAGGTGTGGTAGGTCGAGGCGTCTTCACGCACCAGATACTTCGCCGACTGGCGTACGTGGGCACGTGCGGCATCGGCGAATCTTGGATCGCCGGTTTGTTCAGTGGCCCAGTAGAGCAGCGGCAGGTTCATGGTGCAGTCGATAATCATGCGCCCCGCCTGCTCCGGGTCAGTCAGTACGCCCCAGGCCTGGATAATTTCCGCTTTACGATGGAAGCGCTCCAGCAGCGCTTCCGCTGCCTGCAAAGAGAAGCCGCGCGCATCGCGATTGCCGGTTAAGCGCCACGCTGACACGCAGGAAAGCGTGTACAGAAAGCCCAGGTCATGCGTGTTGGTGTCGCAGCGGCCCGCAATACGCAGGCCAAACGAGCGCACGTGTTTTTCCGCCAACGCCCGGTATTTCTCCTCGCCGGTCATCTCCCAGGCCAGCCACAGCTGCCCGGTCCAGAAGCTGGTCGTCCACTCGACATTTTCGGTGAGCGGATAATAGCCGTCCACGCAGGCTTCACCCGGGAATTTATCACCGAAATCCGTTAAATGACGGCTAATCAGCTTAAGGACGTGGCTACGCGCCGAGCACAGCTCATCGTTAAACGTCTGAAGATTAACGGGTGCACCCGGAAATTCGCGCAGGGTTTCCTCAACGATAGGGTTTAACATATTCGGTTCCTTCATTCAGTAAGGCTTATTTAGAAATACCATTTTCAGCGACATCAAGTGCAGGCTGGCGATGATTCTGACGTTTACAGGAGGATAAAGTGAATGCGGACACCAGCGTAAAGAACAGCGCAATTCCGCCCATAATAATATAAGTCTTTTCAAATCCAATTCGGTCGTATAATAAACCTGCCGGGGAAGAGACCACCACGTTGCCGATATATAACATGGCCTGATAACCCAATAAATACATGGTGGCATTGACGCGTTTATCGAAATGCTCGGCAATATATTTAAAGACCGATACCAGCAGCAGACAAATTTCCAGGCCGTACAGCGGTTTAATAACCGAAATCAACAGATGTGAGTCGCACAGGCCGGAAATCACCAGGCGAGCACCAACGAGCGCCCCTACAATGATCAGGCCGCGTTTTGCGCCAATATAGTTAACGAACATCGGCATAAAGATGTACATCACGAACTCGGTGCCGGACTGCACGGTTCCCAGTAGACCGAAGATAGTGTTGCCTTCGTGCACATCGCTAAAGAAGGTGACAAAGTAGCGTGAGAACTGCTGCTCAGCTACAAACATCATCCACGCTACGCCTGCCACATACAGGCAGAAAGCCCAGAACTTGCCGCTTTTCAGCAGATCGAACACGTCTTTCAGGACAATCTTATCCTTCGAGATAACCGCGCTGGCGTTGCTGGTTTCAGTATCCACTTTCAGGCTAATCAACACCGCCAGCATGACCAGCGATGCCACGCTGCCGAGAATAAAGTTGTAGGCCGGGGAGATATTAAACAGCAGGCCGGAGAACGACGACGCCACCGCCCAGCCGAGCGAGCCCCACATACGAATCTGGCCAAACTCCATGCTATTCAGACGGCTGTAGCGATCGGCATAGGATTCACAGGCCGCCACGCCGGCATACCACGCGAAGCTCAGATAAATAGCACCAACAATAATCCCCACGGTGGTGTAGGAGAGCAAGAGCGGCTGGTAGACATAAATAAAGAATGGCGCCATCAGGGCGGACATTACCACCACAAAATAGAGCAGATATTTACTCATCCCTATTTTATCGAGTATGTAGCCGTAAATCGGTTTAAGAATAACGGAGAATATGCCGTTTACGGCAAACACGGTACCAATTACCGCACCGCTGAGTTCTGCTTTTTGTCCAAGCCAGATGGCAAATAAACCAATACTGGCTGACCAGGTAAAGAAATATAAAAAGATAAATGAACTTATTTTGTAATATTCCAGCCTGTTTGTTGACGATAGTTTTTCCATACGGTCCTCGACAAGACGATGTAGGGGTACAAACTCTGCATCATGGTGATACAGAGTTTGTCAGGAGGTATTCCGGTTTATTGTTTTATCCGGGTATTTAAAAATTCAGCGTTGTTATTTTTCCACTGACGTTATCCGTCACGTTCAGCGTATTATTTTCAATATGCAGCGTTGGCAATGCTGGCAACAGCATATTGTGGTTACCGCTTGCCACCACGGCGCAGCATAGCCAGTGTTCACCGGGTGCTATCTCACCCGTTAACGTTGGGATTGCCGCGCACTCAGCAAACATCACGCTGCTGTTCGGCGGGGTAATGACGCTATCGGCAACGCGAACGGCCAACGGCGAGAGATCCACCACCACGCTCACGCCGTTGGCCGCATTCACCAGGCTTTGATGCACGGTTAGCTCCGCCTCGGCTTTCATCACCGCAAACCCCCCTTCTACCGTCTGTAGGCGACGCGCCGTATTCACGCGGTGAACGCGAACGTGCCAATCGCCGCATGGGATAAGCCAGGTATCCACCTGCACGTCGTGCCACGGCAGCCAGCGTGAGTAAATAGCGCCATCCAGCATCTCAACGCTCTCGCATTCGCGGCGACCGCGCCAGTAGTTGTCGTTATCCGACAGCAGCAGCATCGAGTCACAGGCCGCGTGCTTAATGCCGTAACGTCCCCGCTCGATGGTGAAGCCAAAGCGCGTTGAGTAGGCAAATTTGGTGTACTTGGCCTCGGTGTTGACATAGTTGTTCAGCTCGAGCTGACCGGAAGTGAGCATCACCACATGCTGCGAGTTGTCGCTGTGCTGCAAAATTTGCTGGGCGGGTACAATCGCATGCACCGGTTCCAGACTCGGCAGCGGCAGCTCTTTCGCCTGCCAGAAAGCGTGGGTTTCCGGCAGCGCCATGATCAGGAATACCTTCAGCGCCCAGTACGGCGAGCCCGGCGAGTTGTAGTCCTCGCACATCGCCAGATTCGGGTAGGCAAAGCCCAGCGTCAGGATGCCATCGCGGTCAAAAATCGGCTGTTCAAGCCACCAGCGCAGGTGACGCAAGATAATGCCTTTCACCACGCCCGGTGGGAACACGTCGAGCCCGGCGAAGGCCACGCCGCTCCAGAAAGCGACCATCGCAAAGCGGTAGGTCAGGCTGCGGCCAAACGGTACAGATGCTCCGTCGGCAGCGGAAAGATAGATAAAATCCTGGGCAAACAGGCAGGCGCGTTCACGCAGCATCGCGGCGCGCGCTGGGTCATCCTCCGCGTTCAGCGTGGCATAAATCAGGCCGTAAAAGTGGAACGCCATCGAGATGTAGTAATCCTTCGGACGCCCCGGACCATCGGAGTACCAGCCACCGCCCAGATAGTAGGCTTCCATCATCGTAAAGCGGCGGTCGATAGCGGCCTGATCATACGGCAGTCCGGCACGCTTAAAGCCCAGCTGCACGATAATCGCGAAGTAGTTCCAGTTGCTGTCCGGCATCTGGGCATCGGTGATTTGGTTCAACCAACGGTGCAGGTTTTCAAGCTCGGTAGCGCTAAAGTGACGGGTCAGCTTGTCCTGCAACAGCGCCAGACCGAGTCCGTAGGCCGCCATCTCAACCAGACGCTGGTCGTACGGCCCGGTTTCGCCCCAGTAGGACGGGCTTTGTGGGTCGGTACCCAATTTAATCGCCGTGAGGTACTTATCGATAAACGGTACCGTTTCGCCCCCCGCCAGCAGCGGGAACAGGCCCCAAAGCGCTCTCGATAAGCCCTCCATTTCCGCGATATCCGTGCTGTAGTGCGCGCAGGTTTTCCCCAGCGAGAACTGTGCAACGTTGGCGGGAAACTGTTTATCGAGAGCGCTCAGCATCGCCGTTAGCGTATCCGCTACGTCCTGTCGTGATGACAATATTTTTGATATTTCCGCCACTGTCCTGACCCCTAATTTAACCATCCTCGAAAGTGGCTAAAGCATAGAGAATCGGGGTGGCGTAGAAATGTTAACCCGGTCACAACTGATACTATTCAATGAACCGCCGCTTGATAAAATTTAAAACAGTGGTTTAGTAGTAAGATTAACCCGGCAAAAATTTAAATTTATTGCACATGACTTCGTCCTGGAACGCCGAACATCTGGAGCTGATCACGCTAAATGACGCCGTAGCGTCGTTTAGTCGCCTTTTTGCCAATACCGTGCGCTATCAGCACTGGCATCAGTGTCTGGAAATTCTCTATGTTGAAGAGGGGTTTGGCGTGGTGATCGTCGATAATCGCCAATACACCATGCGCCCCGGCAGGCTCTTTTTCTTCCCACCATTCACGCTGCATAAAATTATGGTCGATGAGAAAGCGCAGGATAGTTACCGGCGGACGATTATCCATGTCGATCAGCACGCCATCGCAACGCTGCTGCGCCACTTTCCGGAGAATCATCGCCGCCTACAGGCACTTTCGGCTCGCGGCCGCCCGGCATTCGTGGCGGATTTAGCCGACCAGCACGCGCACATTGATCACCTGTTCAGCCTGTATGCCTCTATGTCCCACGCCTCCGGGCTCAGCACCGAACAAATCACCTGCATGCTGATGACGCTGTTCAATATGCTGCCGCCTGCGCAGGAAAAAATGCCGGAATCCGCGCGCGGTATCGCCAGTTCCGTCATGTTCTGGATTGAGGAAAACTATCGGCAGAAGTTCAGCCTCGATGCGCTGGCGCAGGAGTTGGGGAAATCACGCAGCTATCTGTCGCGCCGCTTTCACGCTGAGACGGGCGAGAATATTCACGATTATCTCAACACCATCCGGCTGCGGCGAGCCTGCGAGCTGCTGCTGCACAGCGCGCTGCCGGTAAGTGAGATTGCGGGTCAAGTGGGCTTTTCTGAGGTGACCTACTTTATTAGCTCATTTAAAAAGGGGATCGGTGAGACCCCCTTGCAGTATCGAAAAAATCACGTCGCCCGGGCCTAGTGGAACCGCCCCGGCAGCCATAGCGAAAGCATCGGAATATAGGTGATGATAATCAGCACCAGGAACAGTACGCAGTAGAACGGCACCATCGCCTTCACTACCGTTTCAATTTTCTGCCCGCTCACGGCGCTCGCCACAAACAGCACAGAGCCAACCGGCGGCGTGATGAGGCCAATCCCCAGGTTCATCATCATGATGATCCCGAAGTGAACCGGGTCAATTCCCAGCGCGACCACAACCGGCAG
>NZ_JMPL01000132.1 GCF_000735365.1 Kluyvera ascorbata ATCC 33433 | reverse complement strand
GCTTATTCAGGTTGGTCAACCCGTACCTGATGCGGCTAATTCAACACTCTCTGTTGTTACAATCCAGACAAATAAGACAATTACTGCGGGCGAGCAGTCTGATACTGATTTACAAACAAAAGCGACCTTGACGCTAGCTATTAATGACTCTGCACATCATCCTGTGAAGGGCCAGACAGTATCCTTCAACGTTACACCCGCTGATGCTGGCGCTGGCGTGGCTGTCTCAAATGTTGTTGATAACCAGGATGGGACCTACACTGCGGTACTGACCGCCACTAAAGCACAGCAATATGCCATAACCGTTCAGGTTAACAGTGCGGCATTCGGTAATACGCTGCCAAATCTGCAGGATACTGTCCGCACAATTGGTGCAGCTCCTGATGCGGCCCATACCGTAGTCGATTCTTATAATAATCTTGCTCAGGCGGCGGTTGCCTCTGATAGCCAGAACGTGGGATTCCAGGCGCATCTTTTTGACCGTTTCAATAATATTGCGACCTGGAAATCCGCAGATTTAAATATCACAGTACCTGATTTTGATACTGGACATGTAGCAACATCAATGGATGAAGCAACAAATACAATTACCGTTAGTGCTGGGGCAAAAAGCGAAGATGATGTTAATGAATATATTGGCGAACAGGTTGGCCTTGTTAATGCGGGAGGCCCTAATTTGTTAGCTGGGGCGCCCCTCTCTAAATTGACAATTGTGCCTAAGATAAAAGAAGTTGAATTGGCTTCAAAACGACGGTCCCTCTGGTTAATAATGCAGGTAAAACGTTAACATTACCCATTCTTGGCTACTCAAAAGCCGACTGGATCCCCATAAACCCTGCAACAAAACAGGACTTTGCTTCCACTGCTGTCAGAGTGATAACAGAATGGGGAAATAATAATAAAACTGAAACATCAAGTGAAGTTTCCTATGTAGGGGCACCCACTGGTTTTAGCCAAACAGTAAAAATTCCAGTGACACAGTATTTTTATGCTGTTCCTTATGCCGGGCAAAATGTTCAATATGCTGTTGATTTTTACACCTCTTATTGCTCTCTTGGCGTGTACAATGATTTATCGACAAGCTCATGTAATAGTAAAATATCAGGGGAGCCATGGCAGACTTTGCTGTCCGTTTTAATAAACGATGCGGCGAGTTGTGCAACCGGTTCACAGACTGTAGTAACATATGCAGTGGACCGGGGGCCGTACAAACAAGACCCATACGATCAGCAGCGACCTATTTCTGTATTTATGAACGGTGGTCGTGGTTACGCTTCTGCGGATGCTCCCTGGAACGCCTTGATATCAGCCCTGGATGTAGGAGGGGGGGGCATTCGGGGCCGGGTGGATATTCGGTATTAAGCCCAGTGTTGAACCTTATCAGTAGCATGCAATTGTCTAAAACACAGCCAACTTTACTAATTAAGTCTGGAGAAACAAAAGTTACCGACTGAAAGACGCGGCATAATGCTGGCCATCGTAATGACCAGCATTTCAATGGAGAAATTTAATCGCCTAGGGTGATTGCCCATTTAACGTACTTGTTGCCGTGCTGCATCTACCTCAAGCAAGGTCCTGACTTCCTGATATACCGGCACATTAACGTCGGGAGTATCCAAAGTCACAACCAATGCGTAAGGAATGTTCATTTCCGTAATCCCCGCAAGCAGCCTGCAATTTACACGAATATTAATCCGATCATTTTCGGTGAAGATGCTGGCATCCTCGCCCGTTCTAACTTCATGGAATACAGTGCCATTTTTCAAATAATGATGATAATAGTCGGCTTCATTAACATTTAATAAGTCTTGCCCTGGCGATGCCCAGAGTTGAGCGACACGATAGTCCTGGTGATCGTATCGGATAGGTGACAGCCATGCCAAGGTAATGATTAATCTTCGCGAGACTGTGACTGCTGATAAACTCACCGGCAACGGAAGCGTATAATCCTGAGACTGTTCGTGGCCAATTGTTCCAGTATGGATAAGCGTGGCCTGATTGTTAAGGCACCCATGGATCCGGGTTTCATTTACGCGTCCGTACCCAAACATCTGATTAAGATGTGATTTAAACGTCCGTGAAGTCTCTCTTGTTTTAAAATGTTGTTCAATGACTTCCCGTGCCACTGCCTGATATTCAGCGCCATGAACCATTAACGCTTTGAGAATAACCGCATCAGGGGCATGCGACAGAGCCTGCGATTCATCAAAGGCTTTCATATCCTGTAAGGATTCGTATAAAAATGCGAGACGGCGGGTCGCAAGCGCTGCCGCATTACTGGTTCCAGCGGTATAACCATATCCGTTTACATTGCCAGGTAATGGCGACGGCAAGGCCGTTTTTATGCCTGGCCCCTGAGCATTGCTCGCCGGAGAGGTCAGCACGACGTCATCCCGTGCACGATACGTATTATTTACGTACGTCAGGCGCCCACCAGGCATCATAATTTCCGGTTTAATCATGTTCCGCCGCCCCAAGGTAATGGGATTGGTCGGGCTGAACAGGCCACACTGGCTTAGCACATCAATACGCCTGACGGGCAGTGGTCCAGCGTACTGATCTTCGTGCACTGCACTGACCGTAATGGCATTAATGGCTTCAGCCGGGGACATCATTCGTCGTAGGTGGCGCTGACGGATAACTGCACGTAATGCAGCCTCCTCCAGTTGCACTGGAGTCATGGCGTTAAACTGCTGTTCCTGGACACCTTCAAGGTGCAAAGAAGGGTCATGATTTCCGGCACTGACCACAAAAAGAACTTTGTAGGTAAATGACAACCAATCAAGCATACGCGCAAATGGACTCATCTGCGTATCGAATAAGCGGTAACGGTCCCCCACTGACAGATTGATAATCACAACCCCTGGTGCGGTCGGTCCTATCTCTGCAGAACCTCTTTTCATCCTCAATACGGCCCGATGGATCAGATCAACAGGCAAGTAAGCAACGGGAATATGCTCATCACGGCGCCTCCCTTCTGCTTGTATTCCCTCCGGAGCCATTATAGGGCGGACATACAGTCGACGTTCCAGTGGCGACTCTGGTTGACCATTCATATCACCATGAATAATCAACGACGCCATCGACGTTCCATGCACCTGTTCTGTAGCTGTTGCATACATTTCGGCAAACTCATCAGGATCGTCGACCTCAATACGCCCCCGCAGCGCCAGATGGTTCTCAAGCGGCAGGCCATCAAGCAGAGCAACGGACGGCGAAGATAGCTCTTCATCCTCCCTTAACTCAGGTAACTGAGGTAGCCCAGGGTCCCCAATATCTTCTAGCGTGATCCCAGGTGTGTAACACTGACCAAGAGGGCGAAAGAACATGACGTCATCACATCTCATTATCTCTAAGACTTCTGCGCCTTGCTCAAGGACCTCACTGACTCGACTAACAGGCAAAAAACCAAGCAGAGCATGGTAATGGATACCACTGTGTAAACACGTTTTATCAATACGTCCGCCAGAGCGTTCTATGACTTCACGAAGCAGGATTTCACTTTGCTGGCGACGAACAGGGCTACTGCGATACCAGAGCTCAATTTCAAACGGCACATACTCATCACCATATTCTTCTATGTGCTCAACACGCTCCGTCCAATCTTCCAGTAATCGGGTCGATTCAAGACGATCCTTGGTACTCCAGGCTCGGATATCGATCAGCTGGCTAAATGCATTGGTTACCGGTGTAAAACCTCTGTCGATAATTCTGTTGTCGTTAAATGCTGTCCACATACGCCGTAAACGCTGTAAGCCCGCCTGATTACTCATACTCAAATAGAGTGTTCGTGTGACAGGTTTTCGTTCGCCGTCTGTTAAAACATAAAAATCGTCGTCAGAGTATTTCTCTTTTTCCACAACCGAGGTCATAAATTCAAGACCTTCTATACGACTCAGTCTATTCGATAGTTCTCCGGGGTCTCCAGCGACCTCAAGTACGAGCACTTTCTCAGGAACCATACCATCCGGTGCATCAGCAAGCTGGATATGCTCTGCAAATGTTTGTTCAATCGCATCAAGTTTAGGGAATATGCGGGCAGCCTGTGTGCCCTGTGGAGTGTGAAGCTCACCACCACCGCCTCCTCCTTGCAATCGATCTCTCCTGCCATAAGTTGAGGGCGCGTTAAAAACAAGAAGCGGATTCAAATCCATATAAGTTTCCTTATCCAGAATTCTTCATACTCAGGATTTACATAGAAGCAACCAAACTCGACGATATCTCAACAAAAAATACAATATTGAAATTAACATAGAGAGAGGGGCCCGAAAACCAAGAAAATCATCTACAGGTCACGAACGATAAAGATATATCACCAAATTCAAAAAATCAGTTTACAATATAAAAAAAGACGCACGACCAACTTTAGTTGTGACAAAGAAAAAATATCTTAACTATACTGCCGCTAAAATAGTTTTGAATATAAAAGCACAGAAGAATCGACGCATAACGTTGTAACAAAAAGCATGCGGCGGCTGCTATTGAAGAAAATGAAAAATTTAAGTTAAGACTGCAAACCTGGGACGCTGCTCTGAGGGCAGTTCATTTAAAAGAGTTAACAGAGAATCGAGTAAGAAGAGCTCATCACGTTAACCCTATAAAGTATCCGCACTCGGGAGATGTCTATGCCCGCCCCTATTTATTGTCCACCTTATAACGGTCTGTCCAGAATTTAAGACAATGCGTAGTAATGGATTTCATTTTCTTTTCGCTCTGGGGAAGCCCAAGGACATACTTACGTTGAACATCGAGTCCAAACTCTTCCAGCTCAGCGAAACTAAGTCCGGCAAGTTTTTGGGCAAGTGTTGACGGCGCTAAACCGAGAGAATGCCCTATTCTTTCCTCAAAACTGATGAACCACCGTTCAGCCATCGCCTTAGTGGGTGATGGGATCGTAGCTTGTACCTGAAAACGGCGCCAGATAGCCTTGTCCAGCATCGACTCATGGTTTGTTGCACCAACAACAACAACATGACTAGGGAGCAGGTCAATTTGCTTAAGGAGTGAGTTCACGACTCGCTTCATTTCGCCATTCTCATTCAAGTCCTCTCGCTCTTTACCGATAGCGTCGAATTCATCGAAGAAGAGAACACAACGTTGAGTCTTGATGAAATCAAAAAGCTTATCTATCTGCTGGGCAGTTTGTCCAAGGTAACTCGTGATCAAACCTTCATATTTCACTGTAAAGAACGGCACTGATAAGTGATAAGCCAGCGCTTCCGCTAGGGTGGTTTTACCATTTCCAGGTGAACCACAAAATAGCAGCTTATGACGAGGTTCAAGATTGTAAGAGCGCAAGAGATCGCGCCGAGCATGTTCCTCAATGACTTCTGTGACAAGGCTCACGACAGTTTCTGGCAGTACAAGGTCAGACAACGTCTTCTGAGGCTGCGTTTCATAAAAAGCATTCTGTAGTGCCACATCCTGGGTAAACCTACGCCCTTCAGCATGCGGAGATAGAGTCAGGAGAGTTTTCAGCTTATCAGCAAGGATATGCTGATGACGTGCAGAAGCCTCAGCAGCGATTGCTTCTGCTGTCTTTTTAAAGCGAGTCAGGTCGCCACGCATCCCCGTCTCTACCAGATTAAGAACCAAATCGGCCCGTGCCATATCTCACCTCATGCCGCACAGAATGCACGGTTTATCCCCTTAAAGAATATTACGAATACCTGTATATATCAAATGGCATTTTGTATCATCAGGCAAACAGCCATGCCTTATATAGAATAATAAGTTCTGGCAATCCTTATGTTGCCTGTCTATACCCCCACATTAAATTACCCAAACTGCATAACTCAATTCTCATCCTAATAATTAAATACCCGATAACACACCTAACTTCATTCTAGCGAGGACATCTGAAACCCAATGCGGTCATAATTTCCTTATTACCGCCGGGCCCTTATATCCTCCTTGTAGGATCAGCGAGTTATCGATCCACCGCAACCATCTTGGGCTTTTCGCATTAGCACTGGATATCGCAATACAAACGTTTGACTCACGATCATGCCGGCCAAAAAGATTTAAGAACAATGTGGCGCTATTTATTTCATTCAAAAAGCAATATACATACCCTTTTCGATTATCACCAATGCCTTTCATTGTTAGATTTCTATATTCATTTTTTGTCGGATTGATATCAACGTAGCAAAGTTGCTCATTGCCATTCTTTATATTATTGATCAGCGTCTCTTTCTCTGCATCATCTGCGACAATAATCCCGCCGAGATTATCAATGGGGGTGACATGAAGAAACAATCCCGGTTTGGTATACGGCCTGACGAGTAAATATTTAAACCACTTGAACATATCACATCCTTTTTTGTCTTTTCTTAACCTTCATTCTCGGGGCGGTATAGCCAGCACCGCAGTCAGCTACTCGCCCCTTATTTCAGATGGGTTTGTCTATCGCGTTATACAAATCGTTCAGTGTCTTTATCCTTTTCTGGTACTGATTTGTAAGACAACCAATATCCCCCTGGCACTGACGCCGTTCCATCAGCCATGTATCCTGCTCATCCTTTAACGCTCCTGCAGCCCCCATGGCAAAGAGTCCATGCAGAAAATGGTATTTAACGCTCATTTCTACATCCAGATCGTTCAGAGCAGGTGTTGAACATATCGCTTTTTCATCTGCGTATTTCGCGTGATGGCAGTCAAAACTGGCTGCTAACGTAGAAAATGAAATCAACGAGATGATACACGCCACAGACATTTTTAATTTCATTGCGTAACGTTCCGATGATGGATGGCCGGGCCAGGAGCCATAGTTCTTACAGCTTTATCCAGTAGTCTAAATTTAACTGCTTTACCCGTTTGTGTAGAAATCTCGCACTCAAACAAGAACGGCGTCCATGTATTGCCGGTTCGATACTCTCCATTGCCAGTCAAAAGATGGTCTGACAAGAGATGTTGTGTATTCTCCTTACCCTGATCGAGGATCACTTTATCTACCCCGGCATGCTGGCGAGCAATCTCTTGCTGCGCCAGGGGCCTACAGATGAACTCCGCCACTCTCTGTGCTTCCGTCCAGCTGTTATTCACATAATCTCGGTCAGCCTGGTTGTTAAGCTGCGTATGGATAAGATGATCCAGATACTGTCTCTGCACATTGTTAAGCTGTGTCTCAGCAGCTTGTGTATAACAGCACATAACCCCAGCAATCATGGCCAGAGACTTCAACGCTCGTGAAACTGCTAAGTATCGATCCATTCAAAACTCCCTTTATGCGTTTATCCATGATCGAAGATATGAACAGCAGGCATAGTGCGTTCTTGCTTTACATCAAATTTTCGCCAGTCTCACCAACTTAGCCGCAATCGCGGACACGCTCGATCTCACATAAAGTCAGGTTCGAAGCCGACTAAGCTTACAACATCGCCAGAATCGCAAACAGGAGCAGCGTTGCGATGCGTTAATGTAAACAAAGTACAATCTCGGACCCTGTGCCCTATTTAAATCTCAGTGTCCAATTACGTCTTCCCCTGCGAACAAAAATGTGCCCGTCTTGACAGCTCATTTCATACCCAAATCCCAATGATTTCTAGGAAGAGAATGCTTTGCTAAGCCTTTGCCGGCAGCCTCATTTCGTTGATTTTTTATTTAATAACATCCAATAAAGAATAGAAATGTCTGACTTAGCAGACTCCGACCAACCATAAATGGTATCAAATAAATCATCCGGCAAAACTATGTCCTTATCCCGATGAGTTCTTTCTACTTCACCGACGATATATTGAGTGAGCTCCCGCACATTTTTAAAAGTGGTCGTACCTTTCAAAACCTCATCTTTCAAAATTTTCACAACCGGTAATCGAAGCTTTGACAACCTGTTTTCACCACCCTTTCTGGATGCATCCTTCTTAACTTCATTCATTTTTTCTTGCTGATAAATCTCATGCTTAAGCATAAATTTGTTCAAGAAATTGATAGCTTCATACATTGCCCGAAGATGGTTCTCTTCCGCATTACCAACATCCTCCTCGATAAAACACCGTGTTGCATAAATAAAGAAGTAGCAGGACACATCAAAATAATTTGTATAAGGGACAGCATCATTATCAAGAAGACAATCTAACTCACCCATCACAAAGTCTTTCGTTACCTCTTCCTTAAACAGATAATGAAATAATGTGTCATAGACTTCACTTCTATCAACCATCATGAATATTTCAATAGGGACTTCAAAGATCTTTTTTTTCAGCGCAGTTTGTATTTTCTCCGGCTCATCTATAAAGGCTTTCAACCAGATATCAAATGCAGGCTTTAGTTCCCTAACATAAATCTGCTCTAAAGGCTTCAGTTGATAAAAGTTGTTATAAAGATATTTCCCTAAATCACCTCGTTCAGATGCCTCAATGACGGATTGATATTGGATAATTCGAGTCCAATAATAATCGCTAGGTGTAGTACCATACACATCATTAAATTTCTTAGCACCCTTTTCCCTTCCCATCTTCCCTCTCCTTTCGAAATCAACACATTTCCCAAATTCCTTTATGCCTCAAGCTACAAGTCATTTCAATGCGATATGCCCTACGAAGACACATTGCCCTGAACGCTCAGACAACACCACACCTAGAATCACGAAAAGAAGATTACGTCAATAGTCATAGCAAATTAAATATTTTTTTTTGCTTTCGGGATATCTGGGCCTTCCGGCACTTATGTAGAGTGGCTTCCACCAAGAACGTGGAGCCCCTGAGGGGAACCGGGAGGAAACAAAATGACCAAATACCAGGACAAAGCGACAATGATGAGCAAACCAACGGCAGCAAATTTATCCACTACCGCAGAGAAAGAGCACAACCAACGCGCTAAAAAAACGCTCAAGAAGACTCATACCCTTCTTCCTCCAGAAGGTGAGCGGCTTATCGGCTTGGATTTTATCACCGCCTATACCGGACTCAGTGACAAGTATTTTTATGCTCTCATTAAAAAAGGAATGTTCCCGCGGCCAATCAAATTATCTCGTTCATCAAGGTGGAAAAAAAGCGAGTTGGATAAATGGATTGAAGAACGGGTAGCAAAGAGATAATTCATTGCAATCTACCCTGGCAACACCAGAATAAATTAAATAATTAATTCCCCATATAACACATCACCTCTGTGCTATTTGTTCAGCTATTGATAAGGGCAACATGATGAATAATCAACAAAAATATGCCACTGGATATGATAAGAACGGACTTATTAAAATAGAAAAGACTACGCAACTGGAAAACCCATTCCCAATACAATGTTTTCCTGACTCATTAAAAAATGCGGCTATACGTATTTTCAAGCTTGCTGGTATTCCCATCGAATTAACAGCAAGCACTATGCTTGCTACACTGTCTCTGGTCTGCCAGTATCTTATTTGCATTATTTCTCCCGGCACTGGAATGCCGGGACCTTGCTCTTTATATCTCGTAACGTTAGCTGAGTCAGGTGAAGGAAAAACGTTTATTTCTCGGCTAATCATGAAACCAGTCCATCAGCTACTGGAAAAAATGAGCAAGGAACATAAAAAAAGACTTGGCGCCTATAAAACCGAGTATGAAATCTGGAAAACAGCAAGGCAAGGTTTTGAAGCCAGTTTAAGACGAGCAATAAAGACAGGTTGTGGAATGGAAGATGCCATGGAGCAACTAAGAGCTCACAGTCTAAATGAACCAACACGACCTGTCGAACCCAAATTTATATTGGAAGATGTTACTGGTAAGGCATTAATTCAGATGTTAAGTGAACATTCGGCACTAGGGATCTTTACGGATGAAGCAATTTCATTTTTTAACGGCCCACTGAAAAAGCATCTTGGGCTATTGAACAAAGCGTGGGATGGAGGTACATATTCTTTAAACAGAGCTGATGGCGAAAGCTATGAGGTCGAGCTTTGTTTGATGATGTTGTTAATGATTCAACCTGGTGTATTTTCGAAATATCTAGAAAAAAATGGTACAGAGGCAAAAGAAAGTGGTTTTATGGCTCGCATCCTTTTTACGAATGTCAACAGCTCAATAGGTAAGCGTAGTTCTTACTTTGATGACGAAGGGATTAATTTGGCATTACAACCACTCCATGAACGTATCAGTAAAATTTTAACGCTACTGGAGGCCAGGTTTTATGATAAAAGCATCCCAAAAGAAGAAATCAGATTATCCGATGATGCAAAAGAAGTTATCCGAAAGAAAAAAAATGAAATTGAAGCCGCAATTGCGCCAAAGGGAGGATTAGCTCATGTCCGCGATGTGGGTGCAAAAGCAATAGAGCAAGCATGTAGAATCGCTGCCATATTCGTATTCTTTGAATTTAAACCAGTGCAAGATAATGAGTGGGCCGAAATGTTCTATAACGGAGAGATTTCTGGAAAGCAAATGAGCAACGCCATTGAGATAGTTTATTATTTCATCATGCAGTCGAGCAGCCTATTTTACCCCATGTCAGAGGAATATTTACGTCAACAGGATGGCCGAAACCTTTGGTGCTTCATTAATAAGAAGTTGGTTCAGAACCAGGGTAGACCTTTTCCTAAACATGAATTATTACAATATGGTCCAGGCCGACTCAGGCAGGCTAAACGGCTAACACCGATATTAGATCAACTTATCAACCAGAATTTGTGTTGCATCATAACAATAGGAAATTCAAGAACTGAATACATTGCAGGTATTCTCTCAAACGGAAGCATATGCACAGGGAACGAATGTTTTTATTACAACATTGTTCAGCGACAGAATTTAAATGATGGGAATTCTAGTTATATTGACGTATCAGACTTACCAACTGGTGCTTAGGGGTATGAATTAACACATCAACTTCATGTCGAAACCCTATCAATTTCATTTGAAAGTAAAGAGGTCATTCTCATATTGATGTGATTGAGGTTATAA
>NZ_JMPL01000131.1 GCF_000735365.1 Kluyvera ascorbata ATCC 33433 | reverse complement strand
AGGAATGAAAGTTCTGATGCGCGAACCGTGTTTTCGTCCGGTGACGTCACAGCTGTAACCCGTAGGTTGGCGCAAGCGTTTTATCCGGCCTATAGGCAAAAAAATGGCGCCATTCGGCGCCATTTTTATATGCGGTTAAGCATTATTTTTTAATGCGAATAACCGGGGTCTCACCCACTGTCACGCTACCGGACAGTTTGGTCAGTTCTTTGATCTCGTCCATGTTGGAGATAACCACCGGAGTCAGGGTTGACTTGGCTTTTTCTTCCAGCAGGGCCAGATCGAACTCAATCACGGTGTCGCCAACTTTAACGCGCTGGCCTTCTTCCGCGATGCGAGTGAAACCTTCGCCTTTCAGTTCAACGGTATCGATACCGAAGTGAACGAACAGCTCGATGCCGCTATCGGATTCGATAGAGAAAGCGTGGTTGGTTTCAAAAATTTTACCGATAGTGCCGTCAACCGGTGCAACCATTTTGTTACCGGTTGGTTTGATAGCAATGCCATCGCCAACAATCTTCTCAGCAAACACTACATCCGGCACGTCTTCGATGTTGACGATTTCGCCAGAGAGCGGTGCAATGATCTCAATGGTTCCGGTGTCTTTTTTATCATCAGAAACCAGAGATTTCAGTTTATCGAACAAACCCATGATCTTCTCCTAAGCAGTAATTTGGGCCGCGTCTCGTGGATTAGCAGATTGTTTTTTCTTCAATGAACTTGTTCACCAACGCCAGCAGTTCGTCTGTGGTCGGTTGAGCAAGCGCTTGCTCTGCTAATACCTTCGCATCTTCGAAGTTCGTGTTACGGATAATCTTCTTAATGCGCGGGATAGAAATGGCGCTCATAGAGAATTCGTCCAGACCCATCCCCAGCAACAGAAGTGTAGCACGTTCGTCGCCTGCAAGCTCACCACACATGCCAGTCCATTTGCCTTCAGCATGAGAAGCATCAATAACTTGCTTGATCAAAGTGAGGACAGACGGTGACATTGGCTGGTAAAGATGTGAAATCATATCATTACCACGGTCAACTGCCAGAGTATACTGCGTTAAATCATTGGTACCGATACTAAAGAAATCAACTTCTTTGGCTAAATGACGTGCAATGGTCGCTGCCGCAGGTGTTTCCACCATTACGCCAACTTCGATTGATTCGTCAAACGCTTTACCTTCGTCGCGCAGTTCCTGTTTGTAGATTTCGATCTCTTTTTTCAGTGCACGCACTTCTTCAACAGAGATGATCATTGGGAACATGATGCGCAGTTTGCCGAAAGCAGAGGCACGCAGGATAGCGCGAACCTGGTCACGCAGGATCTCTTTACGATCCATTGCGATACGCACGGCACGCCAGCCCAGGAACGGGTTCTCTTCTTTCGGGAAGTTCATGTACGGCAGCTCTTTGTCGCCACCGATGTCCATGGTACGGACGATAACTGCCTGAGAGCCACACGCTTCAGCAACGGCTTTGTACGCCGCAAACTGCTCTTCTTCAGTTGGCAGCGCGTCGCGGTCCATGAACAGGAATTCGGTGCGGTACAGACCAACACCTTCTGCGCCGTTACGCTCAGCACCGTCGATATCACGCACGGTACCGATGTTGGCACAAACTTCAACCTGGTGGCCATCAAGGGTGATTGCCGGCAGATCTTTCAGTTTAGCCAGTTCGGCTTTCTCATTGGCAACCTGCTCCTGAATGGCGCGCAGCTGCTCAATTTCTTCGTTAGTTGGGTTGACGTAAACTTTGTTGTTCACGGCATCCAGAATCAGATAGTCGCCATTTTTCACCTGAGTGGTGACGCTACCGGTACCCACGATGGCTGGCAGTTCCAGGGAACGCGCCATGATAGAGGTGTGGGAAGTACGGCCACCGACGTCAGTGATAAAGCCCAGCACCTTCTTCAGGTTCAGCTGTGCGGTTTCAGACGGCGTCAGGTCTGCGGCAACCAGGATAACTTCATCCTGAATGGCGCTCAGGTCAATAATGGCCAGACCCAGGATGTTGCGCAGCAGGCGCTTACCGATGTCACGTACGTCAGCCGCACGTTCTTTCAGGTATTCATCATCCAGTTCTTCCAGGGCAGTTGCCTGACCTTCGATAACTTCATGCGCAGCTGCATCAGCCGTCATGTTCTTATCTTTAATCAGGGCTATGATTTCCTGCTCCAGCTCCTCATCTTCGAGCAGCATGATGTGCCCTTCGAAGATGGCTTCTTTTTCTTCACCGAAAGTTTCGCCAGCCTTGGTCTTGATAGCTTCCAGCTGAGCTGACGCTTTAGAACGACCGCTCAGAAAACGTTCAACTTCCTGCTCTACTTTATCGGCAGAAATTTTCTTCCGGTCGATGACAATTTCATCTTCTTTCAGCAGCAGTGCGTTGCCAAAAGCGATACCCGGGGATGCTAAAATGCCTGAAATCATAACCCTACCTTACTTGTGACTGATATTTAAAAGAACTCGTTGAACTTACTCGAGTTCAGCCATCAGTTTAACCAGATGCTCAACTGCTTTCTGCTCGTCTTCACCTTCTGCGGACAGGGTAACAACGGTGCCCTGGGTCAGACCCAGAGTTTGCAGTTTGAACAGGCTTTTCGCGCTAGCGCTTTTGCCGTTGGAGGTCACAGTGATCTCGGAAGTGAAGCCTTTCGCTTCTTTAACAAACTGAGCAGCAGGGCGGGTATGCAGACCGTTCGGAGCGGTAATGGTAACTTCTTGCTGGAACATTATATTTCCCCAACTTATAGGTTTAGTGTTGTGGAACTAAAGTCTAGCCTGGTGGATAGACTTTAGCCTGTATTACAAATCAAGCGACGCCCACAAAATCAGCACTACCATCGGCGACAAACCATCCGACGCAGACGCTTCTGGCCTTTGACGTTTCGCTTATCATTAAACATTATGCCGTGAAAGCAGGATTTGAACCAAATCATAAAATCGATTCAGCTAGTGGAAAACCTGTTAAGAATAATTTCGCGGCTCAAAATAAATATGAGAGGTTAAATACCAGACCTACGGAGGTGAATCAATGCCAGGGGGGGTAAAAGTTTGATGTATGCCACAAAAAGCACCCAGAAGGGTGCTTTTTTACACGATTTTAACCGACTGGCATTACTGTTGCAGTTCTTTCTCGGTGAAGAGATCTGCGAACAGCGCCGTGCTTAAATAACGCTCACCCGAAGACGGTAGGATAACCACAATATTCTTATTGGTAAAGGTTTCATCTTCCTGGAGTTTCAATGCTGCGGCAACCGCTGCACCGGAAGAGATACCCGCCAGAATGCCTTCTTCTTCCATCAGGCGGCGCGCCGTGGAGATAGCTTCTTCGTTGGTAATCGCGACAACTTTATCAATCAGCTTCAGATCCAGGTTGCCTGGGATAAAGCCTGCACCGATGCCCTGAATTTTGTGTGGGCCTGGTTTCAGTTCTTCGCCCGCCAGCGCCTGAGCGATAACCGGAGAATCGGTTGGCTCAACGGCAACGGAAATCAGGTCCGTTTTGCCTTTGGTATTTTTGATGTAGCGCGTAACGCCGGTCAGCGTACCGCCGGTGCCCACGCCTGCAATGAATACGTCAACCTGACCGTCGGTATCTTCCCAGATTTCCGGGCCGGTGGTTTTTTCGTGGATTTCCGGGTTAGCCGGGTTGCTGAACTGCTGCAGCAACAGGAATTTTTCTGGGTTGCTGGCAACGATCTCTTCGGCTTTTTGAATGGCACCTTTCATGCCTTTCGCGCCTTCGGTCAGTACCAGATTCGCGCCCAGCGCTTTCAGCAGCTTGCGGCGTTCAACGCTCATGGTTTCTGGCATGGTCAGCGTCAGCTTATAACCACGCGCGGCTGCAACATAGGCCAGAGCGATACCGGTGTTGCCGCTGGTTGGCTCAACCAGTTCGATGCCAGGTTTCAGCACACCGCGTTTTTCGGCATCCCAAATCATATTGGCACCGATACGGCATTTGACGCTAAAGCTTGGGTTACGTGACTCAACCTTCGCCAGAATACGTCCGTTACCGATGCGGTTCAGTCGTACCAGTGGTGTATGACCGATAGTCAGGGAGTTATCTTCAAAAATCTTACTCATGGCCTATCCTTAACTGTATGAAATTTGGGGTACTCGACCAGCATACCTGCTTAAAGATTCTGCGGAAGTAAGGATTTCGCATATCTATATACTGAAGGGAAATAATGGCTATCGGGATGGAATAAGGCAAGGCATAACGGGAAAAGGTAGGCCGGATGGCGCTGCGCTTATCCGGCCAACAACGTCTGTAAAGCATGACGTCTGAAAGTGAGGTTATTTCCACATGGCGTGTTTGTCGCGATAGCAGTCAACCCACATTACCGTTGCGCCGCAGATAGCGACGGGAATAATGACCAGGTTCAACACGGGGATCAGCGTGAACAGGCTTACCAGTGAACCAAACTGCATATTGGTCACTTTGCGGGTGCGCAGCGCCTCTCGCATGGTCTTAAACGGTACTTTATGGTTGTCGAATGGATAGTCGCAGTACTGAATGGCCAGCATCCATGCGCTGAACAGGAACCACAGTACAGGTGCTACCGTCTGACCGATACCCGGAATAAAGTACAGCAGGAGCAGCACGATGGCGCGTGGCAGATACCACGCGAGCTTCTGCCATTCGCGTTTCATGATGCGTGGCAGATCCTTCATGATGCCAATCACCCCAGTATCCGGCGGCGTTGCGCCGGTTAAGCGCGCTTCCAGCTGTTCGGCCAGCAGGCCGTTAAACGGCGCGGCAATCCAGTTGGCGATGGTTGAAAAGAAATAGCCGAATACCAACAGAATGGAGATAACCACCACCGGCCATAGCAGGTAGCTCAGCCACTGCAGCCAGTCGGGGATACGGCTCATTAAGGACGGAATCCAGCTTTCCAGCTTGCTGAACAGCCACCAGAAGGCGCCGCCCATCAGAATAATATTGACCAACAGCGGTAAGATGACGAATCGGCGGATACCCGGCATGCCGATCAGTTTCCAGCCCTGAGAGAAGTAGTAAACGCCGCTACGTGCGGCAGGGGTGGGCGATGAAACCATGGTCAGATGAAGCTCCTTTAACTGACTACATTGAAAAGACGTCTATATATTATCGGGTTGTTGGACAATGACCAGTTAGGAAATGTTCGAAAAACCAGCAAAAAATACGATTTTACTCATCTTTCTGCGGTGAATGTCATGTGCACACTTGCACTTGACGTGATGGGCAAATACTCTTAGTGAGTAAATGTTTGCCGTGGTGGCAAGGTGTTAGAACAACAGAGAATATAATGATGCAGGATTTGCGTCTGATATTAATCATTGTTGGCGCGATCGCCATACTTGCTTTACTGGTTCATGGTTTCTGGACGAGCCGTAAAGAGCGTTCATCTATGTTCCGCGATCGTCCAATGAAGCGAATGAAGTCTCGTGATGCCGATGATGAATCGGAAGAAGACTTCGATGACAATGTTGAAGGCGTGGGTGAAGTTCGTGTCCACAAGGTCAATCACGCCCCTGGGGCTGCTGGGGAGCATGAAGCCCCTCGTCACGCGCCTCAACACCAGTACCAGCCGCCTTACGAGCGTCAGGCGCCTCAGCCTGCGCGCGCGCCAGAGCCGGTACAGCAGCCGCATGCACAACAGCCGCATCAGCCTGCACAGCCCGCGCCGGTACCGCCGCCGCAGCCTGTACAGCAGCCTCAGCGACCGCCGGTGGTAGAGCCTCAGCCTGCGGCCCAGGCGCCACAGCACGTTGCTCAGCAGCCCGTCGCACCGCAGGCACCACAGCCGATTGCAGAACCCGTACAGCCGCCGCAGCCAGAACCGGTTGCTGCCCAGCCTGCGCCTGAACCCGTTCAGCCAGAGAAACCAGAGCGTAAAGAAACGGTTATCGTGATGAACGTCTCTGCGCATCAGGGTACGCAAATTAACGGTGAACTACTGCTGAACAGCATCCAGCAGGCCGGTTTTAAATTTGGCGATATGAATATTTTCCATCGTCATCTCAGCCCGGACGGCAGTGGCCCGGCATTGTTTAGCCTGGCCAACATGTTGAAGCCTGGTACTTTTGATCCAGATACCATGGCCGATATGCTCACGCCTGGTGTCACCATCTTTATGCAGGTGCCGTCCTACGGCGACGAGTTGCAGAACTTCAAGCTGATGCTGCAATCAGCGCAGTATATTGCTGACGAAGTGGGTGGTGTGGTGTTGGACGATCAGCGCCGTATGATGACGCCGCAAAAGCTGCGTGAGTATCAGGACCGTATCCGCGAAGTCAAAGACGCTAACGCCTGATAAGCTCGCGCGTTGCCAATCCTTCCTGAACCCCCGCCTGTCGGGGGTTTTTTATCATTGATGGTGTGATATGCAATCTATAGAACAACAACTGAATGAACTGCGAGCGACGCTTCGCCATCATGAATATCTGTATCACGTTTTAGATACCCCGGAACTGCCGGACGCGGAGTATGACCGTCTGATGCGTGAACTGCGCGAGCTTGAAGCGCAGCACCCGGAGCTGATTACCTCAGATTCGCCGACTCAACGCGTTGGCGCCGAGCCGCTGGCGGCGTTCAGCCAGATTCGCCATGAAGTGCCGATGCTGTCGTTGGACAACGTCTTTGACGAAGAGAGCTTCCTTGCTTTTAACAAGCGCGTTCAGGATCGCCTCAAGAGCACGGATAAACTGACCTGGTGCTGCGAGCTTAAGCTGGACGGCCTGGCGGTCAGTATCCTGTATGAAAACGGTGTGTTCGTCAGCGCCGCCACGCGTGGTGATGGTACCACCGGTGAAGACATCACTTCGAACGTCCGAACTATTCGCGCCATTCCGCTGAAGCTACGCGGAGATAACATTCCGGCTCGCCTGGAAGTGCGTGGCGAAGTGTTTATGCCGCAGGCTGGGTTTGAAAAAATCAACGACGAAGCCCGTCGCACCGGCAATAAAGTGTTCGCCAACCCGCGTAACGCCGCCGCAGGCTCACTGCGCCAGTTAGACCCGCGGATTACCGCGAAGCGACCGCTTACTTTCTTCTGTTATGGCGTGGGCGTACTCGAAGGCGGCGAATTGCCGGATACTCATCTGGGGCGCTTGCTACAGTTTAAAGCCTGGGGGCTGCCGGTGAGCGATCGCGTCACGCTGTGCGACTCCCCGGAGGAAGTGCTTGCTTACTATCATAAGGTAGAAGCAGACCGTCCGACGCTCGGTTTTGATATCGATGGTGTGGTCATCAAGGTGAACTCGCTGGATTTACAGGAACAGCTAGGCTTCGTGGCCCGTGCGCCGCGCTGGGCGGTGGCGTTTAAGTTCCCGGCGCAGGAACAGATGACCTTTGTGCGCGACGTGGAGTTTCAGGTAGGGCGCACCGGGGCGATTACGCCAGTGGCGCGCCTTGAGCCGGTGCAGGTAGCCGGTGTGCTGGTCAGTAACGCGACGCTGCATAACGCCGATGAAATCGAACGTCTTGGCCTGCGCATCGGCGATAAAGTGGTGATTCGCCGTGCGGGTGATGTTATTCCGCAGGTGGTCAACGTGGTGCTTTCCGAGCGCCCGGATGACACTCAGGAAATCGTCTTCCCGACCCATTGCCCGGTGTGTAATTCCGATGTCGAGCGCGTGGAAGGCGAAGCCGTTGCTCGTTGCACCGGTGGCCTTATCTGCGGTGCACAGCGCAAAGAGTCGCTCAAGCACTTCGTTTCCCGCCGTGCGCTCGACGTGGACGGCATGGGCGACAAAATCATCGACCAGCTGGTCGAAAAAGAATATGTCCATACTCCGGCCGATCTTTTCACCCTGACCGCAGGCAAACTGACCGGGCTTGACCGTATGGGGCCGAAATCGGCGCAGAACGTGGTCAGTGCGCTGGAAAAAGCGAAGCAGACCACCTTTGCTCGTTTCCTCTATGCGTTAGGTATCCGTGAAGTCGGTGAAGCGACGGCAGCCGGGCTGGCGGCCTACTTTGGCACGCTTGAAGCGCTGGAAGCTGCGTCCATTGAAGAGCTGCAAAAAGTCCCTGATGTCGGCGTGGTGGTGGCGAATCACGTCTTCAACTTCTTCGCCGAAGAGAGCAACCGTAACGTTATCCAGCAACTGCTGAAAGAGGGCGTGAACTGGCCTGCTCCAGTGGTGATTAACGCCGAAGAGATAGACAGCCCGTTTGCTGGCAAAACCGTGGTGCTGACCGGCAGCCTGAGCCAGATGTCCCGTGACGATGCCAAAGCGCGTCTGGTTGAGCTGGGCGCGAAAGTCGCCGGTAGCGTGTCGAAGAAGACTGACCTGGTGATTGCCGGTGAAGCCGCGGGCTCGAAGCTTGCCAAAGCGCAGGAGCTTGGCATTGAGGTTATCGACGAAGCTGAAATGCTGCGTCTGCTAGGAGTCTGAGGTGGATAAAGCGCAGCTGATTGAAATAGCCAACACCGAAATGCCGTTCGGCAAATACAAAGGTCGGCGGCTGATTGATGTGCCGGAAGAGTATCTGCTGTGGTTTGCCCGAAAGGATCAGTTCCCGGCCGGGCATCTTGGCGAACTGATGCAGCTGACGCTGCTCATCAAAACGGAAGGGCTGAGCCAGCTGGTTCAGCCCCTGAAACGCTAGCTTCCTACGCGGGCCTGCTCTTTGGCCTGCGCTTTTTCGGCCTGCGCCTTGTAGCGACGGGCCAGCACCGCACAGGTCATCAGCTGAATCTGGTGGAAGATCATCAGCGGCAGCACCATCATCCCCAACACTGACGTCGGGAAGAGAATATTGGCCATTGGAATACCGTTGGCCAGACTCTTTTTCGACCCGCAGAAGACAATCGTAATCTCATCCGCCTTGTTGAAGCCCAGACGACGAGCGACCACGGTATTAATCAGAATCACCAGCGCCAGCAGCACGATGCTAACCACGACGATAAACAGCAGTGACCCCACGCCAACCTTATGCCAGATACCGTTGACCACCGCTTCGCTGAAGGCGGAATAGACCACCAGCAGAATAGAAGTCTGGTCGGTTTTGGATATCCACTTTTTGTGTTTGGTCACAAATGCCGCCGTCCACGGGCGGGAAAGGTGCCCCAGCACAAACGGCAGCAGCAGTTGCAGCATGATTTTGCCCACCTGCTCAAGGCTACCGCCTGCGCCGTGTACGTTCATCACGAGGCCAACCAGCAGCGGCGACAGGAAGATACCCAGCAGGCTGGACGCCGATGCAGAACACACCGCGGCGGCGACGTTACCGCCAGCCAGCGAAGTAAAGGCGATAGCGGACTGTACGGTAGCGGGCAGAATGCACAGATACAGGAAGCCGGCATAAAGCTGCGGGTCGACGTTAATCGGTGCCCACCAGGCAAACAGTACGCCCAATACCGGGAAGACCACGAAGGTGCTGCACATTACCCACAGGTGCAAGCGCCAGTGGCTACCACCGGCAATAATCGACTCACGGGACAGCTTGGCACCGTGCATAAAGAACAGCAGCGCGATGGCGGCGGTGGTCAGATTTTCAAAAAAGGGAACGAAGTCGCCGCGAGCCGGAAAGAAGGTGGCAAGCAGGACAACCGCAATAAGGGTCAGCGTAAACGGATCTAAAATGCGGAAAAGTTTCATAAAGACTCCTGAAGATCGATGCATACATTTTGCTTTTTTATTTTTGAGAAATAAAATTGATTTATTGCATTCATTCATGAAAAAACAGATGAATTACTCATTGCGGCAGTTGAAGGTGTTTGTCACGGTGGCGCAGGCGAAGAGTTTTAGCCGGGCAGGGGAGATAATTGGCCTCAGCCAGTCGGCGGTCAGCCATAGCGTGAAGGAACTGGAGAGTCAGACGGGCGTCCGCCTGCTTGACCGTACCACGCGCGAAGTGGTGCTGACGGAAGCGGGGCAGCAGCTTGCCGCTCGCCTGGAACGGCTTCTGGATGAGTTACAGGGCACGTTGCGAGAGGCGGGACGTACCGGACAGCAGCTAAGTGGTACGGTCAGGGTGGCGGCTAGCCAGACGATTTCAGCGCATCTGATCCCACAGTGCATCGCCGAAAGCAACCGCCGGTATCCGGACATTCGCTTTGTGCTGCACGACCGGCCGCAGCAGTGGGTGCTGGAGAGTATCCGCCAGGGAGATGTTGATTTTGGTATCGTTATCGATCCTGGCATAGTGGGGGATTTGCAGTGCGAAACGGTGCTCTCCGAGCCGTTCTTCCTGCTGTGTCGCAACGATCACCCATTTGCTGTTATGCCGGAAGTGGACTGGCAGGCGCTTCAGGGGGCGGAACTGGTGCTACAGGATTATGCTTCCGGCAGCCGGATGCTGATTGATGCGGCGCTCCAGTTGCATCAGATTGAGGCGAACATCGTGCAGGAAATTGGCCACCCGGCGACGCTGTTTCCCATGGTGACGGCAGGAATTGGCATCAGCATTATTCCGGCGCTGGCGTTACCGTTGCCGGAAGGGAGTCCACTGGTGGTGAAGCGGATGTCACCAGGCGTAGAGCGCCAGCTGATGCTGGCGAGACGGAAAAATCGTTCGCTCTCCACCGCAGCCCAGGCTCTGTGGGACGTGGTACGGGAGCAGAGCCAGTGTCTGACGAATAAACGTCAACAGGACCCGCTCTATCAGACGTAGATATCGATTTGGTGATCGTCGCTGGGTGAGTTGATGCCGGTTGTCGCGGCCGACGAGGCGTCGAGTTTTTCTTGCTCTTTTTCCGCTTGCTGGCGCTGTAGCTGAGCAAGCTGCGCTTCCAGCATGGTTATCTGTTCCTGAATCATTTCCGCTTGCTTTTGTTTTTCTTCCGTACTCCCGCTGCCATCAGCAATCTCTTTGAGCTGCTGGGTCAGTTTAACAATCTGCTGGGTGATACGTGCCATTTGTGATGCCGCATCGTTACCGCTCGGAGCGGCGTTGCTGGTGGTAGTTTTTAGCGAAGCGATAGAGGTAGCGCTGATGGTGGTCATGGTGAACGCCTTATTGGGAGAAATATAAGGAGTATCGGCAGAATGGGGGGAGACTTGAGCTTTTCCCGGCGGCGCTGCACTTGGCCGGGCTACATAAAACGC
>NZ_JMPL01000130.1 GCF_000735365.1 Kluyvera ascorbata ATCC 33433 | reverse complement strand
CATAAATACCCGTACACAAATAGTATGGAGTATTTTATGGCAAGAGTTACAAAAAGGGAATCTGCTAATCATAATAGGGTGATGGAATTAGTACATTCTGATAGGCAGCTAACACAAGATGACAAAGAATTTATCTTTAATAACTATCGTGGTGATGGTATCGGTGCAACGGGGGCTTTCTTCACACCTGAATTCCTTGCATGGGATTTCATTCTTGATGCTGGCTGTACTGGTGACTGTATCGAACTATGTGCAGGTATCGGTAGACTCAGTTACTACCAGTACCTAAGAAACAAACCCACTCACATCACATGTGTAGAACTTAATCCAGAGTATGTACTGATAGGGAAGAGGGTACTACCAGAGGCAGAATGGATCACTGCTGATGCACTCCAGTACACACCAGACCGTTTCTATCGTGTTGCATATGGCAATCCACCATTCGGACATATAAACACATCACAGGCGTATACAGGCGTTTATACGGGTACAGAATTTGAGTACAAGGTGATAGATCACGCGAGTAAGTTTGCATCAATGGGGGTCTGGATTGTTCCACAGGCTAGTGCTGGTTTTGTGTACTCAGGTGCTCAGTACTACGACCGCAGAGAAACGCCAAAGTACGTTAAGTTTCACAACCAGACCGGGTACACACTTCAACCCGGTGTAGGTATTGATACGTCGATCTATAAGGATCAATGGAACGGAACAAAGGTCATCTGTGAGTCTGTGATTGTCGACTATGACGGTACTAACTGTTAGTGCATCTAGAAGAGATTTTTATATATGATTGATATATATGGATGTATTTTGCTTAACTCTTCTTCGAGCGTGGCGTATAAAGTCATCTCAACTCCCTGCAATGTGACGAAGTATTCAGGGAAATAATAGCTGAACTTTTGAGTTGTACACGCCCGGTGGTTTGATTTAACGCAAACCGCCGGGCGTTGTATTTAAGGACGGGAAGGTTCGGGGCTACGACGCAGGCTAAAACCGGTATAAATCGCGTTGAATAAGACTACGGCGGCGGTCACGCAGAAGACGGCGCGGAAACCGTAGTTGGCCGATACAGCCGCACCGATAAGCGGCCCGGTGACGTTGCCAATATCGCGGAACGATTGGTTATAGCTAAAGATACGACCGGCAATCTGGTTGCTGGAGTTATACACCAGCAGCGTCTGCACTGCGGGCAGCAGCGCACCGTCGGCGGCGCCGAGCAGGAAGCGCAGGATACCGAGCTGTAGTGGGTTCTGCACAAATGACATTGGGATCAGCAGCAGTACGGAGACAACCAGCGCCACGATGAGGATCTTTTCCGGGCCAATACGATCACCGAGTTTCCCCAAGCGCGGCGCACAAATTAGCGCCGCCACGCCGGGCACCGACGCTATCATGCCGCTGATGAAAGCAATGTTGCTGATGTTGCCCGCGAGATCGCGCACATAGAGCGTCAGAATAGGGGCGATAGAACCGGTCGCCACCTGGATTATCAGCGTGGTCACGAACAGACTTAGCACCAGCTCGCGGTTTTTCAGCGAGCCAAAGACCTCTTTGACGTGCAGCATCTCTTTTTTCGATACCGGCGTGAACTGCTCGCGAATGAAAAACAGCGTCATGACGAAGCAGACAAACAGTACCGCGGCGGTCATAAAGAAGACCGGGCGCAGGCCGTAGTTATCGGCAAGGAAACCGCCGGCCAGCGGCCCCAACAGCGCGCCGCTGACTGCCCCCGTTGAAAGCGTACCGAGCGCCCAGCCGCTCTTATGGCGTGGGATCTGCGTGGCGATAAGCGCGTTAGCATTCGGAATAAAACCGCCGAGTAGCCCCAGCAGCGCACGAAGGATCAGGAACTGCCAGATATTTTGCGCGAGCCCCATTAACAACATCACGATGGACATGCCCAGCGCCGAGCGTAGCAGCATTATCTTACGCCCTTTGCGGTCGGCCAGGCCGCCCCACAGCGGTGACGCGATAGCGGAGAACAGGAAGGTAATACTAAAGACCAGACCGGACCACATATTCAGCGAGCTATGGCCGGTAACGCCGAGCGCTTCAACGTAAAGTGGCAGGAAAGGCATAACCAGGCTGAACGCGGCACCGGTTAAAAAACAGCCGAGCCAGACGACAGCGAGATTTCGCTTCCAGTTAATGGGGGCATCTGAGGGTTGCATAGGGTTCCGCAGGCGAAACGTCGCCAAAAGAGAATATATTTATAAGCCTGCTAATTATGCTCCTGTGTTTATATCACTGCAATGTGGGCAGCTTTTAAAGCTAAAACAAAAACGCACAGCCGAGGCTGTGCGTTAACGTTCGCTAGTAGAGCGATGGTGCGCCTTCCGGCCGCGTCTTGAAGCGCCGGTGTAGCCACATATACTGCTCTGGCGCCATCATGATGCACTTCTCAACGATGGTGTTCATCCATGCCGCGGTTGTCTCGGCATCGTCCAGCGGCGGGTTGCATTCGGGCTCAAGGATAATCAGCTCGTAGCCTTTACCGTCCGGCTTCCGACGGGGGACGAAAGGAACCACACACGCTTTTGACGTTTTTGCCAGCATCCAGGTGCCAGAGGTGGTTGCGGCATCTTTGACGGCGAACAGCGGGGCAAAGACGCTGGCGCGCGGGCCGTAATCGTGATCCGGGGCGTACCAGATAATTTCACCGTTCTTCAGTGCCCTGATCATGCCTTTCAGGTCTTTGCGGTCAATCATATCTTTGTTCGAGCGCATGCGACCCCAGGTTTGAAGCAGGTCGATCACCGGGTTATCGTTTGGACGATAAACCCCGATCCCTGGGTTATGGATGCCGAACATGCGAGCCCCCATTTCCAGCGTCAGAAAGTGAATTCCGATCAGTAAAACACCGCGACCCGCGTCCTGTACGGCGCGAATATGCTCAAGACCGCTCGCATCCATCCAGCGGTTGACGCGTTTGGTTGGCCAGAACCAGGCTATCCCCGTTTCCATCACGCCCATGCCGACGGACTCAAAATTCTTGACCACCATCTCATGACGTTCCGCTTCACTCTTGTGTGGGAAGCACAGCTCAAGATTGCGATACGCAATTCGGGCACGACGTCTCATTAGACGCATCGCCAGGCGGCCAATGGCATTACCGAGGCGATAGATAACCGGATAGGGGAGCTGAACGACCAGCCAGAGTACGCCAATACCTAGCCAGGATGGCCAGTAGCGAGGATGTAGCAACGAGGCAGTAAATTTGGGTAACTGGGTCATGTCATTCCTGTTATTACAAGCAACTGTTTCTATTGTCGCACTTTTTTTCCGACAACCAAAACGGCTGCGTCACGACTGGAGAGTATTCATTCAACTTTTTTGCAGCAAATCAGTAATCGTGATGAGAATGTAGCGCAAAATGTGGGGATGTAAATTAACGATGATTGCTATATCATGCGCCCCGATTATTACTCACCATTCAATTTTGCAGGATAAGAACACCATGCCAGTGTTACATAACCGCATTTCGAATGAGACGCTGAAAGCGAAGATGCTGGCAGAAACCGAGCCACGCACCACTATCTCATTCTATAAGTACTTCACCATTGTTGATCCAAAAGCCACGCGTGACGCGCTCTATGTTGCGCTCTCTGCGCTTGATGTCTTTGGTCGAATCTATCTCGCGCGCGAAGGTATTAACGCGCAGATTAGCGTGCCGGAGAGCCGCGTTGAGAAGCTGCGTGAGTGCCTGAATAGTTTTGATCCTGCGTTGAAAGGGCTGCGTCTGAACATTGCTCTGGATGATGATGGGAAATCATTCTGGGTGCTGCGTATGAAGGTACGTGAACGCATTGTGGCTGATGGTATTGAGGACCCGACGTTTGATGCCAGCAATGTGGGTCACTACCTGAAGGCGGCGGAAGTGAACGCCATGCTCGACGACCCTGATGCGGTGTTTATCGATATGCGTAACCACTATGAATACGAAGTGGGGCATTTCGAACAGGCGATGGAAATCCCGGCGGATACCTTCCGCGAGCAGCTGCCGAAAGCGGTTGAGATGATGCAGGAGCATAAAGACAAGAAAATTGTCATGTACTGCACCGGTGGTATTCGTTGTGAAAAAGCCAGCGCGTGGATGAAACATAACGGCTTTAATCAGGTCTGGCATATCGAAGGCGGCATCATTGAGTATGCCCGCCGCGCTCGGGAGCAGGGTTTACCGGTACGTTTTGTCGGTAAAAACTTTGTTTTTGACGAGCGTATGGGCGAGCGTATTTCAGACGACATCATTGCCCATTGCCATCAGTGCGGTACCCCGTGCGATAGTCATACCAACTGCCTGAACGACGGCTGCCATCTGCTGTTTATCCAGTGTCCTGCCTGTGCCGAGAAGTTTGAAGGCTGCTGCAGCGTGGCCTGTCAGGAAGAGCACAAACTGCCAGAAGAAGAGCAGCGTCTGCGTCGTGCCGGGCGTGAGAATGGCAATAAGATTTTTAACAAGTCGCGCGGTCGCCTGAATACGCGTTTGGGTATCCCGGACCCGCAAACTGAGAACGATTAGTTGAAGTAGAGCCAGGCGATGTCGAGAAGAGCCAGCAGCAGCCAGAGCGCCAGATACAGCATCAGGTGTTCGCGGATGTTGTTGAGCAGAAAGTAGAACAGACGACGCATAGCATTCTCGATTTAACGGCCCCGAATTATCGGGGCCGTTTTATTTTGTCGGCCGGATAAGCAAAGCGCATCCGGCGCCGTGAGGCTCAGCCGTTAAAGCGGGACAGCGCAAACGGTGATAAATCATATTCTGGCGTTTTCTGCTGCGCGAACTGCGCGGCAATTTCCCCTAGCACGGTGGCAAACTTAAAGCCGTGACCGCTCAGGCCGCCGATAAACAGCACGTCCGGTTGGCCAGGCAGGGTGTCGATAATAAAATCTTCATCCGCCGTGTTGTCATAGGTGCATGCTGCTCCATACAGGCAGCCGCCAATGCCCGGTAGGATCTGGCGCAGGAAGCTGAAGGCTTCTGAACCGTCGGTTGCCACGGTGCCAAACGCTTTGCGTTCTTCCGGACTATTGATGACCTGACCGCCGTTATGCTTGCCAATCTTCAGCTCATTCTCCACCGCCGGGAAACCGTAGAACTGGTCGCCGTTCGGCAGCTCACCGGTAAAGGCAGGGAAGTTATTTTTGCGGCTATAGCGACCGTCGGCCTGGAACCAGGCAAAGACCTTACGCACAGGTTGGATGGGCAGTTCAGGATAGAGCTGCTTAACCCAGGTTCCCGCCGTCAGCAGCAGTTTTTTGCCGCGCCAGCTTCCTTCGGAGGTTTCAATGGTGACGCCGTCGCCATCGTTACGAATGGCGGTGACCGGGCAGTTGAACAGCTGCGCGCAGCCTGCGTCTTTTGCCATTGTAATCAGCGTTTTCACCGCAAGTTCACTTTTCAGCACACCGGAACCCGGCTCAAAGATGGCTTTGTAGTCATTCGGCACGCGAATTTCTGGCCAGCGGGCCATGATAGCCCCGGCATCCAGGTGTTCAACCGCCAGGCCGAACTGCTCGGCACTGTTGGCGACGGTGTTCAGGAAGGTGGAGTCTACCGGGCCAAGGTTGACGACGCCGCTTTGTTCGAACAGCGCTTCGCCGCTGGTGGCGGCCAGTTCGTCCCACAGCGCTTGTGCGCGAAGGACCAGCGGTACGTATTTCTCGCCTTCACCGTAGGCGTGGCGCATCAGGCGGGTATCGCCGTGATGGCTCCCCTGCTGATGAGGGGGCATATGGGCATCGGTCATCAGCACATTTAAACCCGCTTTACGGGCGTAATAACCTGCCGCCGCGCCGACGGAGCCGCTGCCAATAATAATAAGATCGTATTCCATAGTCATTCCCGACACGATGAAAAGCGCAAAGCCAGAGTCTGGTAGAGTAATTAACCCACTGTTGTTATACAAGGGTGAAAATAATTAAGGCACCCGTAGGTGCCTGTTGGTCGTTAATACGACGAAAGTATCAGCATTAATGCCTGCGATACTCATTGACCTGGTAATCGCCAGACTCAATCTTGGCAATCCCGGCTTCCAGTATGGAAATAAACTGACGTGCGACATCGGTGGTTAGCCACAGGGTCTGGCCAACTTCAGCTTCTTTATTGCTCGATTGATTGGGGTCTTGGTAGTGCAGGCGCAGCATCATGGCATCGTAGCTATCAACGGTGCTGATGTCCCATCCGACGAGGGGATGGGTCTGGATGACTTCATTATTCTTTTCCATCATAACCCCTTCTTCATGTGTTAAAAGGCAACAACTCTCGAGGTTTAATGCAATTTTTTGTGAAGCTTTATCAGTATACAACAATTCAATAAATACTCGAGAATTGAAATCAAAAGCAACATAAATTCCTGAATAGACCGGCTGTTCGCACAATAAACAACCATATTGTTCATTGTTTTTGCAGCTAATCTAAAAGATGGGGATAAATGTGAAAATAACAAGCAGAAAAGAACGAAAAAAAGCCGGGGCGACCCGGCAAAAACACAATGAGGGAGCAAATATTAATCGGTGATGAACCAGTCGTCCGCGCTCTCCCAGGTTTCCTGGAGGATCTCGCTGATGCGGTCTTTATCTTCTTTGATGCCGCCGATGACGGAGAGGTTGTTATTGGCCGCGTAGCGCACGCTGACGGTGCCTCCGCTGTCCGGGAATTGGTCGTTAATACGGCGGGAAAGTTCGCCTGCCAGCGCGTCTAGCGCCCCTGCAGGCAGTGCAGTGGTTTTTGCAACGGTAACTTCAATACGCATAATTGCCCCCTGTGTAATATACTGTATATTTATACAGTCACCTTGCGGCTTTTACAACAGGGGGCGTGAAATTATTTTTTCACCGTCCAGCGCAGCGTTTCACCGGCCAGGAACGGCACCAGCGTATCGTCGCTGAGGGCGATGGTTTCGGCAACCTGGCTTTCTTCGCGCACCAGTTCGACAACATCCTCGTTCACCGGCAGGCCGTAGAAGCGCGGGCCGTTCAGAGAACAGAAGGCTTCAAAGTACTCCAGCGCATTCATCTCTTCGAACACGGTGGCATAGCTACCCAGCGCCGTTGGAGCGTTGAAGCAGCCTGCGCAGCCGCAGCTTGCCTCTTTGCGGTGGCGGGCGTGTGGCGCGGAATCGGTGCCGAGGAATGCGCGGGTAAAACCGCTGGCGACGAGCTCACGCAGCGCCTGCTGGTGGATGTTACGCTTCAGAATAGGCAGGCAGTACAGGTGAGGGCGAACGCCGCCAACCAGCATATGGTTGCGGTTGAACATCAGGTGCTGAGGGGTAATGGTGGCGGCAATCAGTTCGTTACCGTCGCGCACGTATTCCGCCGCATCTTTGGTGGTGATGTGTTCGAAGACGACTTTTAGCCCCGGCAGGCGTTGGCGCAGTGGTTCCATCACGGTGTCGATAAAACGCGCTTCACGGTCAAAGATATCAATCTCCGCGTGGGTCACTTCACCGTGTACCAGCAGCGGCATTCCCAGTTTTTCCATGCGCTCAAGCACCGGCATAATGGCATCGGTGCTGGTAACGCCGTGGCTGGAGTTTGTGGTAGCATTCGCCGGATACAGTTTTGCTGCGGTGAATACGCCTTCGTTAAAACCGCGCTCCAGCTCGTTCGGGTCGAGGGTGTCGGTTAAGTAGCAGGTCATCAGCGGCGTAAAGTTGTGCCCGGCGGGCACAGCATCAAGAATGCGCTGGCGGTAGGCGATAGCTGCATCCACAGTGGTAATTGGCGGAACCAGGTTCGGCATGATAATTGCGCGGCCATACAGTTCACTGGTATACGGGACAACCGTTTTCAGCATCTCACCATCGCGAAGATGGATATGCCAGTCGTCTGGGCGGCGAATTTTCAGAACTTGCGGTAATGCGGTCATTTGAGGCTCCGGCTGGTGGGATATCAGTCATTTTTTGCCGGGCACTAAGGATAAGCGTAAACGTTTCCCTTTGCATCCTTTTCCGTAAAATTTGTTTGTTATGGATGATAATGAAGGGAATTTGAAGTAAGCCCTCTCCCAACGAAGAGGGCTACAGGATGTATTCGGGAAATTAGTCAGTGAACGGGATAATAATTTCGCCTGGTTTAACCTCAATACCCTTAGCAAATTTCTTCGCCAGCGCTTCACCCTGGCTTGCATCTTCTTTCAGCACGTAGGCAGGTTGCTTATTGAAATAAGTGCGCAGCGACTGGTTAAGATAAGGGATTAACGTCTGCACCACCGTTTGCATTTTCTCCGGGGTGACTTTCGCATCCTGAATCTCCATCTCCTGAAGATAAATAGCGCCTTGTTCTTTGTTGAACACCGGCAGCGCTTTCAGCGTCAGCGCGATATTCGCTTTCTGGCTACCGAAAAGGGAATTCATATCCAGCTTGGCGTCGCCGCTTAGCGTCACTTTGTTTGGCTCTTCACGCCCAATGGCGCTGGAGAGGTTGCTCAGGACGATATGGGCATCGGCAACGCCGGGCACGCCAATATCCTTAGAGAAATTATTCCGTTTCTGCAAAGCCTGATTAATTTCCTGCTCGCTGACGGAATACTGCGTGAGCTGATTGCAGCCAACCACCAGGCCGCTGACGATCAGTGCGGCGATAACAAACAATTTTTTCATGAGGTTCCTCAAGGTGAAGCGTTCTGTGCATCCTGACATAAAGCAGCATACCCTGTCAGTAGGACTCTGACAGCGGAAAATACTGAAAGTGCTGCTGAGTCGCTATCTATCAGAGAGGTCAGACGGCATAAGAGGCCGTTTCCCACTACTGTGCGTCCGCTTCAGTGCTCAGTTCTGTGGCTGCATTTTGCTTCGGTGTATAGAATCGCGAGAAGAATACGCCCGCCTCAAACAGACAATACATCGGGATAGCCAGTAGCGTTTGCGAGAAGACATCCGGTGGTGTCAGTAACATTGCCACGATGAAGGAAGCGACCAGAATATAAGGGCGTTTTTTCTTTAGATCGGCGGGCTCTAGCACGCCAATCCAGCACAGTAGCACGATAGCCACCGGGATTTCGAAGCACGCGCCAAAGGCTAAAAATAGCGACATCACGAAATCGAGGTAATTTTTGATATCCGTCGCTACCGTTACGCCGCGTGGCGCGGTATGGGTGAGGAAGCCAAACGCCAGCGGGAAGACCACAAAGTAGGCGAAGGCAATGCCGAGGTAAAACAGCAGGGTGCTGGAAACCAGCAGAGGGGTAACCAATCGACGCTCATGCTTGTACAGCGCTGGCGCGACGAATGCCCACACTTGATAAAGTACGGCAGGGGCGGAAAGAATAATCGATACCATAAACGTCAGCTTCAACGGTGTGAAGAACGGTGAGGCGACGTCGGTGGCAATCATGCTGGCACCCGCTGGCATCTGTTTCATCAACGGTGCGGAGACCAGTTGATAAATGTCGTTGGAGAAATAGACCAGCGCCAGAAAGATGACCGCGATCGACAAAATGATGTTGATCAGGCGTTTGCGTAGCTCAATCAGATGGCCAATCAGCGGTTGGGTATTTTCTTCGGTCATGATGTTTTTTCGTTGGTCACGGGTTCATTGTCGTCGGTGGCAATGTCCGGCTGGACTTTTCCAATCGTTGGCGCTGGAATGGTTTCATTTTTAAACGGTTGTCTGAGCGACTCGGTTGCCTGGCGTAGCGTCTCCAGCGAACTTTTTAGCTCAGGCGTCAGATTCTCTGCGCCCATCGACTCCAGCTTTTTGAGTTTATCCTGTAGCTCCATCACCTTGAGCTCCTGGGTTAACTCGGTCTGTACCGTTGTTGCTAGCGAACGCAGTGTTTTCACCCATGCCATAACTGTTTTAACCACCACCGGCAGGCGTGTTGGGCCGAGAACGACCAGCCCAATCACCATGACTAGCAGCAGTTCGCTGAAGCCAAAATCAAACATGATCAGGCCTGCTCTTGTTTCGTTTCAGCGGGTTTCACGTCGTCCTGCGCTTTTTTCTCGTTGAGAAAATCGGCATCATTCGCCGTGGTGCTGTCATCGCTCATTGCCTTTTTAAAGCCCTTCAGGGCAGCACCGAAATCAGAACCGAGCGATCCGAGTTTTTTGGTGCCGAAAAGCAAGACAACGAGAACAACAATAACTAAAAGTTTGGTAACGCTAATTTCGCCCATGATGGCACCTTAATTGAGAGATAAAGAAGTCAGTTGTTAGCTAGATAGCCAGGGTAAATCTTCAGGGTATTATCGCTTCCCCGGAGATTTTTTTGAGTATTTCCATGATGTTGCCCGCTTCATCCTCGTCAATAATGCTCATGGCGAAGCCCACATGCACGAGAACCCAGCAACCTAATAATTCCTGCGGTGAATTTTCGCAAACCAGCGATAAATTTATTTGTCTCTTAATGGCATTAATTTCGACCCATGCGGGTTCATGAATCGACTCACCTACCGCCACGATTTTTCCCGGAACGCCAATACACATACTCAACCTTACTCAAATGAAGAAGAGGCGCGTTTACCGCTAAGCAGCGCACGCCGTCCAGCATTAATCTCGTCCCTCTGGCGAAGCGGCAGCGAGAGTGCGAGTTTTGCGCTACTTTCGGCAAGTTCGAGAGCAAGCTCAGCGCTAAGGGAAGCATCTATTGGTGACATCAGCGAGCAAGAGAGATAGTAAAGATCTGGCGCAATTTCTCCCGGGCGAAACAGCATCTCACCCTGCGGGAGCGCCAGGGCCACGCGTTCGTCAGCCCGCCGGTGCTGCCAACGTTGCCCCGGACCGGGAAGGAGCATAAGCTGTAGCATCCATGGCGTCAGAATGGCGCCAAACCATTGGCCTTCAAAGCGCTGAAAACCACATGCCCTAATGGGAATATGCTGCCGATAAAAGGGAAGCCCAGCCATGCTTTTGGCCGCTATCTCATGAAAAGCGTGCTCCAGACGTGCAGAAGGATTGTTATCGAAACCGTCTATCATGCTTTACTCTCCCGAGGTTGAACGACAATACCTCGATCGGCCAGGAGGCGTGCGACCTGGACGATGGCATCTTCCATCGCGCGGGCGACGGTCGGCGTAAGAGCCATACCCGGTGCCAGTGATTTAGGTTCGATGCCGAGCAGGATGAGTCGTTGCGGAAACTCATCGGTCAGTCGAAGCGCCATCAGCACGTCGGCGAGCCCTAACTGGTGTGGGTGACAGCCGCTGGCTAAAGAACGCGGG